>NZ_CP012371.1:1926067-2247079 GCF_000619905.2 Nitrosospira briensis C-128 | reverse complement strand
ATCAATAAACTCCAGATGATCTCGCTTCGCAAATAACGCTTTGTATAAGTAACTTGTTGGTAAAATGTCCAAGACTCGTAAACCGGCGGTAAGAATTTTGCAATAAAAAGGGGATATCATGAGGAGAAAATCATGACTAATTTACAACTATTCGAGTCGTTGCTGAACTGCAATACCGTGGAAGAGCTGCACGGGGATGCCACAGCTATTGTTGGCCAGATGGGATTCGAGCATTTTCTATACGGCGTGCAGGTAAATACGTCGCTTACCCGTCCCTATCGGTTCATTCTCAGTTGTTATCCGGAAGCATGGCGAAAACATTATGACGAGGAAGGTTACGCCAGTATTGATCCTACTGTTTCCCACTGCGCCAAAACGTCAATTCCAGTCATCTGGAGGAACGAGATTTTCAAGGGCCGCAAGGAAGCAAGGATAAGAAGCGAGGCAAAGGACTGCGGCCTGGCGAGCGGGGCCAGCTTCTCGGTTCACGGTGGGCGAGGCGAAGCTGCAATGCTGAGCCTTTCAACCTCCCGCGACTCTCGTGAAGCTCAGGATGATATTATCGCGACGATGGACAAGGCCCAGCTATTGACCTGTTATCTACACGAGGCAGTGCAGCGTGTCGTTCTGAGTAAAGGTCCGCTCCCTTTGAAACGGATCAGTCTGACAGAAAGGGAAAAAGAATGTTTACTATGGGCAGCCGAAGGAAAAACCGGCTGGGAAATAGGCAACATCGTCAACATATCGGAACGTACGGTCACTTTTCATCTTCAGAACGCGGCACAGAAAATGGGTGTGGTCAACCGTCAGCAAGCCATTTCCCGCGCCATTTCCATGGGACTCATCGAACCCTGCACTATTATATAAGTGCCCTGCTGGACAGGCTCCGCGCTGTCCTCAGGGATGGAAAGTACCGTTGTAACTTCGCTAAATACCCCGCTATAGCCGAATTTTCAAAGCTCGGAACTCATTTCCGATATGCCTAATGCCTTGCAATAGGAGGGAACCCAGCTGCGCTCGATCATGTGCGCAGGCAACTCATTGAAATCAAAAGAAACACCGTCCTTGATCATCTGGTCAACATCCAGTAATTGTCCGATTTCGGGTATATCTTTGAAAAACATCGTATAGAAAGGTTTAACCAGTGCTTTGGAAATTCCCATCCCTATAGGGCCGATAAAATTCCTTCGTTGGCCCACATGCGCTACTTCATCAATTGTAATCTCGTCCAGCAGTTCTTTTAAACGACTGCAGACTTCGGGTTCGTCAGCCAATATCTCATCAAACAAGCGGTATAGGTGACAATAAAACGTTACTCCCATCAGTTCGGTAATAAAAGCGGGCGAGTCCTTCAAGAATCCCGGAACTTTTGGAAATTGCTCGTAGATTTTTTCCTTGATCGGCCCTAAAGGTACCCACTCCACCTTATCCAGACCACATGTGCGTAACATTTCGTTAAAAAGGCGTACATGGCAAAATTCTTCGGCTAAATGCATGCGACTGATTTTGTCAGTTACTTTATATGAATGTGCCATATCAGGAATGACATCCCAGGCGCCTTTTATTCCTACCCACTCGTGTCTCGCGAATTTATAAATGCACGTCAACATCAGCGTCATGCGATCCATTGACCCGGGATCATCCTGCATCTCGACATAATTGCGGTAAAAGGTTTCGGGATTAGCAAGCGGCTGGCGCAATCTAACGGGATGCTCCTGAAAGTACTTGAGCCTGGCACGCTTTTTTTCCAGATCCTTCGCACCTTCAAAAAGTTGACCGCCATGCTGCTGAGTAAACTCCCAGTAATCTTCAAAATTTTCTTCCCTTTCAAGCTTGGTCGCCGGTGTGAAAATGGACAGATATTTAGCCGGTGTCATACGCTTTGCACTCCAGGTGGTTATGCACGAGATTCACTGATGTGGATAATTGGAAAACCGAATGATGGGTAAGTGTTATAGCCGCGCCATGGCTCCGTATTCTTCAGACCATGTGTTCTATTGCCCTGTAATTCAACGTTGCAAACAGGGATATTAGCGCAAACTTTCAGGATCGCTGCTTTCGCAGAAGTTACTCGGCCAGCGCCAGGAACTCGGCTCGTTGAGCGGCGTTTGTCTTCAGATCGCCAAGCATTGCCGAAGTGACGGTCTCTTCGCCAGCGACGGCGATTCCCCGCGATTCCATGCACATGTGGCGGCAGCGAATAATTACACCGACAGCCTTGGGCTGAAGATGCTCAATCAGGGACTGCGCAATTTGCTGGGTCAGGCGTTCCTGAACCTGCAAGCGTGCAGCAAAACAATTGACCAGTCGTGTCAACTTCGACAACCCAACGATGTGTCCGCTCGGAAGATACCCAACGGTTGCGTGACCGAAGAAGGGGGCAAGATGGTGCTCACAATGCGAGTAAACCGGTATTTGCCTGACAACGATCAGCTCGTCATAACTTTCGCCACCATCGGCAAATGTCTTGAGAATCGCTGCCGGGTCCTGTTTATAGCCGCGTGTCCAATGAGCCCAGGCACGCGTGATGCGACCCGGCGTTTCAACCAGGCCCTGACGTGATGGGTCTTCACCGATCGAACGCAATAGCCGCCGCCAATCGGCTACACCAAATTCTTCCGAGTCATCTGAAGTATTCATAATAGCCACGGCTCTGTTGGAAAGGGAAACAATGTGCGATAAGCACCAATATCGATCGTATTCCTGCTAAACATCGGCACCAGCTCCCGTTTAAGAGACATGTATAAGTGCGGCTGAAAGAGCGCCACGAGTAATACTGAGTGTAGCGGGCAGACATGCGATAGTCACCCCAAGATCCCGATGAGGGCCGGCGCGAGTGCTCCGAGTAGCCCGCACTCAGCCCAACACGCCTAATTCCATAATAGCACAACATAATTGGAAAACTTTTAAATAAATCTGGGGCGGAGCGCATGGCAATCAAGCGGGGTATATCTGATGATTTATCCGGAAATCAACAAACCATGGTGCGTGATTTGCGTTACGACTATTTGTTGAAGGCCGCACGTGCAAATTTGATAAAATGAACGCATGAAAATTGCCACATGGAACGTAAACTCTCTCAAGGTCCGCCTACCGCAGGTTCTCGACTGGCTGGCGGTGTATCAACCCGATGTGCTGTGCCTGCAAGAGACGAAGCTGCAAGACGAGAATTTCCCGATAGAAGCCATTGCGACGGCTGGTTACCAAACGCTTTATAGCGGCCAGAAAACCTATAATGGCGTCGCTTTGCTCAGCAAACAGCCGGGAAGCGAAATTATCACCGCCATACCCGGTTTTGATGATCCTCAAAAGCGCGTTCTGAGCGCAGTTTACGGCGATGTGCGGATAATCTGTATTTACGTTCCCAACGGTGAGAACGTCGAGTCCGAAAAATACCAATATAAGCTGAGGTGGCTCGCCGCCCTCACGGACTGGATTCGAGACATGTTAAGCCAGCATCCGAAACTGGTGTTGCTGGGCGATTTCAATATCGCACCGGAAGCGCACGACGTACACGACCCAAAGTTATGGGAAGGCCAGGTTCTGTTCAGCCTGCCGGAGCGTGAGGCATTTCGTGAAGTACTCAATCTGGGCCTCATGGACAGCTTCCGTCTATTCGAACAGCCGGAAAAATCCTACACCTGGTGGGACTATCGCATGATGGCCTTCCGCCGCAACATGGGTTTGCGGATAGACCACATTCTATTAAGTAAAGACCTTGCCGAAGTATGTACCGCGTGTGTTATCGACAAGGCAACACGCAAACTCGAACGGCCTTCCGATCATGCACCGGTAATGGTGGAACTAGCAGCCTGTCGGACTTAAAGGAAATCGGCTGCAAAAGCGTCTGGCTGGTTCATATTCGCCGCTTTTTCGGCCAATAGAATAACTATTGGCCTTCAAAATCCTCAAAATCTGCCCTCACCCAGCCACTTTTTCGCCGCGATTCTTTAAGCCCGACAAGCTGCAGGAAATCTCGTCCGATCAAACGTCTTCTGCCCCGGCGGATAGCAACATCTCGGCGGCATGCTTACGGGTGGTGTCAGTTATTTTTGCACCGCCCAGCATTCGCGCAATTTCCTCGATTCGCTCCTGCCTTTCAAGCACAGCGATGCGGCTCGATATGTTTCCTGGATTAGCGGGATCGGCTGATTTGGTAACCTGCCATTGATGGTCTCCCGCCGACGCAACCTGGGCTAGATGGGTTATGCACAACACCTGACGCTCCGCGCCGAGTTTTTTCAGCATTCCCCCTACCATTTCTGCGACTCGACCACCAATACCTGCGTCTACCTCATCGAATATGAGCGTGGGCGTCATGCCGAGCTTGCTCGTGATGACATGTATCGCCAGGCCGATCCGCGACAACTCCCCGCCTGACGCGACCTTTGCCAATGGTCGCAGCGGCAGGCCCTGATGGGCGGAAACCTGGAACTCGATTTGCTCCATGCCGTTCGCACTGCCTTGCTCGAGCGAGGTCAGCGTTACCGAGAACTCTCCCCCTGCCATCGCCAGGGTTTGCATTGCGACAGTGACCTGCCGGGCAAGCGTGGCCGCTGCGCCTGTCCGCCCGACACTCAATTCTTTTGCAAGCTTGAGATATTCATCTCTGGCTGTCGCCTCTTGCCTCGCCAGCGACTCACCATCTTCTTTGTGACCCAGTTCTTCCAGCCGCTCGGTGACCGTCCTCAACAGCTCCTGCAGTTGATCGGGAACAACCCGGTATTTTCTGGCCGTAGCGTGAACCGCCGCTAGGCGGGCCTCTATATCCTGTAGACGTTGGGGATCCAGATCAAGACGCTGTTGATAACGCCCAAGTTCATACACGCCTTCCTGTAACTGGATTTGCGCCGGCTCGAGCAAATCCAGTACCACTTTGAGGCTGCTATCGCATTCAAGTACCTGGCTCAGACGCAAAATGACCGAATTTAGCTGCGAAAGCGCGGCGGTTTGGCCTTCCGACAGGGTTTCAAGTCCAATCTGCGTCGCTTCAAGCAAAGCGACCGCATGGGAGAGTCGGCTGTGCTCGGCTTGCAACGCCTGCCACTCATCAAGCGAAAAATTCAGCGCGGAGATCTCCCTTGCTTGCCACTCCAGTTGCTCGCGCTCCTGAGCGAAAGCGGCTGCGTTTTGCTCCCGGGACACGCGCAGCCGATGAAGTCCCTGCCAATGCCGATACGCTTCTGCGACAGATTGCGCCAATTGTCGGTTGCCTGAATAGGCGTCGAGCAGTTCGCGTTGCGCTTCCTTGCGCAACAACGACTGATGTGCATGCTGCCCCTGAATATCCACTAGGTTTTCACCAACCGCGTGCAATTGCTGCAAAGTAGCAGCGCGACCATTGATAAAACTGCGGGAGCGTCCGCCGGCATCCACCAACCGGCGCAACAGGCATACATCGCGGTCGTCATCCTGATTTTCGAATCCATTTTCGCGCAACCATTCCGCGAGCTTCGGCAGTCCGCCAATATCGAACTCCGCGCTGATTTCAGCACGGTCGCAGCCATTACGAACGACACTCGTTTCGCTGCGTTCGCCCAGTACAAGCGAGAGCGCATCAATCAGAATGGATTTTCCGGCGCCGGTTTCGCCGGTAAGCACAGTAAAACCGGGAGCAAACTCCAGTTCCATGCAGTCAACAATGACAAAATTCCGTATGCTCAGAAACTTTAGCATGCTGAAAGGCTCATACCTGGTTTCTGGGTATGCCGCTCCAGCCAAGCTTCTCGCGGAGCATGCGGTAGTAGCTGTGATCCGAGGCGTGCAGCAATGTTACGGTATGGGGAGAGCGCCGCACGACAACCTTGTCATATTGCCTTAAATCGTAATGGGAATGGCTATCGGAATGCACACGCGCGACTGCGGTACGATGCATCAGGATTTCCACGACGGCGTCCGGCCCGACAACGATCGGGCGGTTGCTCAGCGTATGCGGGCTGACCGGAACCAGTGCAATCAAATCAAGGCTGGGGTGAAGGATAGGGCCACCCGATGACAATGCGTACGCGGTAGAACCGGTCGGACTCGCGACAATCAAACCATCCGAACGCAGGGAGTATACGTATTCGCCATTGATATGCACCTCGAACTCGATCATGTTACCGCCAACGCCGCGATTTACCGCTACATCATTTAATGCCAGAGCACTATATGCCGTAACATTATCCCGGACGACCTCAACGAACAGCAGCATGCGCCGCTCTTTGAAATATTGGCCATCCAGCATCGAGCCCAGCGTTTCGAGCATGGAGTCGATCGAAAGATCGGTAAGAAATCCGAGCCGGCCCTGGTTGATGCCAACCAACGGAACATTGAAGGGCGCAAGCTTTCGTGCGATATTGAGCATCGTGCCATCGCCGCCCAGGACTATCGCTAAATCGGCACGTATACCGATCTCCTCCATGGTCACGGCGGGGTATTTTGCCTCTGCCACGACAGCAGCAGTAGCTTGATCCAGCAGAACTTCCAGATTGCGCTTCTCCATATACCTTCCCAGGCTCAGCAGTGGAGCCACGATATCGGGATTTTTATGCTTGCCGATCAAAGCTATTGTTTTAAACGAAGAACTCATCGTTAGATTAGACTGAAGAATAGGTGGAACCGCTGATGAAGCCGACCTTTGGTATGAAACATTTCTTGAGATTAAACCATATCGGCCCCAAGGTGACAAAGTATTCCAGCCCCGTTATTGATATATTCAGCGCGGCGACCACGGCGGATATTGGCTGAAAGATGACGTGTTGGCGTCCTTAGGTATTAGCCATTGCCTTTTCTGTCGCTCGGGAGCGGTAAGACTCAATTCAGCCGGTAGAATGAATCCTGGTGTAAAATAATGGAATGCTAAATCAGCGCGCCAAAATCCTGCTAAAGACTCTGGTCGAACGGTATATCACCGAAGGTCAGCCGGTGGGTTCGCGCTCGCTCTCCAAATTCTCCGGTCTTGATCTTAGCCCCGCCACTATTCGAAATGTGATGGCGGACCTTGAAGAAATGGGTTTTGTCGCCAGTCCGCATACTTCCGCCGGCCGCATACCGACCCATCAAGGCTATCGTTTTTTTGTGGATACGCTGCTGGTGGTAAAGCCTCTGGAACTCATTGAAATCCACCAGCTTCAAGACCAGCTTCATCCGGACAATCCTTCACGATTGATTAGCGCGGCTTCACAATTGCTGGCGGAATTGACACGCTTCGCCGGCGTGGTGGTGGCTCCCAAGCGGAGTACCGCCATATTCCGCTATATCGAATTCATGACCTTGTCGGAAAAACGCATTCTGCTCATCATCGTGACACCGGAAGGGGATGTTCAGAACCGCGTGCTTTTTACGGACCGAACATACAGCCAGGCCGAATTGACGGAAGCGGCCAATTTCATTAATCAGAATTATGCGGGTTGCGCCATCGATGAAATCCGCACTCGCCTCCAGAGCGAACTGAAGCAATTGCGTCATGACACGACCCAACTCATGACTGCCGCTATTGAAGCGGGAGGGGCGGCAATCAAGGAGAACAGCGAAAACGTGGTCGTGGCAGGCGAACACAAGCTGCTCGATGTGTATGACTTGTCGAGTAATACAACCAGCCTGAAGAAGCTGTTTGATCTCTTCGAGCGGAAAACCGCGTTGTTGCAGTTGCTGGAATTTAGCCGCAAGGCGGAAGGTGTGCAGATCTTTATCGGCGGGGAGTCCGGTGGCGTGACTTTGGATGAGTTCAGCATGGTTACCGCACCGTATGAAGTGGACGGAAAAATCGTCGGCACCGTCGCCGTGATCGGACCCACGCGGATGGCTTATGAACGCGTCATTCCGATTGTGGATGTGACTGCCAGGCTGCTTTCCAGCGCGCTATCGCAACATTAGCTACTTTATTACCCATTGGTGAAGCGCCACGCTCATTCCTGAGCGCGTGTGAGTCATCCAGCGGTTCCTGCAAGGTCAATTTGCTTCTAACGCACTATTCCTGCTCCCGTGAAAGAATGGGCCGCCAGTATGCTGCGTCACGGTGCATATAGTAGAGCCGAAGAAGATGTCAACAAAGCGGTTTTGTTTCTGATGAGAATTGGAATATCTTGATAGCGCCCGAACCTGCCCACCAGCACGGCACGCCGAGCCAGACAGGCATTTTACTAGTCAATCTCGGTACGCCTGACGCTCCCACCGCACAAGCCCTGCGGCCTTATCTCAAGCAGTTCCTGAGCAATCCACGCGTAGTGGAATTTCCGCGGTGGGCATGGTGGCCGATCCTGAACGGCTTCATACTGAACACGCGTCCGAAAAAATCGGCAGAGAAATATGCGCTGATCTGGATGCCGGAAGGTTCGCCGCTGAAAGTCCACACCGCTCGACAGACCGGCCTGCTGCGCGATGTGCTGGCCAAACGCGCCGATCCGGCACCGATGGTGGAATATGCGATGAGTATAGGCAGTCCTTCCATCGCCGAGGTGCTGCGGGGAATGAGGCAGAATGGTTGCGAGCGCATTCTGGTGCTGCCGCTCTACCCCCAGTATGCCGCAAGCAGCACGGCCTCCGCGTTCGACGAGGTATTTGCGCAACTGGGGAAGATGCGCAACACCCCCGCGCTGCGCACGGTGAAACATTATCATGATCATCCCGGCTATATTGCCGCTCTGGCACAGAATATACGCGATTACTGGACTGAAAACGGCCGCCCCGACAAGCTGGTAATGAGCTTTCACGGGGTACCGCGCGCAACGCTGGATAAAGGTGACCCCTACCATTGCGAGTGCCGGAAAACCGGGCGATTGCTGGCGGAGGCGCTCGAATTGCATGCAGACGCGTATGAGATTTGTTTTCAATCCCGCTTTGGCCGGGCTGAATGGCTAAGACCCTACACCGCGACTACACTGGAGCAACTCGGTAAGCAGAATACCGGGCGCGTGGATGTCGTCTGTCCCGGTTTTGTTTCCGATTGCCTCGAGACACTGGAAGAAATCGCCATAGAGGGGAAAGCCATTTTTATCCAGGCTGGTGGCCATGAATATCACTACATTCCCTGCCTGAATGAACGCGATGACTGGATATGCGCATTAGGCGACATCGCTCTCGCTAATCTGCAGGGTTGGCTAGGGCTGGAGAATGCAAAAGAAGAAAACGCGGAAGAGAAGCGGGCTCAGTCGCGGCAGCGCGCACTTGAACTGGGGGCGAGTGATTAAAGAGGCTTTCATGCGCCACAATGCGCTTCGCTTGTTGGCCGCTGCGTCTGCCTAAGCTTGAATTAAGCTTAAACCTGAATCCGGCTGTTAGCAGCTTATTTTTCAGCTCACTTGCCTGCCGGGCGCCAGAACCCAAAAAGCCCAAAAGGATTTTTGGTACCCATAAACCTCGCCTTCTTGGTGAGTTCGCTACAACTCCGGTTTCCGGTTAAACCGCGTTACTCCAATCGCTTGATGGGCGCTTCTGCCCCGCGATTTCCAAGCCAACTGCGCACGAATTGAACAATACCTGGAAGAACGGAAATAATGATGATGCCGAATATGAAAAAGGTCAGGTTGTTTTTCACGATTGGCACGTTACCGAAGTAAAATCCGCCGAATACGAAAAAACCGATCCAGAAGACGCTACCAAACGCGCTGTAGGCCATGAAACGTGGGTATATCATGCGCCCGATACCGGCCACGAAAGGTGCAAAAGTGCGAATGATCGGTAGAAAACGCGCAAAAATGATGGTTTTGCCGCCATGCTTCATATAGAACTGATTGGTTTTTTCCAGATGAGCGCGATTCAATAAGCGCGAGTCTGCTCGGGAAAATATCCGGGGGCCGAAATAACGCCCTATCCAATAATTGGTATTATCGCCGCAAAATGCAGCAAGAATGAGAAGCGCGGCCAGCCATTGAACGTCCATTGCACCGGTTGCAGCAATCGCACCCGCCACAAACAGCAGCGAATCACCCGGCAGAAAGGGCGTCACGACCAATCCTGTTTCACAGAAAATGATCAGGAACAGAATAAGATAAATCCAGTTGCCGTAATTCTGAACCAGCCAGATGAGATGCTTGTCCAGGTGCAGGATGATATCGATGAAGGCGGCAAGAATTTCCAAGAGAAGCCTTAAGTAGGACCGGGATGAAGCCAGCTGGCAGACAATAGGATGAGGCTGCTTTAACTTGCGATTGAATTAAGGTAGCGCTTGCACCTCTTCCTTCTTTTCAGGTCTCACAATATCCTTGCGCGACACCCCCAGCAACATGAGGATAGGGCTTGCCACCAATACCGAGGAATAAATGCCGAACAGAATGCCGATGGTAAGCGCCAGTGCAAAATTATGCAGTGGTTCGCCGCCAAACAGGAACATTGAGATCACGACCATCTGGGTACTGCCATGCGTGATAATGGTGCGCGACATCGTGCGGGTGATCGCGTTGTCGATGACTGTGTTCACCGTAGCCTTGCGCATTTTACGGAAGTTTTCCCGTATACGGTCAAATATCACCACCGATTCATTGACTGAATAGCCAAGAATGGCCAGGATAGCGGCCAATACGGTGAGTGAGAATTCCCATTGGAAGAATGCGAAAAATCCGAGAATGATCACCACGTCGTGCAGGTTCGCAATGATACCGGCAACCCCGAACTTCCATTCAAAGCGCACCGCCAGATAAGCGACAATGCCGAGCGAAACCAGTAACAACGCCAGCGCACCATTTTCCACCAGTTCCTTACCCACTTGCGGGCCCACAAACTCTACACGCCGCAGCTCCGCTGCCTCGTCATCCTGACGCAACGCTGCTATCACCGTTTCGGACAGCTTGGCGCTGGACATCTCCGGCTTGGCCGGCAGGCGTATCAATACGTCCCGCGCTGTACCGAAGTTCTGCACGCTGGCGTCGGGCATTCCCATTTTGACCAGCGTATCCCGTATCCTGGTAGTCTCAGCAGGATGGGTATAGGTCACCTCCATCACGGTGCCACCGGTAAAATCCACGCCCAGATTCAGCCCCTTGGTGACGAGAAAAAATACCGCCACGACAAAAGTAAGCAACGAAATGGTAGTGGTATATTTCCCCCAGCTCATGAAGGGAATGTCGCGCTTGATTCTGAAAAATTCCATGCTGACCCTTATCTCCCCGAAGGAATGTATGTTCCCGCTCTGCTCATATGTGTATTAGCGCTTATCGGTAGTCGGCTTCCAGATCTGGCCGATAGAGATCCGCTCCAGCTTGCGGCGGCTGCCATATACCAGGTTGACTATCCCGCGCGATACCATCACTGCGCTGAACATTGAAGTGGCGATGCCTAAACACAGCACCACGGCAAAGCCCTTGACAGGGCCCGAGCCAAATGCGAACAGTGCGATTCCCGCGATCAAGGTCGTAATATTGGAATCGAGAATAGTGCCGAACGCCCGCTCGTATCCCGCATTGATTGCGGCTTGCGGCGACAAACCCTCCCTCAGTTCATCGCGGACACGTTCATTGATCAGCACGTTCGCATCGATTGCCATGCCAAGGGTAAGCGCGATTGCCGCCATGCCCGGCAGCGTCAGCGTAGCCTGCAGGATCGAAAGGAGGCCTACCAGCAGAAGCAGGTTCACGCCCAGCGCCGTCACCGAAATAAAGCCGAACACAAGGTAATAAACCGTCATGAAGACGGCAATCCCGAGAAAGCCGTATAAGGTTGAATTAAACCCACGCGAAATATTGTCGGCGCCAAGGCTGGGGCCTACCGTTCGTTCCTCGATGATATCCATCGGTGCAGCCAGGGCACCGGCACGCAGCAACAACGCCACATCCCTGGCCTCCTCCGTGGTCATGCGCCCGCTGATCTGCACTCGTCCACCACCGATTTCTTCGCGTATCACGGGCGCGGTAATGACTTCAGCCTGATTCTTCTCGATGAGTAAAATGGCCATGCGCTTGCCGACATTATCGTGGGTCAATTGTTTGAATATACGCGCCCCATTGCTGTCGAGATCAATGTGCACGGCGGGTTGACTGTTGTTGTCAAAGCCGGGCTGGGCGTCAGTGATGCGATCACCCGTCAGCACCACCTGCTTTTTAACCAGTACCGGCCCGCCGCCGCGCTCGTTGTAAAGCTCGGAACCGAAGGGAACCTGCCCGCGAAGTGCCGCCTCCAGGTCGCGGCCCTCATCCACCATGCGGACCTCCAGTGTGGCGGTACGTCCCAGAATATCCTTGGCTTTGGCGGTATCCTGCACGCCCGGCAATTGCACAACCACGCGGTCCACACCAGCCTGCTGAATGATGGGTTCGGCCACCCCAAGCTCGTTGACGCGATTGCGCAAGGTCGTGATGTTTTGCTGTACAGCGGAACTCTGGATACGCACCTGCGCTTCTTGCTTGATATTGGCTATCAAATAAAACTCGGCGCCCACATTCTCTTCGCGCAAATCCAGATCTGCGTAGGTTTTGTTGATTTCCGCTTTTCCCTGAGCACGCGATTCGGTGTTACGGAACTTGACAGTGATTTGGGAACCCTGCTTGTCAAGTCCGGCATAGGAAATTTTTTTCTCCCGCAGGCTGCCGCGTATGTCCGCGCTATAGCGGTCAAGTGCCTTGGAAAGTGCGCCTCTCATATCCACCTGCAGCAGGAAATGCACGCCGCCGCGCAAATCAAGCCCCAGATACATCGGCAATGCGCCGATGCTCGTCAACCAGTGAGGGGAATTGGAGAGCAGATTCAGCGCGACCATGTAACCGTTACCCAGCAAAGACTGGAGCGTATCCCTGGCCTTGATCTGGGTGTCGGTATCAGCGAAGCGCACTTTGACGCCGCCAGCCTCAAGAAACATTCCATCCACGGGAAGGTTCGCTTTCTTCAGGGCATCTTCAATCCGTTGCAGTAGTACGGTATCCGCCTTGGGCGCGGTGCGTAGCGGTGAAATTTGTACCGCTGGCGATTCGCCGTAAAAATTCGGCAGGGTGTAGACCAGCCCAAGCAGTATCGAAACCGCGATAATCAGGTATTTCCAGGAAGGGTAGCGGTTCATTTTTTTGAGTGAAAGGCGGGAAACAGGAAATAAGGAAACTAAGAATGGGTACTGGAAACCTATGCCACAGCCTTCGCGCCTGGGCCTTTACAAGGATGGACTATTCCTTCTCGATACTATTCAAGGTTCCCTTGGGCAGCAGGGTCTGAATCGCTGTTTTTTGTATGATGACCTGCACATTTTCGGCAATTTGCAGTATGACGTAATTTCCGACAACCTTGACCACGCGTCCCAATACACCGGATGCGGTTGCCAGCTCATCACCTTTTTGCAGCGCCTCTATCATCAATTTCTGTTCTTTGGCACGCTTCGCCTGAGGACGAATCAGCAGAAGGTAAAAGACAACGAATATACCGATCAGCGGCAGCAAGCTCATAAAATCCACTCCCGCTGCTTGCGCAGGCGCAGCGGCCTGGGCATAGGCTTCACTAATCAACATGGTTTCTCCGATAATGGGATAAAAAAGGATGCGATTTTAGCACGATGCGACGTCGGCTTGAAATCCTTGCGCGTATTCCTGGAACCGCCCAATTTCGATAGCGGCACGAATTTCGCTCATCAATTGCTGGTAATAATACAGGTTGTGCAGCGTGTTGAGC
Source organism: Nitrosospira briensis C-128 (assembly GCF_000619905.2). NCBI lineage: Bacteria > Pseudomonadati > Pseudomonadota > Betaproteobacteria > Nitrosomonadales > Nitrosomonadaceae > Nitrosospira > Nitrosospira briensis. The sequence continues at coordinate 2,233,513 of NZ_CP012371.1, read as the reverse complement.
CGTGCGCCCAGAATTTCACCGGTCCGCTGCAAGTGATGCAGATAGGCAAGGGTGAAATTCCGGCAGGTATAGCAGTTGCATTGTTCATCCGGCGGCGCTGTATCCAGGCGATACCGGCTGTTGCGCAGCTTGACCACCCCATTGCGCGTGAACAGCCACCCGTTCCGGGCATTACGTGTCGGAAGCACGCAGTCAAACATGTCTATGCCTTGGGACACGGCGTTGACAATATCCGCCGGGGTGCCTACACCCATGAGATAACGCGGCTTCTCGTCGGGCAACTGCGGCGTGATGTGCTTGAGAATGCGCTGCATGTCGTCTTTGGGCTCACCTACCGATAGTCCACCGACTGCATAACCGTCAAAGCCGATATTCACCAGGCTGGATAACGAATCATCGCGGAGATTCTCATGCATTCCACCCTGGACAATGCCAAACAATGCGTTGGGATTCCGCTCATCGTCATGCCCACGCCTCGACCGTTCCGCCCAGCGCACACTCAATTCCATGGATACACGCGCCGCTTTCTCGTCCGCCGGGTAAGGTGTGCATTCGTCGAATATCATCACGATGTCGGAATTGAGTATGCGTTGAATACGCATCGATTCCTCTGGCGTGAGAAAACATACGTCGCCATTTACCGGCGACCTGAATTTGACGCCCTCTTCGGTGATCTTTCTCAGGGCTCCCAGGCTGAACACCTGGAAACCGCCCGAGTCTGTCAATATCGGACCATCCCAGCCCATGAAGTGGTGCAACCCCCCATGCGCGCCGATCACCTCGAGGCCGGGGCGCAGCCATAAGTGGAACGTGTTGCCCAGCACGATATGGGCATCGATATCCCGTAAATCCGCAGGCGACATCGTTTTTACCGCGCCGTAAGTACCTACCGGCATGAAAGCGGGCGTCTCGACCGTGCCGTGGGCCAGCGATAACGTCCCCCGACGGGCGCGGCCGTCGGTACGATGCAGTTGAAATTTCATGCTACCGGTTGCTTGATGGGGAATAGGCTCAAAGTGTCTATAGAGATGATGTATTCAGGACGCGCAGGATACGAGGTTTTTGGAACTACGTTACAAATTATAGGGCAAGCGGCCAATCAGCGGTCAATTAGCGGGCAAAGCAGGGATCGGCGTTTATGATTGGCTCTCGATCAGCATGGCGTCACCATAACTGAAAAACCGATACCGCTCATTTACAGCATGCTGGTAAGCACGACGGATGTTCTCCGTTCCGCCAAATGCGGACACCAGCATCAGCAAGGTTGAGCGAGGCAAATGAAAATTGGTCAGCAGGCGCTCCACCACGCGAAAACGGTACCCTGGGGTGATGAAGATATCGGTCTCGCCATGACCCGATTTCAATTCGTCCATCCTTTCCAACGCCTCCGCCCCTGCCGTTTGTGCTGCCGCCCCTTCCAAAGCGCGCAGCGATGTCGTGCCGACTGCGAGCACCCTGCCCCCTCCGGCTTTCGCACGCCGAATTACGTCAATCGTTTCCTGCGGCACATGAAAAATCTCTCCATGCATCTTGTGATCGGCAATATTGTCCACCCGAACCGGCTGGAACGTACCGGACCCCACATGCAGCGTCACATAAGCGATCTGCACCCCCATTTCCCGTAATGCAGCCAGCATGCTTTCATCAAAGTGCAGGCCCGCGGTCGGCGCAGCGACAGCGCCTGCCTGCTTCGCATAAATGGTCTGGTAGCGCGCCTCGTCCATTTTTCCCGGCAACCGGGAAATATAAGGCGGCAGCGGCAGGTTACCGTAACGCTCCAACAAATCGATAACCGTGTTTTCGTGATCGAAACGCAACGTATAAAAATCATGCTCACGGGCCAGCACCGTCACGTCGATTGCACCGGCAAGAAAAAGCTTCGAGCCCGGTTTCGGCATATGACTCGCGCGCATGATCGCCAACACGCAATGCGCATCCAGCACCCGTTCCACCATCACTTCCACTCTGCCACCCGTGTCCCTCACGCCATGCAGACGCGCCTTGATCACACGCGTGTCATTAAACACCATGACGTCGCCAGGGTGCACATAGCGGGGCAAATCGGCAAACATTGCATCACCCAGGGCACCGTCCGAACCTTTCAGATGCAGCATGCGACTGCTGGCGCGCTGCTCAACCGGGAACTGCGCGATAAGCTCGGGAGGCAGATTGAAATCGAAATCCTGAATTTTCATCGCGCGTATTATACCGATACACCCAGCATTGCTTATGCGAGTTGCCGCGATTTGGATTTTCAGTAATAATGCCCCGGCAGGCTGTGCCGGGATGGCGGAATTGGTAGACGCACGGGACTCAAAATCCCGCGACCGCGAGGTCATGGGGGTTCGATTCCCCCTCCCGGCACCAAAACGGAGTTTCAGTGAATATCAAACACCGATCCTTGCCTGGTAAAGGCTATCCAGAAGCAAACCAAACACCAAGCAGTACGAATGACTTTGAAGCCGTGCTATGGGCGATCAGTGGCTATAGCGGCTCCTTAACCCATTCCCCATGCGCGTTACAGCTTGCTCCGCTCGTGCTCTTACACCCCGGCGAGTTGCGCCATGCGGAATGAAGGAGATTAATCTTGATGCCGCTGAATGGCGAATATGCGGTGGGTTTTTTATTGTCACAAAAATGCAGTCTCATTGTGAGATTATTTATCCAGCCGGCTATCCTATTCTGTAGAAGCCGACTGGCATTTATTACCCCTTGATAGATGTCTTAAGCCCGGTGATCCCCCACCGGGCTTCTTCACGCCCTCCGCATTCGTTGGGGTATTTTTCCTTAATCTATTTTGACCGCCTTGATCGATGTCCAGAATCGATAGCGGCTCTTCCCTCGTCTTCCAGGCGGGTGGCAGCTAACAATTGACGGTACTTATGACGGGATATCCATCAATATCTGATAACTAACCTCATATTTAACAGGTTTTATCTCCTTAATTCGATTGACCCTACCGAGATGAGCACATATTTTCATTCTTGGATTGCTCCAACCTCCTCGCTCATCTTACTTACTTACGACTGCCAAGGATCACTTAGCTCCGCCCTGGCCGCCGTGTCGTTCAAGAACGACACCTGCTGCGCTAACCCAGACCTACCGCTTAAAGTACTTTTGATCATGATATGTCAGGCAACCTCTCGACCTTTAAGATTGAGCTTTATCTGCTAAATAACCCACGGCATCAATAACATAAATATTTTTTCAAGGTAAAACTCACCTCGCCTATTCTGAAAATCTCCTCAACCATGATAAGATTTGATAGCCATGCCATTACGAGGGGAATGTCTATGCTGCTCAATCTGGATTCGGAGACAATCACAATCAAATGTCCTCACTGTTCAATTAAGTACGAGGAGACAATTTCACGGCTGAAGTACGAACCAAAACTTGCCTGCCCTCATTGCGACAATTACGTCGGGGTGAACCTTCTGGAACTGCATATCGCGCTTGAATCGGTGCAAAAATCCTGTGACGCTTTGCTCAAGAGAATAATGAGAGAGCCCAACCGCAAGCGCTTGCCCTAGGCATAAATGTTCAGTACGGGCGAGCGTTCACCTATTCCGCCGCTGAAACTTTGTTTTTGCCGTATCTGGTTGATGTGCGGTTCTACCGTTTACTTGCCTGATCTCCTTGTCAGTTGTAGGTCGGGCTTCGCCCGACGATCGTAGAATGATGTCGGGCAGAGCCCGACCTACCGATAATTGTGTTCGTCGCAGACGATAGGATTGCTGAACGCCAACAAGGTGATAGACTCAACAGTGGGCACCGGCAGTGGTCAACAATACCGTCCATGCAGATTGCAAGGTAAGCCGGGGGCTGGTTCTGGCAAAATGGGGGCTCGACACTCAGTTTCGCCTGAGCTAAGAACCCGACAACTTTCAAGTATCGCCACTTCTAATAATTAAACTTCAGCTGGGCAAAGAAAGTCCGTTGAGGAAATGGGTGAAAGATCCAGTACTTGTCGTTGTTGACGTTGTTGATGCCGCCAATAGCAGTCAACTGCTTGGTGATTTTGTACTTCGCAATTAAGTCGGCGACAACATAGCTCGTTATCCCTGTATAGGCAAAACCATTCGTATCGGTGTTATTCAGTTGGCCAAACTGGCCGCTGCTGTAACGAACACTCACCGAAGCCGTCAGTTTCTCGTTTGCGCGATAGGTGACTATGGCGTTAGCCCGCCAAGTGGGGAGTCTCGGTTGACGTTTGCCGGTTGAGGGAACCGCAGCGTTGGGATTGGCTGCTGTTGGCCCTAATGCCGCGGCTGCCGCATCTGCATCGTGGTTACTATTTATTCGGGAATCCACCCAGGTGAAATTACCGAGAATATCCAGACCCTTTATACCCGCATCCGCTTTCTCCCCCGAAACCTCGATGCCATAAGTATCGATTTCGCCTACATTCGAAATAAAGGTTGCTTGCGAAGTGGTACCGTTAGCTGTAATCAGCCCCGTCTGGGAAAAAATGGCGTTTTTTATACGCTCCTGGAACAAGCTGAGACGCAATCTTCCCTTATCAGGAAAATATTCGGCGGAAAGTTCGGAAGCAAGAGCATCTTCGGGTCTGAGATTGGGGTTTCCATTAACCGATATTGCCGTGGTGCCAGTTCCCACCGTCGTCGTTTGAAATAGTTCAGAGGCGGTTGCGTAGCGGTAAGCCTGGCCGATGGCCGCGCCAATTTTCACGCGATCCATAGGGCTCCAGGTTAACTTGCCCTTGGGCGAAAAATTGACGGCACTTTTGTTAGCCTGATTGATCGTCTGGAGCGAACCATTTACGGTGGTAGTGTTGACTCCATCATAAGCGTGCCATGATTCCAACCGTCCACCCACTGTAAAGTTCCAATCCTCATGAAAATCCCAGGCGTCCTGTATCCAGTAACCTTCGGTCTGTGTCTTTCCGGTCGAGTTTGAAAAGATACTTTGACCGTTGCCGCTTTGCCAGTTGCTGGTATTGAACACTGGATTCTTGAGCGTATACAGGTCATGGTGAAAACCAAAACTGATCTCATGGTAACCCAGCAGATCGACGCTTGGCCGCCAGATACCCTTGGCGTCGACAGTATGCCAGCCAGACCCGGTCAAACTGGTGATTCTACCCGGCGCATTGCCGGCGAACGCAAGGGTGGGGTCGACCGTTGGGGCGCGAACGGTATCCCTGCCTAAATCAATCACGCTACCCACCAACTCCCAATCGAATTTTCCACCGGTATTGGACCGGAGATTCATGCCATGCGACCAGGTTGTCTGATCGGTCTGATTGCCCGCAAAGGTGGGACTATTCGGAGTGGACAAATTGTATCGCTTGCCGCCAATATTGACGAAGCCGCTTTGCACCGGATTCCCCGCCGCATCCCTCAGGTAGCTTTGCGTCCTCGAGCTGGCGTTGTTCTGCCACATGCCCAAGGTATAGGCGATCTTTATGGTCGGGGTAATATCGTAGGCCCATTTCCACTTGAAGTTATCCTGTACCGTGTGATTGATGTTTCCCGCACCCAGCGTCTGGTTGGGGGCATTTGTAGCATTTGCACCCGCGAATGCCCCTGTCACCACCGTATCCCCGCTGTTGGCCGCAGTGGCAGAGTTAAGCGCTGTCGCAAACGTTATCGGCTGGCTATGGGCATCGAGATGGCTGTAGTCGAACCGGAATGACAAATCATTATAGCGATGGCCGATATTTCCGGAGTACCGCTGGGTGTCGTAGGTTTCTTTTGTGCCATAGAGATTGAAAGTCTGCCAGGAAGATTGCGCATCGGCACCCACTTCAAATTTATCCGGCATTCGCGTGGTGATGTTAATCACCCCACCTATTGAATTGCCGGCATAGGCTGCCGAAAACGGGCCGTACATAATATCGATACGCTCGATTTCAGCGGGCGATACCGTATTCCAGCGAGGCGAACCCGTGTTTGAGTTGTTATTGCCGAGCAAGGAAGACAGCAAGATACCATCCGCATAAATCAGGTTGCGCGCGCTGGCGGAGGTGCCCGAGGTGCGCATCCCCACGGGTGCGTTGGTGTCACCGATATAGCGACTGCGTACTTGAATGGATGGCATGTATTTAATGGCATCCTCTGTCGCCATCAGATTGACCGTACTGTCCAGTTTTTCCCTGGTCATGCTCTCTGTGGTCTGGGGTAGCCTGTACCTTTCCTTTTCGGTTTGCCTGGAGATCGGCTTCACCTTTCCTCCGATCGTCATTTCCGGCAATTTAACCGCGGGCTCGTCAGTCGGCGCCTGTTTTTCGGCGACTCCGGCAGGGGTTTGCGCTATCTCCGTTCCAGCGGAACGTGCTGGCATAGGGGTCATAGGGGTGGCAGCAAGGGGCTTTTTAATTGGTGCTAATTCAGCCTCGACCTCATCTTTTGCCTGCGACCCGTGCTCATCGGTTGCCCAGACAGAAGATACGCAGAGCAAACTTGCCAAGGCAAACGGCATCGATTTCAGCTTTATATTTGGTTTCATATTTCCTCACCTGCTTTTCTTATTACTGAAAAACAGCTGTTTATCGATGCTGCACCAGATGTATTTTTAAAAGATTTCCGCCAGCGCATTGATTCGGTTTGATGTAGTTCAAAAAACCGGGTGGTTCCACTCCAGTTTTTTGCACCGGATTGTGATCAGTGAGCGCAGGCCGAGGAATGGCAAAATAAACACGCAGACTGATCAAGAATCCAGAGTTCCCACCTCAGCAATCGGAACGCGAGAATAATCTATTTCAGTCAGCGCAGGAATGCGGCAAATTGTCGCACCATATAAAACAGTGTTTTATTGATCAGGAAGTTACAGCTGCATCGTTCTTTCATGGTTGCCGCCGAATGAGCTGTCACGATTTACTGATGAGTGCGATCGAGAGAATTATCTTTCCCCCATTCCGTTGGATCTGCGGTTCCCGTTTCGGGGCGCCGGGGAGATAGGGAGATCCAGGGATAGTGTGGATATTTACACCTGGGTATCTATTCATACTATTCGCCATACTTGGGCGTCGACGCCCCAGGAAAACCGGTCAGGCTGAAATCAGGGAATTTGCAAATAGACTTGACTGTAAAACAAACACTGCTATGAATATATTGAAGGTTTGCAGCGCTACTCGTTTTTCATTTTCAGATGAAGATGCTTACCGAGGCCATTAATGATGGCGCGACAACCGGCTGAGCGCTGATTTTGAAATTAATCGATTAATCGTTCGGACCAACCTGTATCCAAATCTAAAACAACAGGAGTCACTATCATGAAACAACTACGCGTGATGGGTATCTTTTCCGCATTGATGGGAATATTGGTTGCGTTTGGCCCTATTGAGGCTATTACCGTATCCCAGGCAGAACCGATGAAACCTTCGAAGATAATCAAGACGGAATATCAATATGCCGCAAAAGTCGCTTGTTCGCTGCTGCTACCGCACCAGGACGGTTCATTGGCGCGCGGCACCTATCGTACGGCGGTCAACATACACAACCCCACCAATAAAGAAGTTACCGTCGCCGCCAAGGTGGCGCTTGCGACACAGTTCGGCTCCGAGCCAGGACCATTCGGCATAACGCCATTCAAGGAAGCCGTTCTCCAGCCAGACGGGGCGGTCGGCGTGAACTGCTTTGATATCGCGGGTTACTTTTGCCCCATCGACGGCGTTTGCGTGGATTTTGCATTCCTGGAAGGATTCCTGGTGATAAAAAGCCCAGTGCCCCTGGACGTGGTTGGCGTCTATACCGCCCGGCATACAGATGGAGAAGTGGAATCCATCGATGTAGAAGCGGTGGAACCTCGGCAGATTCGTGAAACGGTCAAGATTGGTGCGACGGAACCAACCAAGCCGGGCGGCGGGAAACGCGTCGATTATCCGCCCAAGGGGAGCTCCGCGTACGGTGAGAAAGAACCGAAGCAAATGTGCGGAGGAATTGCAGGATTTCCATGCCCTGACGGCAAGAAGTGCGTGGATGACCCTTCCGACAATTGCGATCCCGCCCGTGGTGGTGCCGACTGCAGCGGTGTTTGTGTGAAATAACCGCGCTCGATTTAAGAAGAGTTTGTTTTAAACCGGCGCGACGCTCGAACTGGGTCTTGTTGATGGAGGGCTATGTCCATGGGTACACGTGGAAACGGCGTTCCGGACATCTGAGACGATCCAATGCGACACGTCTATGACGTCATTATTATCGGCGCGGGGCCCGCAGGTTGTGCGGCCGCCCGCACTTTAGCCAACGCTGGCTTTTCTGTCGGCCTGTTTGACAAGGCGATCTTCCCGCGTGACAAAACGTGTGGAGACGCCTTGATTCCTGACGCGCATCAGGCGCTGAAAAAACTTGGCCTGATTGAGCGCGTTACCAATATCTCCTGCCCTGCCAAAGGGATGCGTCTGATTGGTTTCGATGGCAGCAACGTTTTGATCCGAGCGGATAGCGCTTGTGTGCCACGCCTGAAATTGGATGCGTTATTGCTGGACAGCGCCATGGAAGCCGGCAGCGAGTTTTTACCTGGCCACGAGTTCGTCGGTATTTCTGATGAGAACGAGGAAAATTACCAGGTGGCGTTCTACAGAAGTGGTAATTATGTCTCCGCGCAGACACATTGGATATTGCTGGCAACCGGTGCCAATGTCAGGTCAATCCAGCACGCCGGATTATTGCTGGGAGCTGAATGTCACAATTTTGCGACTCGCCAGTATGTGCGTAACGAGCGTTTGGCAAGAGATATACACGAGCTGACATTTACTTTTGATCACTCGGCGAAAGGCGGCTATGGCTGGATTTTTCCGGGGCCTGACGCCATATTCAACATCGGCATCGGATTCTTCGGTTCTGCGCATAGACACAGCAATCCTCGTCGCAGCTATGAGCGATTTATTACCCAATTACCCCTTGCTCAAGACTTGATGCGAGACGGGAAAATCATCAGTCCCCTTAAAGGGGCGCCACTTCGCACCGGCTTGTCCGGTACGCGGTTCGCTCGCGGTGGCTTGCTGGGCATCGGAGAATGCATCGGCGCGACTTTTCCGCTTACTGGCGAGGGAATTGGCAAAGCAATGGAAACAGGCATTCTTGCGGCAGAGGCTATCATGGGCCAATACCATCTAGGTCGCACCGCTGTAGCCCAAACCTATACCCGAAGCATAAAAGCCCTCCAGCCAAAGTTTGAAGTCTACCGTAAAGCAGAATTTTTATTTAACTGGCCGTACCTGACCAACGAGCTGGTGAGGCATGCCGCCAGAAACGAATATACCCGCCGTAAAGTGGAAGGGATGTTTAATGAAACAGGTGATCCCGGGTTTTTGTTAACACTTTCGGGATGGATGAGGATTTTATTTGCTAATCGTTGATGAGCCCTGTCTCAAATACCGCCCTATTACTGGCAGCCTGTCGAACTTAAAGAAAATCGGCTGCAAAAGCATCCGGCGGTTCATATTTCACCACTTTTTAAACCAATAGAATAACTATTGGCCTTCAAAATCCACAAAATCCGCCTTCACCCAGTCACCTTTTCGCTGCGATTCTTCAAATCCGACAAGCTGCCAGAGCCAAACTGCCCGTAACTGTTTAACTGGATCATGTTGACAAACAGTAGCAGGGCAACCCCTTGGGGCAAGTTGTTCCTTCAGCTCCTTTCTTGAAATTCTGTAAGTAGCGCTGCCCCTCGCGCCGCAAAGGTAAAGCTCAGCCTGCCATCCATGGTTGGAATGAAAGCCAGGATAGAGAGTCATCTCAGCACTCGGATCGAGTCATCATCGTTCAACTGCCTTTGTTACTGTCATAAAACTGTTACCAAAGGTTAATAAGGCAGTCATCTCTTTTCCCTATTCTTGCCCCGGTTTTTAGCGATAAACGTAACCATAACCAAAACATTACAACTGGGGGCATTAGCTTTGAAATTTTCGAAACTTATATTGACGGCGGCAGTTGTGTTGGGAGCAAGCACATCATCAGGGGCTTTTGCGATTGACCTTTATATTGATACCAAAACCAAGCAGATATATGGAGAACCCGGATCTGACCGGCAACCTATAGGTAATTTTGAGAGAGTCGAACGTGCTCCATCAAACAATGCAGCGCCGGCACCGGAAGCAGAGAGAACCCAACAGCCAATAACCGGTGACAGAAGTGCGAGATTAAAAGAAAAAGCAGAGCGGGCGCAGCTCGTCAGCAAGGTTGAATCCATCGAGGAACGTATCAAGGAAAGCGAAAAGCAACTCAAACTGGATAAAAACGGCTTGCAATTCGAAACAGCAGACAAGAACTTCAAGTTCAAGATCGGGGGCCGGATCCACACGGATTACACGCATAGCGGTAATGATAATTTTTTTAGAGGCAGCGCTCCTGTTCAAGCCAATGATGGCACAGAGCTGCGCAGGGGACGCCTGGAGTTTGCGGGTACTTTCTTTAAAGATTGGGATTTCAAAAGCCAGATCGACTTCGCTGATAATAGTGTCGGCGTTAAAGACATGTTTATCTCGTATAGAGGGGGCTTCGCGAAGGTCAATGTCGGCCAGCAGAAGCAGCCTTTCAGCCGTGAGTTACAAGAAAGCTCCAACGATCTCATGTTCATGGAAAGATCATTAATGAATGTGCTTAACGCACCACTCGTCGATCGCGCTATCGGTCTGAATGTGTCAAAAAGTGATAAAAACTGGACTGGGCAGGTTGGACTTTATGGCGAGTCAATCGACCCGAATACCACAAGCCTGGATGAAAGCTGGGGAACCAATTCGCGTGTCACTTTTGCACCCATTAACGAAAAAACAGAGGTTGTCCATTTAGGTGTGGCGGGAAACTATCGCAAACCGAGCGGCAGCGGCCAGGTATTTGGTGGCTCCAATGGCGTGAGATTCAGGCATGAAACGTCACATATGACTGATCTGTTTCCGATCGATTCCGGCAGGATAGGAGATATTGAGGACATCAAGATGCTTGGCCTGGAGGCCAGCGGCGTATATGGCCCGTTCAGCGCGGGAGGCGAGTATACCCATAGCTGGATTGGCCGTAAAAATGGTCTGGATTCGCTAAGCTTTCATGGTTGGTACGGAGAAGCCGCATGGACGCTCACCGGGGAATCGCGCAATTACAAAGAAGGAAAGTTTCACAGAGTGGAGCCAGCCCGGGACTTCAGCTTTTCCAAGGGGGGATGGGGTGCATGGGAGTTGGCAGCACGTGTCGCCGGAGTAGATATGAACGATGGCGCCTTCAGGGGAGGGGAGATGAAAAACTTTACCGGCGCCCTGAACTGGTACGTAAACAACAACGTTCGATTCATGTTTAACTATGACAAAATCCTTGAAATCAAGGACTCGCCGCTAGTGACGGCGAGCGGTGGTAAGCCGTATAACCTGAACACTTTCATGTTCCGTAGTCAAATAGCCTTCTAATGCCGATTCACCTGAGGATATGCGTGAAATCACGGATCAGCGACGGTAAATCTGTAATGAAGGACAGTTCGATTGACGCTGAAGTATGTTTTCTGATCACGGAAGAAATGTTATGAAGAAACGAAGATACATTGATCTGTACGGTTATACATTGGATGAGTTCGATCGCTGGCTGGAAAGAGGTATTAACAAGGAGCTGCGCTCTGCCGGAAGATCCAGGTCGGAGCTGGACGTGCACGCTATCTTTGCGGCTTATGAAAGTGAAACTCGCAAACTTTCTCGCCGCAGACTCCGCGAAACGCGCATTTCCGCCTAATCTCTGACTTCTCAAACCACATTTGAATAAATTCGCTTGCCTGGTTTTGAGCTGTTTGATCCATTGTGTTTAAAGGGGCTGGTCAAGGCGGCATCGCTTGACCAGCCCCTTTGCGATCCCCAGTCTGGATTGACGAGGCCGCTAATTGGGGTAAGTTAGTCCCCTTAAAAATGCTGTAACAAACCCACGATAAGATGCGCAAACCGAATCTTATTACAAGAGTGAGCCATGTTTGAATACGCAGTATATGTACGGACTGAAGAGGGTTATATCAAGCGCATGGATAACGTTATTTCCAACCCGCCTTACGATCCGCAAGGACCCTATGGTTCTTTATCCCCCTACGTGCACGAAGAAGAGCTTGTCGGCTTTTCCGAATCAATAGTGCTCTGGAAAAATAGTACAGGGCCCAGCGTCGGGATAGCCCCCATTAACGCTGATGGCAACTCCCCCACCTTACTGCTTACTGGTTGCTTAGAGCAAAGCTGCTGAGCAACCGGAGAAAATGAAAAATGACTCTCAATACTTCCCATTTTGCTGTTGGTACATTTATAGCGCTGGTAAGCCTGGGCGCTGCCTACGCCACCCTGAATAATTTTCCCGGCCGTCCTGCCCCCGGCGCTGTGGGGCGGTTACATGAGGATTTGAATGTTGCGTTTGCCTCTCACTGGAAAACCCGGACGGGTCTGGATATCGAGGTCGAGCAGGCGCGGAGCAAGTCGGGAAAGCCGGTGCATATTACGGTCGATGGACTTGATGTTCCGGCCCTTGCGCTGTCCTACGATGTAGACAAGCTGGATGATAAAGAACGACTTGTTACACCCGGCCCCCGCGAGCTTTTAGCGCAGGATTTTCGGACCAGCTCTTATCCTTCAGCCTATACTTCAACCATCGTGTTTCTCGTACGGAAAGGTAACCCAAAAGAACTGCGGGACTGGAGCGATCTGGTGCGCCCTGATATAAAAGTGGTTAACCCGAACCCAAAGCGCTCTGAAAGCGGCCGATGGAATTATCTGGCGGCCTGGGGATATGCAATGAGGCAATCAGGCGGCAGTGAACAAATCGCCCGTGAGTTTGTCAGCCAATTGCTTGCCAACGCCAAGGCGGTGGATTACAAGGATGAAAAGCCGGAAAGCTCAACTACTGCCTTTGTCTTGCTCAACATAGGCGATGTACTCCTCACTTGGGAAAATGAAGCGCACCGGATCGTTCAGAATAACGGAAACGATAAGTTTGAAATCGTTACCCCGTCTATATCAATAGTGGCTGAACCTGTTATTAGCGTAGTGGACGCGGTTGGGAACGGGAAAGGCGCACGCGGTTTGGCTTCATACATCGAATATCTATATACACCCCAGGCACAGCATATCGCCGCCAAGCACTATTACCGTCCCCGCGATCCGTCCGTGGCCGCCAGGTACGAGGACCGGTTTCCCCACCTTGAGCTGTTTACCGTTGACGAGGTATCCGGCGGTTGGCAGAAAGCCCAGAAAATACATTTTGCCAGGGGCGGTGTTTTTGACCAGATCACCGGCGATGTTTCAGATTCTGTCGCCGTGAAGGGCGCTATCGATACCGCTTTACAGATAAGCGCGATGGATAATTTACTCGCCCTCCAAAATTAAAGGTTTCAAACGACCCCAAGCGCAGTTACGGGCGCAGGCCCCGCCCTGACTTAGACAAAGAGGAATGAATCGGAACAATAATTTCCCATATGCGAAACGCGCCGCAATCCTGATCAGCATGGGAAACCCAAGCCAGGACAAAGCTTTGTTAGTTATCAACAGATCGGTCCACGCTAACCTCATTGTAAGAAGCGGTCCACATCACGCCAGGCTTCGGTGTACCTCCAGCCGAATACATCTATCCGGATGATCCTGTTATCGCATGCAATAAAGGGGTTTTTTGCATGTCAGGCTGTTGAGCATCAGTATCAGCTGACAAGAACCCTTAAAAAGGAAAAGGCATTTGATGCACAAGGTGGCGTCGAATAATCCTGAGTGACAAAATCGGCATTACGTCATAGACAGATTGCAGGGGGAGGACCAAATCAGTGAAAGCGGGCGTAGGGCGCAGGACACTTACTCGTTTGCTCATGCCTGCGGAGGTAGCTGAAACTGCTTTCCCATTACTGGCAGCCCGCGCCTTGCGCGCCTTTGGCGATGGCTATGTTGCCGTACTTTTGCCCGCTTATCTGCTGGCATTGGGGTTTGATCAACTGGACGTAGGTTTTTTAAATACAGCAACGTTAGCCGGATCAGCTTTGGCGATGCTGGGGCTCGGTGTGATTGGCTATAAATGGACAACACGCCGGTTGCTGCTGTTCGCTGCCTTGTTAATGGCAATTACCGGCGTTAGCTTTGCGAGCGTTTCATCGTTTTGGCCACTATTTGTTGTCGCATTCATTGGAACCCTTAATCCGGGTTCGGCCGATGTAAGCGTATTTTTGCCGCTGGAGCATGCCCGCTTGGCGCAGGCGGCTAGCGGCAACGCAAGAACCACGCTGTTCGCTCGTTATTCGCTTATTGGCTCACTGAGCGCCGCTGTTGGCGCCTTAGCCGCCGGCATCCCATCCTGGCTCTTGCCATGGTCGGGTCTTTCATTAATTGATGGCCTGCGCGCAATGTTCGTACTGTACGGTCTACTCGGCGGATCAGTCTGGCTGCTCTATCGAACTCTGCCGGCGATCGAGATCCAGACTGCCCCGCTACAACAGCCGCTGGGGCCATCACGCAGCATTATATTCAAGCTTGCCATGCTATTTAGCATTGATGCGTTTGCCGGGGGATTGTTGGGAAACTCCCTGCTGACGCTTTGGCTCTTTGCGCGGTTTGGACTGTCGCTCGGACAGGCTGGAACATTCTTCTTCTGTGCGGGGCTTTTGTCGGCCGGATCCCAGCTTGCCGCACCGATCGTTGCGCGCAGGATCGGGCTGCTCAACACGATGGTCTTTACTCACATCCCTGCTAACGTGTGCCTCATTTTTGCTGCAATTGCCCCAAACCTCGAGGTCGCACTCGTTCTGCTGCTCGTACGGAGTGCATTATCGCAGATGGATGTGCCGACACGTACTGCCTATGTAATGGCTGTTGTCACCCCGGCGGAGCGCACTGCCGCTGCAAGCTTCACCGCGGTATCCCGCAGCCTTGCTTCGATCGCAAGCCCAACCTTGACCGGCGCTTTGCTGGCCAGCGGGCTGCTGAGTGCACCTTTGATTGCTTGTGGAGCTTTGAAGATCGCCTATGATCTGGCCTTGCTGATATCCTTTAGGCACCTGGATGTTCCGCTGGATTGAGAATAGAAAAATTGGTCTTGGGTCGCAGTAAGGGGAAGTCTTCCTTCGGTTCAGGGATAGGAACAAAACCATCAAGTTACCAAAACCCATCATCACGTTTCATTGCCCATGCATCTTCCGGTCGTACCGGCTTGAACTCTCCCGTGATTGTCTCCATCACTCCGCCTCTCGTTTATAGCCAATCCGCAACGTCATAAAACAGACACAAAACCGAAATGATATCGACATGACTGGGCAGTATTCTCCTGATCGTCTTCCTTAAAGAAGACGAGAATAATCAGATGAAAATATCAGACTTGCGTTAAACCCAGATAATTCATTAGGACGCGAGATGATGGCGAGGCAGGTTGCGAGGCAGTTTTGCCGGTTGAGAGAAGTCCATAGCTCGTTCTATGGACGCCGCGCAGGTAGCGAAAATGGCCGCAAACTGACCGCCAGCACTCCGCGTAGGCTCGCAAAGCCGCCTAATGAATTATCTGGGTTTAATGCCCTCTATTTTTGAATTGTCCAAAAGCACCAAGGCAAAAATACTGATACCAATAAATTAATGCAGGGCGCTGACCTGGTTACTGACAGGGCTTGAGTTAATAGCCAGAGCAGGGATGTCAAATGTCACCGGAAAGCGGCTCCTGATCCATCTTGCGGAGAACGAAATGCTGAAATTCCTGAGTATTGAGATAGTAGTAGTGGTATTGGGTGCGCTGCTTGGAGGTATCAGCGTTGTGAATGCTGAGCCCATTGTGAAAATCGATGGTTCGAGCACTGTTTATCCCATTACCGAAGCAGTGGCGGAAGATTTTCAAATAGCCAAGAACGGCGCCGTTAAAGTCACAGTTGGTATTTCAGGCACTGGCGGCGGCTTCAAGAAATTTTGCCGTGGGGAAATAGATATCGCCAACGCTTCGCGCCCCATCTCTAAAAAAGAAATGGACAATTGTAAAGCTGCCGGGGTGCAATACGTTGAAATGCCGGTGGCGTATGATGCATTGACGGTTGTGGTGAATCCAAGAAATGATTGGGTTAAGGATATTACCGTTGCAGAATTAAAAAAGATCTGGGAGCCCGGCGCCCAGGGGAAAATAACCAGGTGGAATCAAGTAAACCCGGCATGGCCTGATGATCCGATAAACCTTTACGGTCCAGGAGCGGACTCTGGCACCTTTGATTACTTTACGGAAGCAATCGTCGGAAAGGCCAAATCGAGTCGGGGTGATTTCACTGCTTCCGAAGACGACAACGTGCTGGTACAGGGGGTGGCGAGCAATAAAAACGGACTGGGATTTTTTGGCTTCGCTTACTACTTCGAAAATCAGAAAAAGGTTAAAGCGCTCGCTGTTGATGGAGGCAAAGGCGGTATTATCCCATCCATTAAAACGGTGGAGGATGGAAGCTACCAGCCATTGTCACGCCCGATTTTTATTTACGTGAATATCAAGGCGGCAGAAAAATCCGGGGTGAAGGAGTTTGTTGAGTTCTATATGGAAAAAGGATCGACTCTGGTAAGGGAAGTTAAATATTTTCCGCTGCCAGCTCAAGCTTACACCACTAATCTGGAGCACCTGAACAAGAAGAAACGGCCAATCGGAAGTGGGGCTCAAGATCGATGAATTGCTCAAGCGTGAGGCCAGCCTATAATCCTAAATCCGGTAGTTGACCGCTCATTTAATATATCAGTGTTATGATTAATAACAATATTTTATATTATTTGACGCTCACCTTCCGAGTGAGGGCGCTACGGGGAGAATTGCACAGTTTTTGCGGCACATGGCTGCGTTGCAACTCCTTGGAATGGAACGGCGCCCCGAAGCGTCGCCCGAGGGGCTCCGCGCAGCGGGGATCGGGCAGCGCAGGGGATGCCGCGATCGCGTTCCACACGCAAGGGGGTGCCCACATCCCGCTTCGGGGTCGCACCTTCCTGCGGAAGGCACTGCTCCGCCCTGCGCGGTCGCATTCCGCGTCGTTGCGCCTTGCCCTGCACCCCAAAAACCGTACACTTCACCCTGTCCAACTACCGGATTTAGGATAATACGACGAAAAAGATGAGGTGGCAGACTGCCAATAACCTCTGCCATTTAAATCTTTAAATCTCTGGGGGAGAATAGTCCAGGCTCGGCATTGTTGGTAGTCGGTTAAGTACGAGCGGTCAAGCAGGTAGGCTAGGCCGTTCTCCCTCAACTCATGACAAAAAAATTGGCCGGGGGTTACCCGGCCGTTGCATTCCTGGTGGCGTTAGGGCGCGAGCAGACCTGGCCTAATGCTCTTTCTTGATCTTTATGTGATTTATGACCTTCGTGACACCGTCGACAGAATGCGCGATCGAATGCGCTTTATCGATTTCAGCTTGACTTCTGGCTGTGCCGCTCATCACCACTACGCCATTCTTATCTGTATCAATCATGATATGCATCGCACTGACACCCTTTTCGGCGGCCAACCTGGCCTTGATCTTGCTGGTGATTACCGAATCCTTGACAAATTCGCCCACGCTTGAATCCGAATCGTGACTTGCGGAAAAGCTCGCAACAGGCGCCAACAGCGCTCCGATCATAAACATACCTACCAAAAGTTTAATTGTTTTCATCGCGTTATCCTTCAAGATTAGGGAGGAACAGAATGTCACTTCCCTCGCACTCGATCTGTACGGTACCGTACGTTGGTCATCCGACGTAGCGCTCTATCTGGTGCTATAACTTCAAGTGGATACGGAACAAATATGCCATGAAATTAACGGATCAGGATAAAAAGCTTTTCATACAGCGAATGAAGATGAGGCATCATTGCCGGTAGCCAGCAGCCTGTCAGACTTGAAGAATCGCAGCGGAAAAGTGACTGGGTGAGGGTACAGGCGCCCCCATTAATGGAGCAAAACACCAGTTTCCCTGCACGCATAGGCGGACAAGTCAGAGGTTTGGCGCAAGTCGAATCGGTTACAGAGAAATATGTTTAATATAATAAATGAGTTACTATGCACTTAAACTCAAATCTCCAGACAGTTTCGTCCTGAAATGAAGAATTAATGGCTGAGTCCTTTCCTGCTTTGCCGACCGCAGATTGGCCATATCTGCAGATCCTGGTTCGTCTAGCGCTGAGCCTGTCTCTGGGGCTGCTGATTGGGATGGAACGCGAACGCCGCGGTAAGGAAGCGGGATTACGCACGTTCGGTTTCATCTGTCTTCTCGGTGCGCTCGGCGGTGCGCTCGGTACTGCGTTTTCGCTGCTCATCCTCGCACTTGTCGGCACGCTGACAGTGTTGCTGAATGTGCAGGCATTACGGGTTGCTCAGGGAACAGAGCTGACGACGTCGGCGGCGATGCTGGTAACCTGCATGGCAGGCATTCTGTGCGGGCAGGGGCATACAGTTTTGCCGGCGGCAGTGATGGTGATCGCAACTGCATTACTCGCCTGGAAAGAAGGGCTTGCGGGCTTTTCCATGGGGTTGACGGAAAGCGAGTTGCGCTCGGCGCTTCTGCTGGCTATTCTGGCGATCGTAATCTACCCGGCGTTGCCAGTGGGTACCGTCGGCCCATGGAATCTGATTGAACCTCGAGCCGCCTGGGTGACTGTGATCCTGATCGCCGGCATCGGCTTCGTGAATTACATCCTGTGGAAGCTCTATGGTGCCCGTGGCGTGGTGTTTTTGGGCTTTTTGGGCGGTCTGGTTAACAGCAATTTCACAGTGATCGAGTTATCTTCGCGCGTGCAGCCATCGTCGAGTGCGTTCGTCGAGTCGGCGTACAGGGGCATTTTGCTTGCCACCACCGCAATGGTCATGCGCAACGCGTGCTTACTACTAATCCTTGCGCCACTGGCCCTTGTCGGTTCACTCGCTGCATTCGTGCTGATGCTGCTCACAAGCACGGCTCTGGTGTTATGGAGCTATCGCAGACGTGATCGACCATCGGGGGAGGAGGTGCCGCAAATGAAACTTGAGCTGCCATTCTCACTGCCGCTGGCGCTGAAATACGGTGCCGTATTTCTGCTGCTTCATATCGTCGGGGCAGTGACCCAGCGCCAATTCGGCGACATGGGGTTCTACTTCGTCAGCATCATCGGCGGCCTGATGTCCAGCGCGAGCGCGGTAGCCGCTGCGGCTACACTGGCCTCGCAAGGCAGCATATCGCCGACCGTTGCGGGCACCGGTGCCGTTCTTGCATCCTTCACGAGCATCGCGTTCAGTCTATCGTTCGTGCTACGCAAACACAACCGCACTTTAATTGGTCGGCTGGCCTCCGCAATGGTATGTGTGGCTGTCGCGGGGACTATCGGCATGCTGGTCTGGGATATCGTCCATCCCTTCATGTTGCATTGGATTCCGCAACTTGAGGGGAAGGCAGGGTAGTCAGGGGAAAAGCCTGGCGATGCGAGTAACGACATTATTGGGCAGGCGGCTGTGGGGGCACTTGTTCCCAGCCACCGGGACAATCCTTGACATAGGGGTAATAACCCTCCGGCGCCTGACAATAATACCAATAGCTGGATTGTGGCTGAGCCGGATTTTGCATGTCATCTTGTTGCGGCATGTTTTGTTGTATATATATCGGCGGTGCCGACGGCGCACTCCCCACGGGTGGATATGGATACGGATATGGATAATAAGGCAGCCCATAACCTAGAAGGCCAAAACCCAGACCATATCCTAAACCTAATCCCAGTCCATACCCTCCAAAACCAAATCCGAGGCCATAGCCGTAGCCACGATAGAAACCGCGTGGACCACGGTAGTAACCCAATCCGCCGCCGCGATAGACGCCGACTCCCCCGCCGCGATAATAACCAACTCCGCCGCCAAAGTGCTCCCCGCCTCCATAGTGCATTCCTCCGCCATGGGCCCACCCTCCACCCCCAATGTGCCCACCGCCACCAAATCCTCCACCTCCAATGTGTCCGCCGCCACCGAACCCTCCACCTCCAATGTGTCCGCCGCCGCCAAACCCTCCACCTCCATGCCCTCCCCCACCACCGCCGCCGCGCGCCCATACCGAAACACCAGGAATCAACCCAAGCATGATAAGGACAAGGCACATCAATTCGATCTTTTTCATATAGGTCTCGGTCCGTACCAGCAAGCTTGACTTGATCCGGATTTTTTATGAATAAACTAACGCAACCAGAATCCACCGACTTTTTTGTCCTTCAGGGCCATGAAAATAAGAACGTCATCGTTTCCGTCCTTGAATTCCAGCTTCCAGACATATACGTCGAATCCCTGCTGACGCAGCGCGGTCAGGAACGTAGTGGTGTAACCCTGCTTGAGGCGTGAGGCAAGAGATTGATTGATGCTGCTGAGCATCTCCTTTGTCATCCCGGCTTGAAACGCTTGATCTCCAGGCGATACAAAATCTGGCAACGAGTTAGCCAGAATAGCGGAAACCATACTTTTCATAGTTGTTTCGACAGGCTGTGGCGCTTGCGCTTGCGCCACAGGAGAAGCGAATGTCAGAAAAAATATGACTGAAATGATCAGGCGATTTACAGAGGACGCCGAAAGAGGCAGGTGCATAAGATTCTCCATGGAGAAAAATAAATGGGCATAGAGATAACGGTTGAATCGGCACTCACAGATGATACTCAGAACAATTTTTAATATAGATCATGAATAATAATTTGCAATATTCGCGATAACAACGAATTGCTTCAATAAAAAGGTAACCGGGAGTACATCAGCCTCAAATTATTGGTAACCGAACCAAGCGGGAGCTATCGATCGTCTCGACAACTGTAAATGACACACGGCGGCAAGTCACAATTGATACACCTCGACAAAGGAGCCAAGTCCAAATTTTGCTATAAATTCACTTCGTCGCCGCCGTGCCAGCAGTTTATGAACTTAATCGAGACATTTGGATGGGCTTAGAGTCCCCTTGAGTTCAAGTATTTCATATTTGTAATTTCCGGCATTTAATATATAAATAATGAATAGCTCCAGAAAATAGCAGTCCTTTATGTTTCGATAACGAATCAGGGTTGAGCTTTAGCAAGAGGCAATCACGAGAGATAGAGTCATTAACAATCAAGCATATGCTTGAACGAAACCCTGATTGGTCATACTGAAGTGATGTCCACATATGAAAACGAGCGTTTATTTTTCCTGATACATGGAGTCCTGTATTTTCGGGACATGAACATCAACGGAAGGAGTAGACAATGGGCTGGGCACCGAATTGGGTTGGCATCAGCGGCGGTGTTGCGGCACCGTCGACTTCCATTACCTCGGTTGTGAGGTATCCGCAGCATCTCGATATCTTTTGTGTTGGTACCGACCACGGAATTTATAGCGCGTGGTGGGATATCTCCACGGGATGGTCGAACTGGTTCCAGGTTGCCGGCGGCATCGCGGCACCGGGAACGACCGTCACCGTAGTCGCCCGCAATCCCAACCACCTCGATCTTTTCGTGGTGGGATCGGACCACAAGATCTACAGCATCTGGTGGGACGCCAATGGCGGCTGGGCCAATAGCTGGTTCCGTGTTTCCAACCTGACTGCGGCGCCGGGAACTTCCGTCGCAGCCATCGCTCGCAACCCCAACCACCTGGATCTGTTCGCGGTGGGATCGGACCACAAAATCCGCAGCATCTGGTGGGACGCCAATGGCGGCTGGGCGGCGAACTGGTTCGTTGTCAGCGGCGGCGTGGCCGCAGCCGGAACGTCAATCACGGCGGTGACCCGCAACCCCAACCATATCGACCTTTTTGCGGTCGGGTCCAATCACGGCATCTTCAGCACCTAGTGGGACGCGAGCACCGGGTGGGCAAGCTGGTTCCAGGTTGCAGGCGGGTTCGCCGCCCCGAGCAGTTCGGTTGCGGCCGTGGCGCGTTATCCGACTCACCTGGACCTCTTCATCGTCGGCACAGATCATAGGATCTACAGCATCTGGTGGGACGCCAATGGCGGCTGGGCCCAGAACTGGTTTGTGGTGGCCAACGGCGCAGCGGCTCCCAACACGTCCATCAGCGTCGTGTCGCGCTATCCCAATCATCTCGATGTCTTCGCCGTGGGCACGAACCACGGCGCCTTCAGCATCTGGTGGGACGCCAGCACCGGCTGGGGCTCCTGGTTCCAGATCGCCGCAGGCGCCGTCGCGCCGCAAACCTCGATCAATGCGTTGAGCCGTTATCCCGACATCCTCGACGTCTTTGTCGTGGGAACCGATCAGCACATCGATACCATCTGGTGGCTCGACGAAATGTACTTCTTCATGCAGCCCCAGCAGCAATCGAACTGGTGCTGGGCGGCAACCGCGACCAGCGTCGCTCTGTTCTACCAGCCGGGGAGCGACTGGCAGCAGTGCGCCGTGGCCAATGGCGAACTGGCACGAACCGACTGTTGCGGCGCAGGTGCGTCCGGCCCCTGCAACGTCTACGGCTTTCTCGACCAGGCACTTACGGTGGTGGGCCACTTCGACCACTGGGTGGGCGGCATCGCCACCACCGCCCAGATCGAGAACGAGGTAACCTTCGCTCGTCCGCTGGGCATCCGGGTGGCCTGGTCGGGCGGCGGTGCCCATTTCCTGGTCATCAAGGGGCAATATAGCGCGGGCGGTATCGACTATGTGTCGGTCGACGATCCGATCTACGGCCGCTCGGATGTCAATTACGCGACCCTGCAGACTGCCT
Source organism: Nitrosospira briensis C-128 (assembly GCF_000619905.2). Lineage (NCBI taxonomy): Bacteria > Pseudomonadati > Pseudomonadota > Betaproteobacteria > Nitrosomonadales > Nitrosomonadaceae > Nitrosospira > Nitrosospira briensis. The sequence continues at coordinate 2,210,928 of NZ_CP012371.1, read as the reverse complement.
ATAAAGGGTCGGGAACATGGACCCATACTTACTACACCAAATACTGAGGAGTTTCCGATGGCCTTTATCGCTCCAAAACCTCCGCAACAGGCGCTGGATGCCATGCATTCCACTTTCCTGGATTTGAGCAGGAACCGCGCCTTCAGAACCCCCGCGTTGCGCAATGCTACCGGGCCGCTGCAGCTCACCGAGCCGCAGCAGGTATTCACGTTGGGCCTCTCCGACCTCGTGGCGGGAAAAGGTCTCGATGCGGCCAGGCCGACCGGCTGGCGCTATCTGGTGCAGGAGGGCGACAATGTCCTCGCCTCCGCCGAGACGGTTGCCGGACCCCGGGGAGAGCAGGTTTTCTCGGCTTTTAACGAAAGCCGCTTCGTCGACTCGAGCGCGAGGGCGCTGCGCGCGGTGGCGGACTTTCCGGAAGTGGCGCAAGGCGGCTTTGAACTGCGGCTTCTCAACGTTCCCGGACTCTATGTTCAGGCTCTCTGGTTTCACGAAACGCAGGGAAAAGGCGATCTCCTGCAGCCGCTGGCGCCTTCTCCGGTGGAAACGCCGGGAGATAAACCGGCCCCGGCCGCCGTGCTGCTCAAGGAGCTTGCCGCCAAGGCCCGCGTACCGATGGAGGCTGCCGACAGGACCGGGGGATGAGGCGCTGAGTTCGCGTGAAGATAAGAGGCTGGGATGCGGCACCTGTTCTGCTTGCGGCGTGCAAGCAGAACACTAAGCGTTGCGCCGTTGATTCAACTTGCGAGCCTTTCATGCGCGCCGTGTCGAATCGGTTTCACAGGACATGGCAGGCAAAGCGAATCGAGCTAGCGGCTGGCGGGGCCTGTGACGGTTGACCTGTTCCCCGTAAAAACTTACCGAATCCTTAACAAATTCGCCTGCGCTCGAATCCGAGTCATGGCTAGCGGAAAGCTCGCAACAGGCGCTGATAACGCCCCAATCATGCAATGCAGAGCCCAAGTCCTAAACCATTCTGGCTGGAGCGAGCATCTTCCCGTACCAAAGACCGGAAGCCGGTAGCCGGTAGCCCTTTGGCCTTGAGGTGGATATTGATGCGGTCGAGCAGAGCGCGGCGATTTGCGCGGCGTTGTCTTGATGCTGAATTGAAACAGCATGATTGCAAAACCTGCTTGCCGACAGGCGCAACAATGCAGAAACATACGATATGTAGAGCGCGCGCAATGCTTTTATTTCAGAGAGGCTTGTTGCACAATCTTCGTTTAGGCATCGCACAGTTGAATCCGGAATCTATGCTAAGATTATCCCGAATGCTCCACATCGCATGGACGTTATTACGAAGAATGTTTTTTGGTAGCGAATCCCAGATTCGAACTGGGGACCAACGGATTATGATTCCGCTGCTCTAACCACTGAGCTAATTCGCCACGTATAAGCCGAAGAGGTCGAATTCTGCCTTCAGCAGGGAACTCTGTCAAGATTAACAAGGATTTCCCGCTGCTATCTCCATGATCTTGCAGGAAGAAAAAATATGGCTTTAGCTGAGCTTCATAACACACTCCGGCATGACATTCAGCGTCCAATGATATCCCAACCTCATCCCGCCCCAGCCAAAGCCCCTGTATAATGCCTTCATGAAATTCGATGTCATAATTGTCGGCGGCGGCCTGGTTGGAGCCAGTCTGGCGCTTGCTCTCAAAGACAGCGGCCTCAAAATAGCATTGGTGGAGTCGCGCCCGCCCCTCCCGCTACCGGCCGATGACAGTTGGGACAGCAGAATCTATGCCATCAGCCCGGGCAGCACTGCCTTCCTGCAGAACCTGGGAGTCTGGCAAACGCTCGACAAATCCAGGATGAGCCCGGTATACAACATGGCCGTGTTTGGCGATGATAGCGCCGCACGCATCGATTTCAGCGCCTATGATATCGGATTTCCGGAACTCGCTTTCATCCTGGAGAACCGGCAGCTTCAGGCTGCGGTATGGGAGGCGCTCAAGCGCCGAAAAAAACATCTCAAGATTTTCTGCCCCGCGCAGTGTACCTCGATAACATGGGCTGACTCCCATGCCGATCTGCACCTCGCCGATGGCAATGTGTTGCAAGGGTCGCTGATCGTCGGCGCAGATGGCCTGAATTCCTGGGTGCGCGAGCAGGCGGAAATCACGGTGGCGCGGCATTCCTACCAGCAGACAGGTGTAGTGGCCAATTTCAACGCCGAGCGGCATCACAATAATGTCGCTCACCAGTGGTTCCGGCGAGACGGGGTATTGGCACTGCTGCCATTGCCCAACAACCTGGTATCCATGGTGTGGTCGGCCAGGGAAGAGCTGGCGCGCAAGTTACTGGGTCTACCTGAGGCGGAACTGTGCCAACAGGTCGCCGAAGCCTCGTGCCACACCCTGGGCGAGCTGCAACTCGTCACACGGCCTGCTGCTTTTCCGCTGAATTTCGTACACGTGAACAAACTGGTGCAGCCGCGTCTTGCGCTTATTGGTGATGCCGCGCACGGTATTCACCCACTTGCCGGGCAAGGTGTCAATCTTGGCCTGCGCGATGCGCATGAGCTGGCCTCTACCCTCATGTCGCGAGGCTTGCAACCGGATTGCGGGGATTACCGGTTGCTGCGCCGTTATGAGCGGGCACGCAAGGAAGATATTCTGGCCATGGAGCTGGTTACCGATGGGCTGCAGAAGTTATTCAGCAATCCTAACCCGACACTGGTTCGCTTGCGTAATTTAGGGCTGGGAATCACCAACCGCCTACCGCTCATAAAAGACCGGCTGATGCAGCACGCATTGAGCTGACGCCAAGCCATGGATTGATCGGCTCACATACCGTTAAGCTAACAACCAGGCACTAAAAACCACATAAACGGAGCAATCGGGTCATGCGCATAAATCTTGTTTTCTCTTCGCTGCTGTTGTGCTTCCTTTTCGGAACGGCCTTTGCTGATGAGGCGTCTTTGAAAAAAGCGATCCAGGCAAATTTCCCGGGGGAGAAAATCGAAAGCCTGAAGAAAACTCCCTACCTCGGGCTATACGAAGTGGTGGTGGGTGGAGAATTGTTTTATACCGATGAAAAAGCGTCATACCTTTTTTTCGGCCATGTCGTTGATCCGCAAACGAAGCAGAGCTTGACCAGCGATCGCTTGCAGCAGATCAAGGATGCACGGCGAATAAGTGTTGACTCTCTCCCATTGGAACTTGCAATTAAAGCAGTCAAGGGAAATGGAAAGCGCAAGCTCGTGGTTTTTTCCGACCCGAATTGCCCCTACTGCAAGCGTCTGGAAAAAGAACTGGCCAACGTTAACGATGTGACTGTCTATACGTTGCTTTACCCGGTGCTTAACGGCTCGGTCCCTACCGCTACTTCAATATGGTGTTCACCCGACCGGCTCAAGGCTTGGGAAGATTTCATGCTTAAAGACATTGCGCCAACCGGAAAAGACTGTGAGACGCCGATTGGCAAGCTTCTTCAGGCAGGCCAGAAGAACGGCATAAGCGGTACCCCGACGCTGATTTTTGCGGATGGCTCGATCGCGCCAGGTTTGATGGCTGCTGAAGCCATAGAAAAGAAACTGGGTGTGTCATCCGCAAAATGACAAGCGCGGAATTGTGGCGTCGGCCCGAACAAGTTCAATTCCTTCTGATCTGAGCTTGCGGCACATAGCCGGCGGGCATTAAAACCCACATCTTGCCTGCCTGTTTCATCTTGCCAGCCTGTTCCGCTGCCTCGATTCCAAAACCCCAGAAGAAATCGGCGCGGACATTGCCCTTGATGGCCCCGCCTGTGTCCTGCGCCACCATGAGCCGATAAAGCTGCTTATCCGTATTAGGCCAGGTCGTGGCGAGAAAAACCGGTGCACCCTGAGGCACGGCCCGAGGGTCGACAGCAAGGCTTCTGCCCGCCGTCAGCGGTACACCGAGCGAGCCTAGCGGTCCCGGCACGGCGGTTGGCACCTCGCGGAAGAAAACAAAGCTCGAGTTCTGCCGTAACAATTCGCCCAGCTTATGGGGATTTCTCTGGCCCCAAGCCCTGATTCCCTGCATCGAAGCTTTTTCCAGGGGCAACTCGCCGCGCTCCACCAGCAATTTCCCGATGGATTTATAGGGATGCCCGTTTTGTTCGGAATAGCCTACGCGCACGACTTCACCATTCTCGAGTTGCACCCGGCCCGAACCCTGTATCTGCAGGAAAAACAGGTCGATCTCATCATCCACCCACAGCAGTTCCCTTCCCTGTAGCGGCGCAGGATTACTCGCAATGTCAGACCGGCTATAATACGGTATGATTTTGCGGCCTTGCAGCCGCCCTCTCAGCCGCATATTTTTGAGTTCCGGATAGACCTCACTCAAGTCGACCACCAGAAGCTCATCCGGCGTGCTGTATAGCGGATAGCGGTAACGCTTCGATTGCTTGCGACTACCTTTTAACAGCGGTTCATAGTAACCGGTGATGAGGCCATTGTCGCTACCGTCGGAATTCAGCACCTGATGTGGCACAAAACGGCTTTCGAAGAACTTTCGCAGTATTGCGCTATTCTGTCCACGCATGGCGGCAGCCTGAATGCAGGTTTCGCCCCACAGCGGCTGATTTTTCAGAACAGCGCAGCTTCGGAGGAAGGCATCCCATGCGGGCAGAATATCGTCCTCCGCCCAACCCGTCAGGGCGTTCCAGTCGGTTGGCTTGAGCATGGGTACCAACGAGGTCGGCGCAACCGGCGTTTCGATAGCGACCGGTGGAGTCGGCGTCGTGGAGACGATGGTACATGCGTTGAGCAAGAGTAGCGCGGCAACGGCAAGCAAGGCCGATTGGTCTTTCATCAGATTATGAGTTAGAGTTGCGTATGATAAATATACATCATGCTTGATCCTATGTGGATATTACTGCTGGAAGCGGGTGTCGCTCTATCGTTATTTATTCTTGTCGTCTGGTGGACAGCCAAGCCGCGCAAGAAAGATGACGAGGACGACCAAAATGACGGAAAAAACGAATAAGACGCTGCAAGCGGTGACAGGCGGTTGCCTGGATAGGCGCATCCGCGCTATCCGGCAGAGATTGGTGACGGAAAATCAAAAAATTCCGTAACAGTTTCCGCAATCATTCCTAACCCGGATGTTTCATAAATTCGCGTGATGATTGCGCAGGATTTTGTTTTGTAGGGAGATTTCGTGAAGAGTGGCGTAGTTATTCATACACCCCGACTGAACGAAATTTTCACACGAAACAAAAGACCAGCAAGGGCGCGCGTCAATTTATGAAACATCCGGGTTAAATATAAATATAATGCGGGTCCGCCAGTTATTTGGCAGAATACTCACCTTATGAGTATGGTTTTGTTATGCTGGGGAGCAAAATGAGATACCAAAGTTTTCAGGAGTTCTGCGCTTACATAGCCGAGCGGAACCCGGGCCAACCCGAATATCTGCAAGCGGTTGCAGAAGTCATCGAGAGTCTCTGGCCCTTTATCACGGAAAACCCTCGCTATGGCGAGCACGGTATTCTCGATCGCCTGATAGAAGCGGAGCGGGTAATCATTTTCCGGGTAGCCTGGGTAGACGATAAAGGCGAGGTGAATGTCAATCGTGGCTACCGGATCCAGCACAGTTCCTCCATTGGTCCTTACAAGGGCGGCACTCGTTTTCATCCCTCGGTGAATCTTTCCATCCTTAAATTTCTGGCGTTCGAGCAAACTCTCAAAAATGCCCTCACTACACTGCCCATGGGTGGCGGCAAAGGGGGCGCGGACTTCAATCCCAAGGGCCGGAGCCCGGGAGAGATAATGCGTTTCTGTCAGGCGTATATGAGCGAATTGTTCCGCCATATCGGTTCTGATATCGATGTGCCGGCTGGCGATATCGGCGTCGGCGGGCGAGAGGTTGGCTTCATGGCGGGCATGATGAAAAAGCTCTCCAACCGTGCGGACTGCGTTTTTACCGGCAAGGGGCTGAGTTTTGGCGGATCGCTGATTCGTCCGGAAGCCACCGGTTACGGCACGGTGTATTTCGCCGAGGAAATGCTCAAGCAATCCGGCCGCGCGCTCGAAGGGATGCGGGTTTCCGTCTCGGGTTCCGGGAATGTTGCGCAATATGCCGTGGAAAAAGCGATGGCACTCGGCGCTAAGGTAATAACCATGTCCGACTCCAGCGGGACTGTGGTGGATGAAGAGGGCTTCACCCCTGAAAAGCTGGCTGAGCTGATGGAGTGCAAAAACTTGCGCTATGCCCGAATCAGCAGCTATGCGGAATGCACGAAAGCCAATTTTATTCCCGGCATGCGTCCTTGGCATATTCCGGTCGACGTCGCCTTGCCGTGCGCCACCCAGAACGAGCTAAGTGATGAGGATGCGGCAAACCTGATCAACAACGGCGTAATATGTGTCGCTGAAGGCGCCAATATGCCTTCCACGGCGGAGGCAGTGAAGCGCTTCGAACGCAGCGGTGTTCTTTTTGCACCGGGTAAGGCGAGTAATGCGGGAGGCGTGGCCACCTCCGGTCTTGAAATGAGCCAGAATGCCATGCGCCTCTCATGGCCCCGGGAAGAGGTGGATGCCAGGTTGCTCGAGATCATGCAGGCTATCCATCGATCCTGTCTGCAATACGGTCAACGCAAGGACGGCACCGTCAGTTACGTCAACGGTGCCAATGTGGCGGGCTTCGTAAAAGTAGCGGATGCGATGATTGGCCAGGGCGTGATCTGATCACTGCGGTGATGTCGCCTCCTGTCAACGTCTTCCGCCTCATCTGGCTTATCTGACCCACACAGTCTTTATGTTAACGAATTCGCGGATGCCGTGATACGATAATTCCCTGCCAAACCCCGAAGCCTTGGTACCCCCAAAAGGCAGGCGCGGGTCAGACCTGACCATGCCATTAATGAAACTGCAGCCAGCCTGGATTTGCCTTACAAGCCGTTCGGCTTTTTCCGTGTCGCGGCTCCAGATGCTTGAACCCAGGCCGAAGCGGGTATCGTTGGCAATGCGAATGGCCTCTTCTTCATTTGCTGCCCGTATCACGGCGGCCACAGGACCGAATAACTCTTCATGATATGCCCGGGTTTTTGCCGTTACCCGATCCAATATCGATGGCGGGTAGAATGCGCCCTCTCCTCGCATGGGTTCACAACCGATAATCGCTTCTGCGCCTTGTCCGATCGAATCGACGACCTGCCGATGTAAATCTTTCCGCAGATCAAACCGTGCCATTGGACCGATCTGGGTTGTTTCATTCATGGGATCACCTATTTTCAAATCTTTTGTTTTTTTTATAAAGAGAGATACAAACTCATCGGCAACGTCGGCTACCGGAATGATGCGCTTCGCAGCTATGCATGACTGCCCACAGTTCTGAAACCGCGATTTCACCGCGAAGGTGGCAGCAAGTTCGAGATCGGCATCTTTCAGCACGATGAATGCATCCGATCCGCCCAGTTCCATGACGCATTTTTTCAAATGCCGACCGGCATGGGAAGCCACTTCACGCCCAGCGGACTCCGAACCTGTAAGTGTCACCGCATTGACGTGAGGGCTGGCAATAACCTCGGCTACGTCGGCAGACTCGATCATGAGTGCCGCAAATAGATGTGGGGGAAATCCCGCATCGCGGAATAATTGCTCTAACGCCAACGCGCATTGAGGGACGTTTGAAGCATGCTTCAAAACACAAGCGTTGCCTGCCATCAACGCTGGGGCGGCAAAACGAATCACCTGGAAAAATGGAAAATTCCATGGCATCACACCCAGCACGACGCCTGCCGGTTCGTAGGAAACATAACTCTTGCCCGCATCGGTCTGAACCATTTCCGGCTGCACGAAATGCTCGGCGTGCACTGCGTAGTAATCACAGACAAGCGCGCATTTTTTTATCTCTGCATGGCCCTCGCGCACCGGCTTTCCCATTTCAATGGCCATTAGTGCGGCATATTCGTCAATTCGTTCGTGCAGCAGCTTGACAACGCTATGCATGCGCTCGGCCCGGTCGGGGAGCGTCATTTGCGCCCAGGTTCGCTGCGCATTCCAGGTTTTTTCCAAAGCCGCCGCCAGATAATGACTATCCCAACTGGGATAGGTTTTTAGCGTTTCATTGGTGGTGGGGTTCAGGCTGATATATGGCATGATGTGCTATTCTTCAGGAAGAGAAGCGCCCTGTCCGAACGGGAGACAAATGCGTATGGCGTAAGCCGGTATTTCACCTAATTTTTCAGCTCAATCAATTATTTTATAGCAGGTTATGAAAATCTTTTTTGCAATGTTATTTTTTGCTATGTCTGCCGGAACCGTGGCCGCGAGCCAGGATGACGATTTCATGACCATGAGGCAAGCGTTTCAAAATGGCGACGCCAGCCGAGTGGCGGCCTATGCGCAACGCCTGAGAGGGCATGTACTGGAACCCTACGCAATCTACTATCAGCTATACCCGCAGCTTGAGAATATCGATGTGAGCATGCCGGCGGTCAAAGGTTTTCTCGATCGCTACAAGGATAGCCCACTGAGCGACAGGCTACAGGGTGAATGGCTAAAAAGCCTTGGCAAGGCGCAGCAATGGGAATTATTTGCGGAGGGATATCCGGATCTCATCAACAAGGATACTGAACTTACCTGCTATTCACTTCAACACCGCATCGCCGCAAACGATGCCAGTGCATTCACCGAGGCGCACCCGTTATGGTTTAACGCACGGGACATGCCGGAAAGCTGCACGGCGTTGTTCGATGCGCTGGATGTTGCCGGGAAATTGACGGTGGAAGATGTATGGACGCGCCTGCGTCTCGCGCTCGAGGCAGGCAATGTAGGGGTAGCGAAACGCATCAATGAATATCTACCGGAAAATGAGGCGCTCAATACGCGCCAGCTGGACTCCGCCGCAGGGAGCCCATTGCGCTTTCTGGAAAAACATCGGCATGAGATCAATACTCGCGCCGACCGTGAAATCGCTTTTTTTGCAATACTGCGTTTGCTCCGTAACAACCCCGATCAGGCCTATGCCTATTGGCCGAGAATGCGCGCGCGATTCAGCAATGCGGATCATGCGTATTTCATGGTGCAACTGGCGGATCAGGCAGCGCGAAAGCTGAATCCGCGCGCCCTTGACTGGTTTGCGGAAGCCGCCGGCACCGACACGCCGGTTGCGTTATCGGATGCGCAACTCGGATGGAAAACGCGCGCGGCCCTGCGCGCCGGTGATTGGGGTCTGGTGCTGGATGCGATCGAAGCCATGTCTGCTTCCGAACAGGAGACAGGTGTATGGCGTTACTGGAAAGCGCGGGCGCTGAAAGCCGGAGGCAAGATAACGGAAGCGAATGTTATTTTCGCTCCCTTGAGCACCGAGCACAACTTTTATGGTCAACTGGCGGAAGAGGAACTGGGCGTAGCGATCGGCGTCGCGACCGAACCCTATAAACCCACGTCAAAGGAAATTGCCGCCATTGAGCGGCTGCCGGGAATAAAACGGGCGCTTGCCTTGTATCGCCTTAATCTGCGAACGGAGGCCACACGCGAATGGGTCTGGGCAATACGCGATTTCGACGACGGACGCCTGCTTGCCACCGCTGAAGTTGCGCGGCGTAATGGAATCTATGACCGGGCCATCAATACGGCGGATAAAACAGTACGGCAGCATGATTTCACCCTGCGTTTTCTCGCTCCTCACCGCGATGCGCTGCGTAACCTCGTGAAGCAACAGGAACTCGATGAGGCCTGGGTATACGGCCTCATCCGCCAGGAAAGCCGGTTCATCAGCGATGCCAGATCCAGCGCCGGTGCGATGGGTTTGATGCAATTGATGCCGGCCACTGCGAAATGGGTATCGAAAAAAATGGGCGTCCGGAAATTTTCCCCCGCACGCGTGTCCGAGATAGATACCAATCTGACCCTGGGTACGTATTATCTCAAGCATGTCTTGACACTTACCGACAACCAGCCACTGCTGGCTTCTGCCGCTTATAACGCTGGTCCCGGCCGGGCGCAGCAATGGCGCGGCGACAAGCCGATGGAAGGCGCAATATACGCCGAAACCATCCCTTTCAATGAAACCCGCGACTATGTAAAAAAAGTCATGAGCAACGCAATGTATTACGCCAACACCTTCGGGCATCCAACGACGGCGCTGAAGCATCGGCTTGGGGTTGTGATGTCCCGGGAGGATAGCGAGCAATTTTCAGAAGCGAAAAGTAAACAATGAACATTAAAAATGTCTGCATTTTTGGCGGCAGCGGATTTGTCGGCCGGCATCTCGCAAATCTCCTGACCACGCAAGAAATCTATATGCGTATTCCCACGCGCAGCTACAAGCGCGCCAGGAGCCTGCTGGTTTTACCAACCGTACGCCTGGTAGAGGCGAATATTTACGATGATGCGGAACTTGACCGGCTACTGACAGGCATGGATGCGGTCATCAACCTGGTGGGTATTCTGCATGGGGACTTCAACACTGTGCACGTGGAGCTCCCGCGTAAAATCGCGGCCGCATGCGAGCGCAACGGAATAGCGCGCTTACTGCACATGAGTGCACTGAATGCCGGCCCGAGCCAGCCCAGCGCGTATTTGCGCTCCAAGGCCGAAGGCGAAAAAATCATGATGACGTCCGGCCTGGTTACGACCAGCTTCAGGCCGTCCGTTATTTTCGGCCCCGGAGACTCATCGCTCAGCCTGTTTGCCAGGCTGGCGCGGCTACCGGTGTTGCCCCTGGGGTCGCCCAATGCAAAATTTCAGCCGGTATTCGTCAAGGATGTAGCGCATGCATTCGCCGCCAGCTTGACGGCGCCCCACACTTTTGGTCAGCGCTACGATCTGTGCGGCCCACAATGTTACAGCCTGCGGCAGTTGGTGGAATATGCCGCCCACGTTACCGGGCGTGACCCGGCCATCATCGGCCTCAACGATAGCCTTTCTTATCTGCAGGCGATGATAATGGAGTTTCTACCCGGAAAACTCGTGACCCGCGACAACTATTATTCAATGAAAGTGGATAGCGTCTGTAATTGTGACGCCCCTGGCAACTTTATGGAAGCCTGGGGTATTCGGTCCACTGCCCTGGAAGAAGTGGCACCTATATATCTGGCGGGCGATGTGCCGCGGGAACGGTACGATGATTTTCGCGCAGGGCGATAATCCACCCTTCGAGAGTCGTTCTTAATGAAGACTTATCTGGTCGGCGGCTCCGTTCGCGATGAGATCCTGGGCCTGCCGGTGACCGACCATGACCATGTAGTTGTAGGATCGTCGCCGGACGAGATGATCCGGCTCGGCTACCGTCCGGTAGGAAAAGATTTTCCTGTTTTCCTTCATCCCCGGAGCCAGGAGCAATATGCGCTGGCACGTACCGAGCGCAAGGTGTCACGCGGGTACAAGGGCTTCGAAGTTTATGCCTCGCCTGAAGTTACCTTGCAGGAGGATCTGGCGCGGCGCGATCTCACCATCAATTCCCTGGCCAAGGATCAGGACGGCAATATCATCGACCTGTTTGGCGGCTTGTCCGACCTGGAAGCCGGGCTACTGCGTCACATAAGCCCGGCATTCACTGAAGATCCGGTTCGCGTGCTGCGAACCGCCCGTTTTGCCGCCCGCTTCGGTTTTCGAATCGCATCCGAGACCCTCGCACTGATGAGCGAGATGGTGCACAACGGTGAAGTGGATGCGCTGGTACCGGAACGGGTCTGGCAGGAATTTGCACGCGGCTTGATGGAACAACGGCCTTCGCGCATGTTCTATGCGCTTCGCGAGTGTAGCGCGCTCGCCCGCATCATGCCTGAAGTGGACGCCTTGTTCGGGGTACCCCAACCGGCGCAGCACCACCCTGAAATTGATACCGGCGTGCATGTGATGATGGTTATCGATCATGCAGCTTCCAGGAATTATTCCCTGCCGGTACGGTTCGCCTCGCTGACGCATGATCTTGGCAAAGGCACGACTCCACCGGAGGAATGGCCGCGCCATATCGGTCACGAAGCACGGAGCGTCAAGCTGGTGAAAGATTTATGCGAGCGCATCAGGGTACCTAACGAAGCGCGCGACCTCGCTTTACTGGTCGCACGCTACCATGGCGACGTACATCGCGCTGCAGAACTGCGGCCCGTCACCATCGCCAATATGTTGCAAGGCGTGGATGCATACCGCAAACCGAAACGCTTCGAAGAATTTTTGCAGGCATGCGCCTGCGATTTTCACGGCCGGCCCGGCTATGCGGAAAAACCTTACCCCCAGGCCGAGCGGTTACATGACGCGTTTGAAGCGGCCAGGAGCGTGGATGCGGGCGCAATTGCCGCTGAATTGACCAAAACCATTTCCGATCCCACTCGCCTGCCGGGCGCGATCAATACCAGGGTGAGCGAGATGCGGATCGCGGAAATCAGAAACCGGTTGGCCTGACGCTGTAAAAGATAAATTGCGGCGACCTGATTAAATCAACCAGTACCACTACACCGCTTTTTTTGGGATGGATGGGGCATGGCGCTATTCATCGGCAATTGTGGGATGGGATACGCAATCTCACCATTGCTCGCAATGCAGTGCACGCTCCTTCAACCGTGGCAATGGCCCCGAATGCCGCGCTTCTCAAAATAGTGCTGATGGTATTCCTCTGCAGGATAAAACTCGGAGGCCGGCAGAATTTCCGTGACGATGGGCCCGCGCCAGCGCCCGCTTTGCTGCAATTTTTCCCTGGACGCTTTCGCCGCAATCTCCTGCTCGGGCGTATAAAAGAAAATCACCGAACGGTATTGCGTACCTACGTCCGGTCCCTGCCGATTGGGTGTGGTGGGATTGTGGCAATTCCAGAACACCTCGAGCAACTCATCGTAACCAACCTGAGATGGATCGTATGCCACCTGCACCACTTCGGCATGGCCGGTCTCGCCCGAACATACATCGCGATAGGCAGGATTCTTGATATGGCCGCCGGCGTATCCGCTTATCACCTCATCCACGCCCTTGACTGCCCGAAAAACAGATTCGACGCCCCAGAAACAACCTGCTCCAAAAATTGCTTTTTCTGTTGTCATTTCGGCACCTCCTCAACGTAACCACGCTTAACCACGTAACCGGTCTATATGCCCATGCTGATGTTCGAACGAATCGCCGACAGCCGGCGAGTAGCTTTCATTCTCATAAATCCAGAATACCATGCTGGCTGCAAGGCCATCAAACACAATTGAGTAAAATTTAGTGCCAGTGCCGGCCACTCTGGAACCCATCATGGATAACATGCAAAAATCACCAAAAAGTCCAGCATGGCTACCTCGGCTTCCGTGGCGCGTTGGCGAATAGGCGGTCATAAAGGAAATTGGGAAGGAATTTTAAAACCCGGGCGACGATCGCCATTTGCCAGGGAATCACGGCGAACAGTACCTTGTTCTCGATAATGCGCACGATTTTTTCAGCGACCTCTTCTGCTGTCAGAAGGAAAGGCATGCGGAAGGGATTATTCGCCGTCATCGACGTTGCGACGTAGCCGGGACAAATGGTTATGACCGATACGCCATTGCCGTGCATCTCGACCCGCAGGCTTTCGAGATAGCTGATGGCGGCAGCCTTGGAGGCTGAGTAAGCGCCGCTTCCTGGAAGGCCCCGATAGCCTGCGACGCTGGCAATGCCGACCAGGTTGCCTTGTCCGGCTGTCCTCATTACGGAAATAAATGGCTGGAAGAGGTTCACCATGCCAATGACATTGGTGGCGAGGATACTTTCAAAAACTTCACGATCTTCGGCATATTCGGTAAGCGTGCCGCGGCTGATGCCCGCATTGGCGATGACGATATCGGGGCAGCCATGGCGGCGCATGAAATCGTGCGCTGCGGCCTGCATTGCGCCGGCATCGCGGACATCGGCCACATAGATCGACGCACCCGGTAATTCTGCCGCAAGGGTTTCCAGTAAATCTGCGCGCCGTGCGATCAGGCCCAGCGTTGCCCCCAGACCGGCATAGTGCCGTGCCAATGCGCTACCCAGGCCACTGGATGCCCCACTTATGACAACTTTCAATGGCATCAAACAGCATCTCGATATCGCACTATTTCTTTACCCGCTCCTTGCGCACCTTCTCAATCAACTCATCCATCGTTCTAATGGTATCGTCGGGCGTGCCACCCATTTTTCCGCTGGTGAGGTATCTACCGTCCACCACTATCGCCGGCACGCCTGTGAGGCTGTAATCCTTGGACATATGTGTTGACCGCGACGCCTGGTTTTGTACGGAAAAAGAGTTGTAGGCATCAATAAATTTCTTCCGGTCTATCCCCTGCTTCGCCATCCAGTCGAACAATACCTCGTCCTTGGTCAAATCGATCTTGTCGCGATGAATGGCCTCGTAGACCTTATCGTGCAGCCGGTCTGTTTCACCAAGCGCTTCCAGCGCATAGAAGGTTTTTGCGCCGGGAATCCAGTTTGCGCGAAAGATGGCGGGAACGTAACGAAAGTTCACATCTTTAGGCTTCCGCTTCAGCCAGGCTTTGATTCGCGGATGAAGTTCGTAGCAATGCGGGCAACCGTACCAGAAGAATTCTATGACTTCAATCTTGCCATCACTGTCGGTCGGTCGAGGTTGGGGCAGAATAGTGTAATCTGTCCCTTCAACAATTTCGGCGCGAGCGGCCGAAATACCGGTGACACTGATGCCGACCAGAAAGAGGACCGCCGCAAGCAAACGCAATGAACTCATTTTGTTCTCCTGGAAATAGACTATATATTTATTCGCGCCGAAAGCGAGACTGGAAGTCCCTGTTTTACTGCACCCCTTCATGTGTTTTGATGAGACTGCTTTGTACGCCGCTTTGTTGCAGAGATGCGCGCACCCGGTCGCCATCTGCAGCACTGGAAAAAGGACCTACGCGCACCCTGTGCCAAGTACCTTTTTCCGGCAAATTGGCAGCTTGAACTGATGCTTCCACCCCGAGCATGGCAAGTTTCGCTTTCAAATTATCCGCGTCATCGGCATTCTGGAAAGACCCTGCCTGGAGAAAATACTTATCCTGCGAAGAAGTCCGCTGCGCAGCCTGCTTGATCTGGTGCTCCGGCACGGGCTCCTCGGCATCGGGCAGGATTTTATAGAATTCGAAGCGTGGTTTGGCATCGGCAACGCTGGCTGGCTTGGCTTCCGTGCCGGAGGATTGTGCCGCCCTTTCAGTTTGGGTTATGGCACTTTTCGCCGCGGCGCTATCCACCACTTTGTCCTGGGATATAAATGGGCTGGGCGCCTGATTGATATACATCCAGGTGCCAATGGCACTGAGAAGGCCCAGCGCATAGCCGATAAATACCCCCAGGAGAAGCGTACTCCTGCTTTTGGCGGAAATTGACGAGTTGGTGTGGGTTTTATAATCTCGGCTCATGGGAACATATTCAATAGAGTGGCTACATTTTAACCGGGGCGCTTACGCCCAGCAGTTTCAGACCATTGCTCAATATTTGCCGTATCGCGGCAACCAGCCCTAACCGGGCCAGCCGCAGCGGAATTTCCGGAACGAGAAAACGGGTAGCATTATAGTAACTGTGAAACTCACCCGCCAGTTCCCTGAGATAGAAGGCGATCAGATGAGGAGAAAGTTCCTTCGCCGCTGCCTCCACCATTTCAGGATAATCGATCAGCTTCTGCAAAAGAGATAATTCAGCGGGGTCTATAAGTGGAGACATATCCGCTGTGCGAAGCACAGCCGGGTCTTCA
Organism: Nitrosospira briensis C-128; assembly: GCF_000619905.2. NCBI lineage: Bacteria > Pseudomonadati > Pseudomonadota > Betaproteobacteria > Nitrosomonadales > Nitrosomonadaceae > Nitrosospira > Nitrosospira briensis. The sequence continues at coordinate 2,195,314 of NZ_CP012371.1, read as the reverse complement.
CCCCATTGTTCCAGTACGCTGCAAACCCTTGCATGGGCATACTGCACGTAATAAACGGGATTATCGTTGCTTTGCGATTTAGCCAGGTCCAGGTCAAAATCCAGATGCTGGTCGCTTTTACGCAATACGTAAAAAAAGCGTGCTGCGTCGTTTCCTACTTCCTGGCGTAATTCACGCAACGTGACAAATTCCCCCGAACGGGTGGACATGGGCGCTTTTTTTCCGTCGCGGTAGAGCACCGCGAACTGCACCAGCGCAATTTCAAGTTTTCCGGGATCGATAGCCAGCGCTTTCATCGCGCCTTTTACTCGTGGAATATATCCGTGATGGTCGGCCCCCCAGACATCGATGACGCGTTCGAAGCCGCGTTCGAACTTATTGAGATGATAAGCGATATCTGAAGCGAAATAAGTAAACTGCCCGTTTTCCCGCTGAACTACCCGGTCTTTTTCATCGCCGAAATCGGTTGATCGGAACCACTGGGCGCCATCCTGCTGATATAGATAGCGTCCCTGTTCGAGCAATTGGACCGCATGTGCCACGTCACCGTTATCGAACAACGATTGCTCGGAAAACCATGTGTCAAAAGCGACACCGAATTCCATCAAGTCATTGCGACAGTCACCCAATTGCTCGGTCAGGACGAAATTGTGAATGTATGCGTAATCCTGCCCCAGCAGTTTTTTGGCTTTGGCAATCAGCCCGTCGAGGTCTGCTTCGGTACCGGCCTCCGCTTCCTCCGAGATACCTTCGAACAGCAGGTCAGGCCGATGCACATACCGCCCTGCATGCGCTTTGTGGATCAGGCGTGCCATATCGCGCACGTACTGGCCTTGGTACGCGTTACCGGGGAAGCGCGAAGTGACTCCGTTCAGCTCCAGGTAACGCAGCCAGGTGGAAAGCGCAAGAATATCCATCTGACGTCCGGCATCATTGACATAATACTCACGTGCAACGGAATAACCCGCAGCTGCCAGCACATTGGCAAGGCTTGCGCCGAATGCCGCACCTCGCCCATGCCCGACGTGCAAGGGTCCGGTCGGATTGGCCGAAACGAATTCCACTTGTACCTTTTTACCTGCACCCAGATTAATATGGCCGAACTGCTCGCCGCTCTCCAGTACATAACGGGGAAACTGCTGCTTGGCGGAAGTCGTGAGAAATAAATTAATAAAGCCGGCACCCGCGACCTCTATCTTTTCGAGATAGGGTGAGGCGGAAAGCACGTCGACGAGCAGCGCGGCGATCTCACGCGGGCTTTGGCGCAGCGGCTTGGCCAATTGCATCGCCAGGTTACAGGAGTAATCACCATGGTTCGCTTGGCGGGGGCGCGCAAACTCTATATTCGCATCCAGTGCTGAGGGTCCCATTTCGCTCAAGGGCGTCCGCAGGAGCTCGGCAAAATGGGATTTAAAGTTGGGTTGGACTGGAGGAATCATAACAATAGCGAGAGGTTGGCAGCGGTTATTATAACGACGTTGGGATGAGTTACGCTGCCAGTTTGCTTGGCGCAGCGATGGATGAATGGGGAAAACACCGCTAATTCGCTGTGGCGGCGCGCTCCACGCGATTGCGCATATTAAGAATAGCGTAAAATTGGCTATTTACCGGGTAAGCGCTGGATCAATTCGCATAAATCGGCGTATCAGCGTATCAGGCAATGAGCCAGGCCGCACCTTTCACCATTGCAATCTGAGGTAGCCTTCTTTTTCAGCGAAATTGAAGCGTATTATATTAGCGCCGCGATTTATCCGTGGCCGCTGAGCGAGAGCCTTGTACGGACCCACCGCTGAGCTGGATCGCTCCATACGAAGCCGCCGTTGGCGCGGCGAAAAAATGTGCAGTTCGAACTGGCCCGCACGAATTTCTTTCAGTTCCGGAGCGAACGGCTGGGCCAACGGTTCGCCCACGAACACGCCCTCGCCCGGCCATGCCACGCTCTTCCAGTAGGATTCGATGGCGCTTTCGCCAAGCGCGTAGTGAAACATGGCAACGGCGGGAAAAGGGAACTTCTGCATATGGTTGCATGGCTCGACCACGGTCCCGTAACTGGCGGTGGCGCCCGCTTCCAGCCAGCGCAGGCTGCTCATCTGCATTGAATCGGTAAGCTGACCGCCGGCTGAAGTCAAATGATCAGCCAACGCGCCCGGCAGAAAATCCAGTGTATGGAGTTGCGGCACGTTGGCCAGGCCGGTGAAATAAAAAAGAACATCGTGCCGGCCTGAAATTGCTTCGGTTTCCAGGATTTCGATGGGAAAAACACCGGCCAGTTCTTTTGCGGCCAGCTCGAAATAGCTGGCCCGCACGCTGCGTGCCTTGTCGGGCGTTATTACCAGGTAGGCCTGTCCTTTGGGAAAACTGCGATCAGAGGCGACTCCCCGATCGATCAGTGCCTTGACCTGCTCGAAATCGGTGCCGGCCAGCATCATAGCCGGTCGTATATCATGGTCGTTGACAGGATGAAGACTGGGCGAGTTGAAGTATGGGCTGGGTCTGGTAGGGCTACACTTGGATGAACAATAGTGTTCGTCGAAGCCAAAGGCCAGCGCCGAGGTCAGCGACATGCAAGCTACCCGGTAGGGAAGCGTCCACGCGACCGCGTAGGCTTGAATGTGAGGGGGCGTAGCCTGATCAATTTCCGCCTTCAGTTGCTGAAACTCATCCCTTGAGAGGGCGTTCCGGCCGGACGGAAAGTTCAGATGAATCATGTTGGCTGCCGGGATATGGCGCGCCTTCTGGTAATAATCAGCCACTTCAAGGGATTGGGGATCGCTGTCGTTAATGATGACAGCAAGCTCATCCGGCGCCAGCCCCGTGCGCGGCAGCTCGATTCTCGCTTGAGCATGGACAGGCAACGTCCCGAATATCAGAGCAATCAGCAGGACGGGGAGACAGGTCAGAAACTTCCAGCTTGCGAGTCGCGGACGGGCCAGGCGTCCCATCCAATATACATGTAGAGGCGCCCATCTCCAAGCGAAGAACCCCGATCCTGAAGTCGGGGCCGGCAAATTCCGGTTTTGAGAAACGTCCTTATTCCTCAAGCATATAAAATAAGCAGGCTTCATCCTCGTGCATAATAAACGCTCCATGAAAATGCGTCCACTGTCCCATGCTGCCTCTACATGATCTTCTCCACCAGCGGTTGCCCGGTATTCCCATTACCAAACTGCTGGTCGCCGTCAATCTGCTGGTCTTCGCCGCCATGCTCGTGGGCGGAGCGGGGTTGTGGCATTCGTCCAATAGCGTGCAATTGGCCTGGGGCGCAAATTTTGGTCCGGCTACGCAAGACGGCGAATGGTGGCGCCTGGGTACCGCGCTATTCCTCCACTTTGGCGCCGTCCACCTGACGTTGAATCTCTGGGCGCTTTGGGACGCCGGGCAACTCGTTGAACGAATGTATGGGCACACCCGCTTTGCCTGCATCTATTTCGCCAGCGGCCTGACGGGTAACCTGCTGTCACTCGTTGCCCATAGAGGATTAGCCATCTCCGGCGGTGCTTCAGGCGCCATTTTTGGCCTGTTTGGCGCCCTGCTCATATTTCTCTGGCGCGAGCGCCACAATCTGCATCCGAAGGAATTTCGCTGGTTTTTCTGGGGTGCCGCGGGTTTTGCGCTTGCCAGCCTTGTCCTCGGCCTTTTGATTCCCGGCATCGACAATGCAGCGCATATCGGCGGTTTTTTTTCCGGAATACTCGGCGGAATAATACTTGCACAGCCTGCCGGTAGAACAGAACGTCGATTCCGCCACATCCGCCCGCTTGCCGGAGCTGCTTTTGCACTTGCAATTGTCATCCTCGTCAGCCAAGTCCCCGTGCGCACTTATCGCTGGAGCGAAGAGGTGCTGGCGCGCAAGGAGATCGGAGAATTTTTGCGGGACGACGCAGCGATCACGCAGTCCTGGCAGAGCATACTTGATAAGGCCAGGCAAGACGGCATCTCATTCGACGAACTGGCAGGACGTATCGACACGTCGGTTGCCGATCGCTATGAAGAAAGCTTTGAGCTGCTCTCCGAGCTTCCGCCCAACCCTGCCCTGCCCTCCGCCGCTACCGTGGAAATACTGCGCCATTATGCCGAGCGCCGCAGGGATGCGTCACGTGCCTTGGCGGAGGGATTGCGCGCCCACAAGCCCGAGCAGATCCGCGACGCCCTGGAAATGGAAAAACAATCGCGGCAGCTCGCTCAACCTGAAAAAGATGCGCTTTCCAGGTCAAGGCGCGCAGAGCAAGATAAAGACAAAAATACGAACTGAAATGAGCGGGATAACCACTATTGAATTAATTGACCGAATAATTCGGAATTATTTGACCAATCAATTCCAACTGAAATGAGTGGGGTAACCACTATCGAATTGATGCATACGTAGTACCCGGATCAATGTTTCATATGCCTCCATACGGTTTTAGCAGGGTGGGGCGGAACGTAGCGCAACCCATCATTTGGTTATTCTCATACCAAAGTGAAGGTGATAACGTCATGGTCCTGGTCTATGATAATGAAACATGTAAACAGCAAGCGATAAGCGTTACCGCACCCGGGCACGAGGCAGTGCCGTGCGCTGCCGGCAACCCGGACTTCAGTCCGCCGGTATGCTTTAATCCCATGAAAAGCTTTTGACATACCTCAAAAAATATTGCACTGTGTGCACTAGTTCTAGTAAAATGTATTCAATCTTGATACTAGATGTAGTGGTTTACGGATTTATCGATATCCACAGCCACCCGCTTCAGCCATGGGGAAGAAGCCGCTTTCCCAGTATAGATGAGGAGAACCCGACATGCAGCTTGCAACAGATCACATGAACCGTCCGGCAGTAGCGGGGCACGAACTTTCTTCAACCCTTCCCACCCAGGACACCCGATATTCCCAATACAAAATCATTCGTCGCAATGGTTCTGTGGCCGCGTTCGAGCCGGCCAAGATTTCCATTGCCATGACAAAAGCATTCATCGCCGTCAATGGCGGCCAAGGTGCGGCTTCCGCCAGGGTACGCGAACTGGTGGCACGGCTGACCGATGACGTGGTCAATGCATTGATACGCCGCCAGCCTTCAGGCGGAACTTTTCATATCGAGGACATTCAGGACCAGGTGGAGCTCGCATTGATGCGCTCTGGAGAGCATGATGTGGCGCGCGCTTACGTACTCTACCGCGAGGATCGCGCACGCAAGCGGGCGAGACAGAAAGAAATGGGCGTGGTGGAAGCACCGGCCAGCGTTCTGAATGTAATCGAGAACGGTATCAGGATCCCCCTGGATACGGCACGCCTGCTGACGCTGATCGAATCTTCCTGCTCAGGCCTGGGCGAAGGGGTGAACCCGGCGCTGATACTGAAAGCCACATTGAAGGACTTGTACGATGGCGTCCCTCTGGAAGAAGTAAGAAAATCGCTGGTTCTGTCGGCACGCGCGTTAATTGAAAAAGAACCGGCCTACAGCTATGTCACTGCACGATTGTTGTTGCATTCCCTCCGTTTCGAAGTGCTGGGCGAAGAAGTCCTGCAACAGGAAATGTCCGATCGCTATGCAGCGTATTTTCCTGAATTTATCAAACGCGGCATCGATGCGGAATTGCTGGATGAGCGTCTGGCGCAGTTTGACCTGCCGCGTTTGGCCAAAGCGCTGGATGCCAGCCGCGACCTCAAATTTGGCTATCTCGGTTTGCAAACTTTGTATGATCGTTATTTCCTGCATATACAGGACAGTCGCATCGAGCTGCCGCAGGCATTTTTCATGCGCGTGGCAATGGGGCTTGCGCTGAACGAAATTGACCGGGAGGGACGCGCGTTGGAGTTCTACCACGTACTCTCGAACTTCGACTTCATGAGCTCCACTCCAACCCTGTTTAATTCGGGAACCCGCCGTTCGCAATTGTCTTCGTGCTACCTCACCACGGTGCCGGATAATCTCGACGGTATTTATGAGGCAATCAAGGAGAACGCCCTGCTCGCCAAGTATGCCGGGGGACTGGGCAATGATTGGACGCCGGTACGGGCGATGGGCTCGCACATCAAGGGTACGAACGGCAAGTCGCAAGGCGTGGTGCCTTTCCTCAAGGTAGTGTCCGACACTGCGGTAGCGGTAAATCAGGGCGGCAAGCGCAAAGGTGCAGTTTGCGCCTACCTGGAATCATGGCACCTGGATGTCGAGGAGTTTCTGGATTTACGCAAGAATACCGGCGATGACCGCCGCCGCACTCATGACATGAATACCGCCAACTGGGTTCCGGACCTGTTCATGAAGCGCGTCATGGAGGGCGGAGAGTGGACACTTTTTTCACCCTCGGACGCGCCCGACCTGCATGAAAAATTCGGCAAGCCGTTCGAGCAGGCTTATCTTGCCTACGAGGAGAAGGCCGCGCGCGGCGAACTCAGCCTGCACAAGAAGATTCCCGCGCAGCAGTTATGGCGCAAAATGCTCAGCATGTTATTTGAAACCGGACACCCATGGATCACTTTCAAGGATGCCTGCAATATTCGCTCGCCGCAAAGCCACATTGGTGTCGTGCATAGCTCAAATCTCTGCACCGAGATAACCCTCAATACCAATGATCACGAAATCGCCGTGTGCAATCTGGGGTCGGTCAATCTGGCGGCACATATTGCCGACGGCGAACTCGATGCCGTCAAGCTCAAGCGCACTATCAGCACCGCCATGCGCATGCTGGACAATGTGATCGATATCAATTTCTACGCCGTCGCCAAGGCGCGGAATGCGAACCTCAAGCATCGTCCGGTGGGACTGGGCATCATGGGCTTCCAGGATTGCCTGCATATGCTGCGCATCCCCTATGCATCGAATGAGGCGGTGGAATTTGCCGATCACACAATGGAAGCGGTTGCTTACCACACCTATTGGGCCTCCACCGAATTGGCCGAAGAGCGCGGACGTTATGCTTCCTATCGCGGCAGCCTGTGGGATCGCGGGATTCTGCCTCAGGATACGCTCGATCTTTTGCGCGAAGAGCGCGGCGGTTACATCGAGGTAGACAGGTCGGCCACGCTTGAATGGGATGCGCTGCGCGAACGTATAAGAGAGCATGGCATGCGCAATTCCAATTGCCTTGCAATTGCCCCAACCGCAACCATTTCCAATATTATCGGTGTATCCGCCAGCATCGAGCCGGCCTTCAAGAACCTTTACGTCAAGTCCAATTTATCGGGCGAGTTCACCATGGCGAATGAATTTCTGGTGAACGACCTGAAAAAACTGGGCCTCTGGGACGAAGTCATGATTTCGGACCTGAAGTATTTTGATGGCGCCCTGGGCCAGATAGACCGGGTGCCGGCCGATATTCGCAGGCTATATACCACTGCCTTCGAGTTCGATCCACAGTGGTTGATCGAGGCGGCTGCGCGGCGGCAGAAGTGGATCGATCAGGCACAATCGCTCAATATCTATATGGCGGGGGTGTCCGGAAAAAAACTGGATGAGACTTATAAGCTGGCCTGGCTGCGCGGCTTGAAAACCACCTATTATTTGCGCTCGCTCGGCGCGACTTCAGCGGAAAAATCCACGGGCAGAGCAGGCTCCCTGAACGCGGTGCCCATAGAAGGAAACCTGCCGATGGGTGCGACGGCAACTGACGTGAGTTATTGTGGCATCGATGATCCCGGGTGCGAGTCATGCCAATAATAATTCGCAAGGAATCGGAAAATAAAAGGAGAAGGATATGCTGACATTTGAGGACGATACGGTGCAATCGGGAATGCCACGAATAAATGGTGCGTCGAGCGACGCAAGAGTGCTGGCTGCATCCAGGCTGAGCCCGCAAGGCGCCGGTTCGAATGGACCTGAAGCGCAGGATGGCGAAAATAATGATAGCCCCGTTGCCGATAATATAAATCGGCGCCTGTCGGTTGAAGACAAGCGCATCATCAATTGCAAGGCAGACGTCAATCAACTGGTGCCGTTCAAGTACAAGTGGGCATGGGAAAAGTATCTTTCCGCCTGCGCTAACCATTGGATGCCGCAGGAAATCAACATGAGTGCAGACATCGCCTTATGGAAAGACCCCAATGGGCTGACCGAGGATGAACGCCGCCTGATCAAGCGGAACCTGGGCTTTTTTGTTACCGCTGATTCGCTGGCCGCCAACAATATCGTACTCGGCACCTATCGCCACATCACCAACCCGGAATGCCGGCAGTATCTGTTGCGCCAGGCGTTTGAAGAAGCGATCCATACGCATGCTTATCAATACATTGTCGAATCGTTAGGTCTGGACGAGGGGGAAATTTTCAACGCTTATCATGAGGTGGCGTCAATTCGGGAAAAAGACGAGTTCCTGATTCCATTCATCGACACGCTCACTGATCCGGCGTTCGAGACCGGCACACCTGAAGCCGATCAGAAGCTGTTGAGGAGCCTGATCGTATTCGCCTGCATCATGGAAGGACTGTTCTTTTACGTGGGTTTCGTACAAATTCTGGCGCTCGGCAGGCAGAACAAAATGACCGGGGCGGCGGAACAATATCAATATATTCTGCGCGACGAATCCATGCACTGCAATTTCGGCATAGATGTCGTTAACCAGGTCAAAATGGAAAATCCGCATTTATGGACCAAGGCGTTCCGTGATGAAATCAGCGCGCTGATGCAAAAAGCGGTGGAACTGGAGTACCGTTATGCGGAGGATACGTTGCCGCGTGGTGTCCTCGGATTGAATGCGCCAATGTTCAAGGAATACTTGCGCTATATCGCCAATCGCCGCTGTCAGCAGATCGGTCTGGATATCCTCTATCCGGGCGCCAGCAATCCTTTTCCCTGGATGTCGGAAATGATCGACCTGAAAAAGGAAAAAAACTTTTTTGAAACCCGCGTTACGGAGTACCAGACCGGGGGAGCGCTAAGCTGGGATTGAATAGAGAAACCGAATCAATATGCTTGATCTTTATACTGGCCGGTAACGTTGTGGAATCTGCATATGGCGATAAATGTAGTAGTGTGACATGCTGTAAGCCCTGAGTAATCTTACCTGGAGGTTGAAATGGCGACTACCAAGAAATCCGCGACAAAGAAACCGGCCGTGGCGGAATCCGCAACCGTGAAAAAGCCCGCAACCAGCAAAAAAACATCAATCAAGAAAGTAGCAGCGGAGGAGTCAGCCGAGAAAGCCGAGAGCAAGACCGCTGCTTCAATCAAGAAACCTGTAGCAAAAGCGACCGCTTCCACAACGGCCTCGGCTGAGCAAGAAAAAACGGCAGCCCCAAAGTCGGTAAAAAAAGCGTCCAAGAAAGCAGTCGAGGAACCCGCGGAGAAAAAGACCGGGAAAAAAGCCAAGAAAAAAACTGAAAAAAAGGCCGAAAAGAAATCTTCCGCCTCAACCGGCAAGTCGGCAGCAAAGAAAGATACGGCGGAAAAGACAATCTCTCCAGGCAAAAAAGCCAGCGCGAAGAAATCCGAAGGGAAGGCGGCTTCGGCTAAAACCGGAATTGAGAAAAAGACGAAGAAAGCAACCGGCAAAAAAAAAACGACTAAAATCAGCTAAAATCAGCAGCTCGGTTCCGAACTGGCCATTCCCCCTTTCAGGATCGGAATCCTGAGTCTGGGGTTGGCATTGCGGATTAGCCTGCCACGGAGAAGTGATAAGCCGGTCCGACAGTCATAGATATAAACGCTGCCTTCTCTTTTTAATAGTTCACACATTGAAACACCGAAAATCGGTTGCTCTTTCTGTCGATCGAAAGTAGCTTCCGACTTCCTATTCCCATACGTGCCACCGCGCAACCGACCCGTCAATAATCATTATCTTTTCTCTGCACTGATTATTTACGCTGGTAAAATTTTGCGGACGAGGTTAACATTAAAGCCAGTTCAACCTGTAAATCCTAGTGGAGGTAGTCATGGATTATAAAATTCCACCAGCGTCACGCGATTACGACACCAAGCGTATTGTCGAACGTCCCGATGGTTTTTATTGGCATGATGAGCAGGAGAGCGGCAGGATTTTTGGTCCCTTTCCAACGCTGCTCGAAGCTACGCAGGATATGGAATATAATGCGGAATCCGATTATGAGCCTGGGGAAACCCTGGAGCAGGCGGAAGAAGAGATTGGGATATCCGACTGGATCGATCCTGAAACCGGCCAACCTGGTGAAGCCTCATTTCGTCTTGAAAATTGACCTGCGCGGTTTTGATTTTGCAGATTGATCGCTGGCCCGGCATGAGTTGGCCGAAAATCCGGAAACAAACCCATCGATTCGACCAACCTGGGCGCTCGTGATGGTAAACCCTGGGAAGAGGCCTGAAAACCAATCTCGACCGTCTGTCGTGCGATTTCCCGGCACTGCGCTTTATCCTCTGGTACCGAATCGGTCGCTAAATTCGGCTTCCGTTCTGACCAGGTGCTCAGAACTGCCTCACCTGTTTATCTAGCCGAAGGTCTGCATGAGTTACCGCGAAGAACGCGACAGCATGGGCGTGATGCAAGTGCCTGCCAGCGCGCTGTGGGGCGCGCAAACGCAGCGTTCGCTGCAGAACTTCAGAATCTCCTTCGAACGCATCCCTTTCGCACTGCTTCACGCACTCGCGCTGGTAAAACGTGCAGCAGCCTGCGTCAATCGCGATTTAGGTCTGCTGGATGCAGATGTCGCTGCTGCCATTACACAGGCTGCCGATGAGGTGGTTTCAGGTCGCCATGATGCGGAATTTCCCCTTGTGGTATGGCAGACAGGCTCCGGTACCCAGACCAACATGAACATGAATGAGGTACTGGCGAACCGCGCTTCCGAGTTGCTTGGGGGCGGGCGCGGGGCCGAATGCAAGATCCATCCCAACGACGACGTGAACAAGGGGCAATCGTCCAACGACGTGTTTCCTTCAGCGATGCATGTGGCGGCGGTACGCTCGATCGATCAACGATTGATACCCGCCATCGTTGCGCTGAGGCAGACTTTGGCCGCCAAGGCAGAGGAATTTTCCGGTATCGTCAAAATCGGCCGCACTCATCTGCAGGATGCGACGCCCCTGACATTGGGGCAGGAGTTCTCGGGTTATGTTTCGCAGTTGGATCACGGACTGGCGCATGTAAACGCATCGCTTCCCCATTTACATGAACTGGCCTTGGGTGGGACCGCGGTGGGAACGGGCCTGAACACCCATCCTGAATTTGCCGATCGCATAGCAGCGGAATTGGCAAGACTGACGAATCTGCCGTTCGTCACCGCGACCAATAAGTTTGAGGCGCTCGCCGCTAATGATGCGCTGATTCATGCCCATGGCGCGCTGAAGACACTGGCCGCATCATTGATGAAGATCGCTAATGATATCCGTTGGCTCGCTTCCGGCCCCCGCTGTGGTATCGGGGAATTAAAAATCCCAGAAAATGAGCCGGGCAGTTCCATTATGCCGGGAAAGGTCAATCCTACTCAATCGGAAGCGATGCTCATGCTTTGTTGCCAGGTGATGGGTAACGACGTAGCGATTAATTTTGGTGGGTCCATGGGGAATTTTGAGCTGAACGTCATGAAGCCGCTTATCATCCATAACTTTCTGCAAAGCATTCGCCTGCTTGCGGATGGCATGGTGAGTTTCAACGACCATTGCGCGACAGGGATGACAGCCAATATCGAACGTATCGATGAGTTGGTGCATAATTCGCTGATGCTTGTGACAGCGCTCACGCCCTATATCGGCTATGATGTCGCAGCGGAAATCGCCAAGAAAGCGCATCGAGAAGACACGCCGCTGAGAGAAGCGGCGATTGCCTCGGGTTACGTTACAGCCGAGCAATTTGATGGCTGGGTAAGGCCGGAGAATATGATAGGGACAGGTAGGCGGAATTAAAATTACTCCTCCCGAATTTTCCAGAGCGGGCACGGGTCAGGGCATCGTCGGCGTGGATCTACCATCCATATATCGTGAATTGTCCGGAATTCCGGAAGCCATGTGCTGCTGCAGGCTGTTGAATATCAGAAAAATTTTTGCTCGCGGCGATCTTGCATGAGGCGTCATAAACAGGAGCAGGCTGCGGGTGAATGAGTTCAATACAGCCACCGTCGGCGCCGCCTAAGGTCGGCCTTGTGCTGACTGGCGGCGGCGCGCGCGCCGCCTACCAGGTGGGCGTATTGCGTGCCATCGCTGAAATGTTGCCGAAGAGGACGCGCAATCCCTTTCCTGTGATTTGCGGTACCTCCGCCGGGGCATTCAATGCCGCAAGTCTGGCGGTTTCAGCCCGAAATTTTCACGACGGAGTGCGCGATCTGTCGACGGTGTGGGAAAATGCGCATGTCAGCCAGGCTTATCGTTCCGATCCCGTCGGCGTATATGGAAACGCGGCGCGCTGGTTGGCTTCGCTACTGATTGGCCGCTTTAGAAAGCGTAGCGTAGTTTCCCTGCTGGACAATTCGCCACTGGCTCAACTACTGGAACACAGCTTGCCGCTTCATGGCATTCAGAGAAGCATCGAAGCAGGCGCTTTGCATGCGCTGGGCATCACCGCCTGGGGCTATACTTCGGGCCAGTCGGTTACGTTCTATGAGGGCGTTGACGGCATAGCACCCTGGAAACGGGAACGCCGCATCGGCATATCGGCGCGTATCGGGGTTGAGCACCTGATGGCGTCCTCCGCCATTCCTATTCTTTTTCCGGCAATGAGGCTCAATCGCGAATATTTCGGCGATGGGTCCATGCGCCAGCTCGCGCCCATCAGCCCCGCGCTGCATCTGGGTGCGGAACGGGTGCTCGTAATAGGCGTACGCACGACTGCAGAAGCTCAACCTGAGCGCGCCAGAGTCGACAGCTACCCTACGTTGGCGCAGGTAGGAGGCCATATTATGGGCAGCCTTTTTCTCGACAGTCTTTACGTCGACCTGGAGCGCCTGCAGCACATCAACAATATTATCGGGATGATCCCGGATGAGAATTTGAAAAATAACGGCTTGCCGCTACGCCAGATCAAATCGATGGTAATTTCTCCCAGCGTGGAAATCAATAAAATCGCCGAACAGCACGCGCACGCCCTACCGCGTACCGTACGGCTTTTTTTTCGCAACATCGGCGCGATGCGACGAGACGGCTCGGCGCTGCTGAGCTATGTTCTGTTTGAAGAACCCTTCTGCCGGGCATTGATTGAACTGGGATACCAGGACACCACGCCGCGCAAATCGGAAATTCTTCAATTCATTCACGCAGAGGGCGAGTGAGCGAGACGCTGGTATAATTGCGAGAACGGCCCATTCAAGGAGGACTATATATCTTCTTGCCTAACCCGGATGTTTCATAAATTGACGCGTGCCCTTGCTGGTCTTTTGTTTCGTATGAAAATTTCGTTCAGTCGGGCGTATGAATAACTACGCCACTCTTTCACAAAATCTCCCTACAAAACAATATCCTGCGCAATCATCACGCAAATTTATGAAACATCCGGGCTAAGTTTTACGTAGCCACCTAATTTTCAGAGATTTACTTATGGACTTCGCCAGTCCGCAATTCTGGGTCGCGGTATTCCAAATCATCGCCATCGATATCGTCCTGGGCGGTGATAACGCAGTTGTTATCGCGCTTGCATGCCGAAGGTTGCCGGAGAAGCAGCGAAATCTCGGGATTTTCTGGGGAGTACTCGGCGCGATCGGACTGCGGGTGTTGCTGGTTTTCTTCGCCCTTAATTTGCTGGCAGTTCCATTTCTGAAGATTTTAGCTGCGCTGTTGCTATTATGGATCGGCACCAAGCTGCTTCAGCCCGAGCCACATGGTAATGGGCATAAAGTTGATGCCAGCACAACGCTATTGGGCGCGATCAGGACTATCATTATCGCCGACGCGGTGATGAGCCTCGATAACGTCATTGCGATTGCAGGCGCAGCCAAGGATAGTATCGAGCTGGTCGTTTTCGGGCTGGTGGTGAGCGTGCCCATCATCGTTCTGGGTAGCAAGCTGGTGATGAAGCTGATGGACCGCTTTCCTGTCACCATCGCCATTGGTGCCGGCTTGCTGGGGTGGATCGCGGGAGATATGGGCGTTACCGACGCGGTCAGCAAGGAATGGGTCAATACGAACGCGGCTTATCTGCACTGGCTTGCCCCTGCCTGTGGCGCACTGCTGGTTGTGGTAACCGGCAAGTGGCTTGCTGCGCGGGCGCAGGCAAAAAGTGCGGCCGGTGTGGATCTGGTGGATGATGTGAACAAACCGTTATAGCTGCCGTTTTGGTGGAGAGAACATATGCTGAAATTCTTGTTGCCGGTAGACGGCTCGGACGCTTCCGATAGAGCGATTGCGGAATTCATCACCCTTATCGATTGGTACAAGGAAAAACCGGAAGTCCATTTGCTGAACGTGCAATTCCCTCAGCGCGGGAATGTACCTCTGTTTATAGACAAAGAGAGTATTGAACTGTATCAGCAGGAAGAAGGAATGAAAGAGCTTCGGGCAGCACGTGAATTGCTGGATCAGGCGGGCATCGGCTACCAGCTTCATATCACGGTAGGAACTCCGCCGGACATGATCCTGCGTTATGCAAAAGAATTAAACTGCAATCAAATAATCATCGGGCCGCGAGGGCTGGGGGCGGTCAAGGGGATCTTGCTGGGTTCGGTAGCCAGCAAGATTATTCAGCTATCAACAATACCAGTGCTGCTTATTAAATGACAACTGGAGTGAAAAGTACTGGATATGGCATGAGTTCTAACCAAAGGAGCTTTATCAGGATGGCGCTGGACAAGAAGGGCTTGACCTTGATTGAATTGATGATGGTGTTCGCGATTATCGGTATTTTAGTAACCGTTGCGATTCCGCCTGCATATCTGCTTTATCAGGATTCCCAGGCTCGGACTCAAGTTGACGAAGCGGTTGATCTTCTGGATAGTGTAAAAACGCCTGTCTCCGCGTTTCATTCAGAAAATGGCAGATGGCCCACAAAAGCGGAGTTTGATACCCTTGTGAAAACACAGGCTGGAAAGTATGTCGCAAGCCTGACACCTGCGACCCTGGCTTCCGGCTTTCAGGTAACGGCAACATTCAAGAATAATGGGGTAAGTCCGGAGCTCTTGAAGGACGGCACTGGCAGAACGCTGGTTTTGGCGACAACCGATGGCGTAAAGTGGATTTGCAACGACAACGCTCACCCCGCTGCCGGCGTGCCTGGTCTTACCGCAGGAAACGTACTACCTCAACATCGTCCCCCATCTTGCAAATAGTGCCGCGGTAAATGTTAACCTTGCGCATGACCGATATTCGATAACCAGGTATGGTGTATTGGTGGCTGTAAAATTATTTTGTATTCTTATGCAAATGCTAACCCGTACGATAGTGGATGAGAGGCATCCCCGCTCGGCAACAGAGCCACCCGTAAAGGGCGGATGTCGATTATTCGAAATAGCTGAATTCATGACGGGTAATTGACCACGACGTCCCAAAGCTTATAATCTTCAGGTAATACCCTCCAAACAGGATTGAAATCCTGTTGCGGTTCAGTTTATTGAATTTATCATCAGCGCCCGGCGCAGAGTGATAGGCAGGGGTAATATCAAGGCAGCCTTGAATTGGAAATAGGAAACAAATGGGCAAGCCGTTATGCCCGCTCGAATATTTTTGTAGCAGGACAAGACAACTGGAAAGAATATATGAATGAAGGTAACGACACTATCGCACCGTATGACCAGATAGCGGCATATTTCAATCAAGTACCCATGTGGCCCCTGGTTCTGCTTGCCGCCGCGACCGTTGTTGCGGGGATTTATGAATTATATTACCGCAAACGCCGGAACGAGGCCGCCGAGGAATTTCGTTCAGCTATTCTGCATACGCTTTCCGGCCTGTATCCCGAGCCTGTCAACTGGCCTAGAAGCATAGACACCTATCTTTGCGCCAGATTGCCGGTAATGCAGGAAATTATCGATGACTTCAAGCCCAATATTCGCCAGGAGGACATACCGGCCTATAACAGGGATTGGGATAACTACTACCAGTTTTGCCGGACGGAGGTAACGGACGAGAAATGTACCGCGGCGGAGAGGGACGGTCAGGCACCAGACCCAAAAAAAACTTTTCACACGCTTGTTTCCAAACTCTTGCGTTATGGGAAGTGAGTTCTCGACAAGACTTTGTACGTGCCAGCCAGAGAAATTCCAAACACGACGTGCGTCACCACTGTGATCCAGTCGCGCGCCTCTGAAAACCAGGGAAAAATGGCTGTTACGCCATACATGTTTACTGTATATATCAGCAACCCGTAGATGAAACCCGCTAGCAGGGAAAACACCGTTCCGACACGAGAAAGCAAGCGGGCCAGAATCAGGCTGTACACAATGGAAATCACAAAGTGAATAACGGTCGCGATTATCACCACTTTCCAGTCGAACGTGGCCGGTGGCGGTAGAACGCCTTGCCCCAAGAGGATAGCCGCAGTAAAGCGTGCATCTCTATAAAAGATGTGCGGCAACGCGTCCGTGAACATCAGCCACAGGAAAATCTGGACTCCCGTGGCAACCACGCCCGCGACAATGCCGGAACTGACCGCTGCTTTCCAGTTCAATGGCATATGTCGTAAAAAAACTCCGGCTTTTTACCCCTCATATCACTCAAAACTCCCATTACTCATATCATGTGAGAAACCGGAATCTCCGGGCTTGCGCTCCCTAATTGAACGACGACAACTGTCGGGGAAGTAGCTGGCACTACTGACGGGACGGGTTCGCCGAGCCGGAGCAGCTTTGATTTCTTCAAAACGTACTACTGAAAACGGATTCGTTTTACAATGATAGCAAAGCCGTTTTGCAGGCACAGGCGCGAAATGCTGGCGGGCAATAAATTATATTGTTACCCGAATACTCGTGAAAAATGACCCTGGCTGCAACTAAACGGGAAAGCCGGCAGTCCATGGATCAGGTGCCGGCAAATTCAGACTCTAGAGATATCTCATAGCGGGATGCAATCAGCCTATCCATGCAAAGCGTCAACTTGACCCATCATTTTTTGATCGCCATGCCCGCCTTGGCAGACCCCTTCTTTTCCAAGACGCTAACGTATATCTGCGAACATAGTGATCAGGGTGCCTTGGGTCTGGTGGTTAACCGGCCCATCGACCTTACTCTCAAGGACCTGCTGGATCAATTGGATATTTCTTCCGATGACCAGGCAATAAAAGCGTTGCCAATCATGTTTGGCGGACCGATACAGCTGGATCGCGGCTTCGTACTGCATCAGCCTGTCGGTGACTGGCAATCCACTATGGTAGTACATGATAAGGTCGGGCTGACTACTTCGCTCGATATCTTGCGAGCGATAGCAAGCGGAGAAAGCCCAAAAGAATTACTCGTTGCATTGGGTTATTCGGGATGGGCTCCGGGCCAGATAGAGCATGAATTATCGCAGAATACCTGGCTCACCGTGCCCGCGTCACCCAATATCATTTTCGAATTACCGGCTGAGGATCGTTTGACGGCAGCAATGCGTCTGCTTGGTGTCGATCTGTCAAGCCTGTCGGATGAAGTGGGACATTCTTAATAACCGCATTCTATTCATCGGCAACCCCCATGGTTGCATGCGGGCTTGTCCAGTGACTCCCGGTCATGAATATTGAAACCCACCTTGCCGGGACGGTTTTGGCTTTCGATTTTGGCGAAAGGCGCATCGGCGTAGCGGTGGGGAATCTGGAGCTGGCTTTAGCGCATCCGCTTGCCACAGTGAGCAACAAGAGTGCAGCGGAATGCTTCGAAAGCATCGCTCAGCTGATTGATGAGTGGCATCCAGCGCTGCTGGCAGTGGGTTTGCCTACTCATGCAGATGGTACGGAACATGAATTGACCCGGCGGAGCCGGCGCTTTGCGCGGCGTCTTGAAGGTCGTTTCGGCATCAAGACAGTACTGGTGGATGAGCGTTATACTTCAATTGAAGCCGGCGCAGCACTGCAGGAAGCCGGTATTAATAAAAAGAAGCAAAAACCGCTATTGGATCAGGTAGCGGCTCAACTGATATTGCAAACTTATTTTGATGGACGAAATGCAACTACCTGATGCAGAACAATTGCTGGCCGAGCTAACCGGAAGGATACGGCCTGATGTCGAAACGAGCACCGCGCTCGTCGGAATCCACACGGGGGGGGTATGGCTGTCGCAGCGGCTGCACCGGGATTTGAAGCTTTCGCTTCCCTTGGGTGCGCTGGATGTTTCGTTCTATCGGGACGACTTTGGTCAGATTGGCCTGCATCCTCAGGTCAAACCCTCGGACATCCCATTCGAGGTGGAAGGCAGCCACATAATTTTAATAGATGACGTACTTTATACCGGGCGCACCATACGTGCCGCCATCAATGAATTATTCGATTATGGCAGACCGGCAAGCGTCCGCCTCGCTGCATTGGTAGACCGGGGCGGTAGAGAACTCCCCATCGCCGCCCAATATATTGGAGCAACGCTCGACTTGCCCCCGGATAAAATGCTCGCGCTCGAAAAAACCGACAATGGAACATTGAGCCTGAGCCTGTATGACAAACGCCGGGATAACGAATAATCCGTGAATAATCCGCAGCTGAACAAGAACGGCGAATTGCAACACCTGCTTACCACCGAGGGATTGTCCGCCGCTATTCTGTTGAATATCCTCGATACCGCCGAGTCTTTTGTCGGGGTTACGGAGCGCGATGTCAAGAAAGTGCCCTTGCTACGCGGTAAATCCATATTCAATTTATTCTTCGAACCCAGTACACGCACTCGCACCACCTTTGAAATCGCGGCAAAACGCTTGTCTGCCGACGTGGTCAATCTCAACATTGCCGTTTCCTCACAATCCAAAGGTGAAACGCTGCTGGATACGGTGAATAATCTTTCAGCGATGCATGCCGACATGTTCGTGGTGCGGCACTCGCAAAGCGGAGCCGCGCACCTGATCGCCCGCCATGTCCGGCCCGAGATTCATGTCATCAATGCCGGGGATGGCCGTCATGCGCATCCTACACAGGGGTTGCTCGACGTATTCACCATTCGCCATTACAAACCCGACTTTCGTAATCTTCGAGTGGCGATAGTCGGCGATATTTTGCACTCGCGCGTGGCGCGCTCCCAGATTCATGCACTTACGACGCTCGGTGTGCCGGAAGTGCGGGTCATTGCACCAAAAACCCTGCTCCCTTCCAAGGTCGAACGTCTCGGCGTACATGTCTATCACGAGATGGCGCATGGGCTAAAAGATGTGGATGTGCTGATGATGCTGCGTCTGCAAAGCGAACGCATGTTAAGCGCGCGTCTCCCCAGCACCGAGGAATACTTCAAGTATTATGGACTCACGCAGGAGAGGCTGGCGCTGGCCAAGCGCGACGCTATTGTTTTACACCCCGGCCCGATGAATCGGGGCGTTGAAATCGATTCCGCGGTTGCCGACGGCAAGCAATCGGTAATTCTACCGCAAGTGACATTCGGCATTGCGGTACGGATGGCGGTAATGTCGATTTTGGCAGGCAATTGAAAGAAATGAAAAAGATTATCAGGAGCGGCCGTTTCATAGACCCGAAGAGCGGGACCGATGCCATAATGGATGTATTCATTGCGGCAGGCAAAATCGTCGGCCTGGGCGAAAGCCCGCCTGGGTTTCACGCCAATCGGGAAATAGACGCAACGAATATGATAGTGTGCCCGGGCCTGGTGGATTTATCGGCGCGGTTGCGCGAACCGGGTTTCGAATATAAAGCCACCCTCGAATCCGAAATGGCTGCAGCGATAGCCGGCGGTATCACCAGCCTGGCATGCCCTCCCGATACGGATCCCGTGCTGGATGAACCGGGACTGGTGGAAATGCTGAAGCACCGTGCCAGGAGTCTCAATCAAGCCCATGTTTATCCAGTCGGCGCCCTTACTCAGGGTTTGAAAGGTGAACGGCTGACCGAAATGGCTGAATTACGTGATGCCGGGTGCGTCGCTTTTGGCCAGTCGAATATGCCGCTTCCGAACATACGCGTAATGATGCAGGCAATGCAATATGCTTCCACCTTCGGCTTCGTGGTTTGGCTCCGCCCTCAGGATATGAATCTTGCCGACGGTGGCGTGGCCCATGACGGTGAAGTGGCGACGCGATTGGGTTTGCCTCCGGTTCCGGTTTGCGCGGAAACCGTAGCGTTGGCGAATATTATCCTGATGACGAGGGAAACGGGCGCCAGGGTTCATCTATGCCGTATCTCCAGCGCGGAAGGCGTCACCATGATTCGTGCGGCCCGGCAGCAAGGCCTGCCCATTACCTGCGATGTATCGGCCAACCATATCCATCTTTCCGAAATGGATATCGGTTTCTTCAATTCCAATTGCCATCTCATTCCACCGCTACGAGCGTTGGGAGATCGTGACGCGCTACAGGCCGGCCTTCTCGACGGCACGATAGATGCGATATGTTCGGATCATGCGCCGGTGGATGAAGATCACAAATTGTTACCTTTCGCCGAGGCCGAGGCTGGCGCCACAGGCATGGAACTGCTGTTGCCGCTGGCCTTGAAATGGGGGGCTGAAAAAAGAGTTCCGCTGGCCAGGGTATTGGCGAAAATCACCGCTGAACCTGCTCGTATACTGGGTGTGGAAGCCGGTTGCCTGTCTCTTGGCGCTACCGCCGATTTGTGCATTTTCGACCCTGAACAATACTGGAAAGTGGAAGCAGCCGCACTGAAAAGCCAGGGCAAGAATACCCCGTTTCTCGGTATGGAACTGCTAGGCAGAGTAAAATACACCCTGATCAACGGTAACATCGTACACGAAGGTTGAGGTTCTGAAGTTGCGCCACAACCATGCGCTGTCATTTTCGTACCCCTGCAACTGAACTGACTACTCTCGACAATATGATGAATCCTCTGCTTGATTTTTCCGGACTGCCGCGCTTTGCGGATATTCGAATCGAACACATCACGCCGGCACTGAAACAATTACTGGCCGACGGCCGCAACACTATCGACCGGATACGTGATGATGACGCCATGCCGACCTGGCAGAATTTCGTGCAACCGATAACAGACGCCAATGAACGCCTGTCTCGAGCGTGGGGGCAGGTGTCACACTTGAATGCGGTGGCGAATACCCCGGCGTTACGTGAGACATACAACGCCAACCTGCCATTGATCACGCAATACTACGCCGAGTTGGCGCAAGACCCCGCCCTCTTCGAAAAATTCAAACAACTCCGCAACAGCCAGGAGTTCGAAGGCCTGAATCAAGCCCGAAAGAAGATAATCGAAAATGACTTGCGGGATTTCCGCCTGGGCGGAGCAGAGCTACCGCCCGAGAAGAAAAAGCGATTTCTCCAAATTCAGGAAGAGCTGTCGGCGCTGGGTTCCAGATTCAACGATAACCTGCTGGATTCCACCAATAATTTTGTATTGCATATACAGAACGCGGATGAGCTTTCCGGCATTCCCGACGATGCAGTGCAGGCAGCGCGGGAAATCGCGGAAAAGGATAATGCCCCCGGTTGGAAATTTACGCTGCACGCCCCATCATACATGCCCATCATGCAGTATGCCGACCACCGGGCACTGCGCGAAACGATGTATCGCGCATACTCCACGCGTGCCAGCGAGATCAGGTCACCGGCCCCGCAGACCGGAAACGCTGTCGATCTGGATAACACGCCACTTATCGCGAAAATGCTTGAACTGCGCAAGGAAGAAGCGCAACTGCTGGGATTTGATTGCTATGCCGAAGTCTCGCTTGCGACCAAAATGGCCTCGACCCCAAAACAGGTGCTGGATTTTTTGGGTGAGCTCGCCGCCAAGGCAAAGCCTTATGCGGAACGTGATCTCAAAGAATTACGTCAATTTGCCGCCGAAAAGATGGGATTGGAAAATGTCGAATCATGGGATCTGGCTTATGTAAGCGAAAAGCTGCGCCTCGACCGCTATGCATTCTCGGAGCAGGAAGTGAAGCAGTACTTTCCCGAAACCAGCGTGCTGCCGGGCATGTTCAGGGTGGTGGAGAATCTTTATGGCATTACCATTGCCCGGGCGGAGGCTGCCGACATTCAGCTCTGGCACACCGATGTAAAGCTTTTCAATATCACGGGCATACAGGGGAATCTGATCGGCCGGTTTTATCTTGACCTCTACGCGCGCCCCGGCAAGCGAGGCGGCGGATGGATGGATGACGCCATAAGCCGCCGCCGTATCGGCGGTAGTGGAATACAGGGGGAAGAGAGCATTCAGGTACCGGTTGCATACCTTAACTGTAACTTCTCCGCACCTGTTCATCTTGACGGCCAAGCGCGTCCCGCCTTGTTCACCCATGACGATGTAATCACGCTATTTCATGAATTCGGTCATGGCCTGCACCATTTGCTTACCCAGGTGGAAGACCTGGGCGTGTCGGGTATCCATGGGGTGGAATGGGACGCAGTGGAACTACCCAGCCAGTTCATGGAAAATTTCTGCTGGGAATGGGAAGTCCTGCGTGACATGACCAGGCACGTTGACTCATTGCCCTACAGCGGCGGCAATCAATCTATTCCGCGCGATTTATTCGAAAAGATGCTGGCGGCGAAGAATTTCCAGAGTGGCTTGCAAATGCTCCGCCAGATAGAATTCGCACTATTCGATATGCACCTTCATGCCGATTTCAGCCCCGGTGAAGGAAAAACGGCACAGCAACTACTCGACGAGATCCGTGAACAGGTTGCGGTAATCATTCCTCCTGAATTCAATCGTTTTCCCAACAGCTTCTCACATATTTTTGGCGGAGGCTACGCTGCCGGCTACTACAGCTACAAGTGGGCGGAAGTATTGTCTGCCGACGCCTATAGTCTGTTTGAAGAAAGTCCTGCCGGGGTTGTCGTCAATCCCGAAGCCGGCGCCCGCTTCTGGAATGAAATTCTCGCGGTGGGTGGAAGCCGCGCTGCGCTGGAATCATTTATCGCATTCCGGGGTCGCGAACCAAAAATAGATGCCCTGTTGCGCCACCACGGAATGGCGCCTGCGTGAAAAATATGCCGGAAAGGCTCGGTCGCGCGTAAGCATTCGGTAATCTTTCAGCTTCCAGGAAATTGGGTGCGGCAGGACAAACTTGAAGGAATTGGCCGAGGGACCGAGCATTTCCGGATATCGTTATCCGCTGAATGGCTCCTGTCATTTCGAGCGTCCCGCCAGTTTTGCGATTCATTTCGATCAGCCGATTATTCTTGCAACAACGCCTCTCCAACGCTAGTATAGAACTCGGGCAGGTTACTCATACTCTTCTGTCCGTTGATAAGCCTTTCTTTAATAGGGAATTGTAATCCCGGATGGAGAGCATGCATAAATATCGATTTTGCAGCCCTTCAGCTAGCGGCCTGTCAAACTTGAAGAATCTCAGCAAAAAAGTGACTGAGGGCAATTTTGAGGATTCTGAGGGTCAATAGTATTCTATTGGCCGAAAAAGCGGCGAAATATGAACCGACCAGCCGCTTTTTCAGCAGATTTCCTTTTAACCCGACAAGCTACTATATCAACCGGACCGGCGGACAGCCCGTAAAAACAGCTTATGCGAATTCTTGGCGTCGCTCGACAATAGGAGAAAAAAGATGAAACATGTTACATGGGGGGCCGTTACAGCTATGGTGCTGGCTACGGTGTTTGTAGGTTGTGCACAGGTGCCGTCATCGCCTCAGGTTCAAAAATACTCGGATAGCGAGTTGCCCGTACCCGCGGACTATAAGAGCTGGCCAAAGTTTTTATCTGATGTGCAGCGAGCCGACGTCAAGCAAGTCCGCGAAATCTATATCAACCCCACCGGACATAGCACCAAAATGGGTGATGAATTTCCTAACGGAACCATTTCTGTGATGGAGATTTACAAGGTCAGGGAAGCTGCTGACGGTACCCCTCTAAAGGGCGCCGATGGTAAATTTGTCAAGGGTGAGTTGTCGAAAATCGGCGTAATGGGCAAGGGCGCGGGCTGGGGTGAAAGCGTGACGCCACCGGAACTCAGAAACGGAGATTGGGTATACTCCATGTACATGGCTGATGCGACAACGAAAGCACCTGACAACACGGCAACCTGCCGCGCATGCCATCTGCCGCTGACAGATAAGGACTACATTTTCCGCTACGACGAATATTTTCAGAAACGCGTAAAATAACAAGCGCTGACTTTCTGGAATAACCCCCTGCTCGCAAATAACAGCCGGGGGTCTGGATGTGTCATGGCCTCTATGCTACTCGCCCAGGCGCCACGTGCCTGAGGTTGATTTGAGGCTATATCCGTATTGAATGCCTATTAGCTGAGCTTGCCGTGGCATTGTTTATACTTTTTCCCTGATCCGCAAGGGCATGGATCATTGCGCCCGATCTTCTCCCCTTGGCGCACAAACGGTTGATGCTTCTCCGGGTGATCTTCAGCGTCGCGGTTTGATTCGCCGCCTTCGAAGGATTCCTCTTCACCCAGCGCTTCTTCGAAAGCCGCATGGTGATACTGCACGTTTATGGGCGAGCGTTGTGTTTCCGCCACGGCTTCCACCTGCTGCTCGCTTCTTATCTGCACGGTCATCAGCGTTTTGGTAACTTCCGCCTTGATGCCCTCCAGCATGGAAGTGAACAGTTCGAAAGCCTCTCGCTTATACTCCTGTTTGGGGTTTTTCTGGGCATATCCTCGAAGATGGATACCCTGACGCAGATGATCCAGCGCCGAGAGATGCTCCCGCCAGTGGATATCGAGACTTTGCAGCATGACGGCACGCTCGTACTGATGCATGATATTCGCGCCAACCTGATCGACCTTTCCTGAATAATATTCTTGCGCTGCTGCGCTGATCCGCTGATGCATGTTCTCGTCATGCAGGTCGGGTTCCTTCTCCAGCCACTCCTGTAATGGCAATGCCAATTGATACTCGGCGGCCAATGCCTTCTCCAGCCCCGGAATGTCCCATTCCTCCTCTACACTTTGCGCTGGGATATAAAGAGCGACAAGACCGCGCAACACGTCGTCGCGCATTGCGGTAATCGTTTCTGAAATGTCTTGCGACTCCAGAAGCTCACTCCGTTGCTCATAGATTACCTTGCGCTGATCGTTGGCGACATCGTCGTATTCCAGCAACTGCTTCCGTATATCGAAATTACGGGCTTCCACCTTGCGCTGGGCGTTTTCAATCGCGCGAGTGACCCAAGGATGCTCAATGGCCTCGCCCTCCGGCATGTTGAGCCGCTGCATGATGCTTGCTACGCGATCAGATGCAAAGATACGCAGCAGTGGATCTTCCAGCGAAAGATAAAAACGGCTGGAACCCGCATCGCCCTGGCGGCCCGAACGACCGCGCAACTGATTGTCCACCCGGCGAGATTCATGTCGCTCGGTGCCGATAATATGTAATCCACCTTTTTTCAGCACCTCATCGTGAAGGAGTTGCCATTGCTGCTGCAACTCCCCGATTCGCTGGAGTTTTTCCGGTTCGCTCATGTTCTCGTCGGCACGAACACGCTCGAGTTCAGGCTCCGGATTGCCGCCCAGTACAATATCGGTTCCGCGACCCGCCATATTCGTGGCGATCGTGATCATTTCGGGACGTCCGGCCTGGATGACGATCTCCGCTTCTCTCGCATGCTGCTTCGCATTCAATACCTGGTGCGGCAACTTCTCGCGAGTCAATAACCCGGACAGCTCCTCATTATTCTCAATAGAGGTCGTTCCGACGAGAACGGGCTGTCCCCTCTGATGACAGTCCCTGATATCCTCGATGATGGCGCGGTTCTTTTCTCCCAAGGTGCGGAATACCTGATCCATCCGGTCATTACGGATCATTGGACGATGGGTTGGAATGATGACGGTTTCGAGCCCGTAAATTTGCTGAAACTCGAAAGCCTCGGTGTCGGCCGTGCCCGTCATGCCGGCCAGTCTCTGATACATGCGGAAATAGTTCTGGAAAGTGATCGAGGCGAGTGTCTGGTTCTCCTTCTGGATCTGAACACCTTCCTTTGCTTCCACCGCCTGATGCAATCCCTCCGACCAACGCCTGCCAGACATGAGCCGCCCGGTGAACTCATCGACGATGACCACCTCGCCATTCTGTATCACGTAGTGCTGGTCAAGATGGAATAACGCGTGTGCACGCAGCCCAGCATACAAATGATGGACGAGATTGATATTGGCCGGATCGTAGAGGCTGGTTCCCGGAGGCAGCAACCCAGCCCCGGCAAGCAGGTTTTCCGCATGCTCGAAACCTTCCTCGCTCAACAGCACCTGCTGGGCTTTTTCGTCTACGCTGAAGTCACCAGGACTTTTCTCGGTTTCCTGGCGAACCAGTTTCGGGATCAACGCGTTCATGCGCACATATACTTCGGTGTTGCCTTCGGCCTGGCCGGAGATAATCAACGGCGTGCGCGCCTCATCAATCAGAATGGAATCGACTTCGTCAACGATGGCGTAATTCAGTACGCGCTGCACCCGCTCGGTAGGGTGGTTCACCATGTTATCGCGCAGGTAATCGAAACCGAATTCGTTATTGGTGCCGTAGGTTATGTCGGCTGCGTAGGCGGCCTGCTTTTCACCGTGATCCATCTGTGAAAGGATTACGCCCACGCTGATACCGAGGAATTGATAAAGATGGCCCATCCACTCCGCATCCCGTTTGGCAAGATAATCATTCACGGTAACGAGATGAACGCCCTTGCCAGCCAGTGCATTGAGATAAGCAGGCAAGGTCGCCATCAGCGTTTTACCTTCGCCTGTTCGCATCTCGGCAATCTTGCCGCTGTGCAGGACCATGCCTCCGATCAATTGAACGTCGAAATGGCGCATCCCGAGTACCCTTTTGCCGGTTTCGCGTACCACGGCGAATACCTCGGGCAGTAAAGCGTCAAGGGTTGCCCCGTCAGCAATGCGCTGCCTGAATTCCTCGGTCTTTGCACGCAGTTCGGCGTCGGTAAGCGCCGCAATCCTGGCTTCCAGCGCATTGATCGTCGTCACAGTCTGGAAATACTGCTTGATCAGCCTATCGTTACGGCTCCCGAAAACTTTCTTGAGCAGATTGTTCAGCATGAAATCCCAAAAATTCTGTTAAGCGATGTACAAAAAATAAGGGGTGAGGTTTTTGGCCTCACCCCCACCCGCAGAGTATTGACCCGGCTCAACCGGGCATCTTCAAGAATCGTGACGGGTTTTGCGGCGAGCCCCTGTGCCGGACCTCAAAATGCAGATGAGGGCCGGTAGAACGGCCAGTGCTGCCCACTTCCGCGATCTTCTGTCCGCGCACCACGACTTGGCCCAGCCTGACCAAGCGCTTGGAAGCATGAGCATAACGGCTGACGAAATCATTGCCGTGGTCAACGTCGATCATATTACCATATTCGGGGTGGAAATCGGAATACACCACCACGCCGCCCGCCGCAGCCACGATGGGCGTACCTGTTGCAGCCGAGAAATCAACCCCTTCATGAAAAATACGTTTTCCCGTAAAAGGATCTATACGCACTCCGAAACCCGATGAGTACCATTTTGTGTTCACGGGCATCACGGACGGGAGCATTTTCTTCTTGAGCCTGTCTTGCATCAACAATGAATCCAGTGCGCCAAGCTTGTCGCTACGGTCATCCAATGCGAGCGACAGCTCCTGGATTTTATTGTTGAACTCTGCAAATGACATATCCTCGGATGGCAGCGTCGATACGGTTCCTCCCTGACCGGGATTCTGATTAAACCGAAATTCCTGAGGCTTGATACCTGATAATTCCGCCAGACGAGCGCCTACGGAATCCAGCCGCAGCAGCTGTGCCTGCATCTGACCCATTCTGACGGCCATGGCATTGAGGCTATCGCGCAAGTACGACTGGTTTTTTTTATGTTCCTCCTGCTGTACACTCGAAACCAGCGATCTGAGGGAAGGGCTGTCGATCTTGTCGGCATACCGAAGAGAAAGATAATTCAACCCCATCGCAAACAATACAGAAGCTAAAACTCCTCCCCCTGCCAGAAGCACAAGATGCACGCCGGTCAGGGTCAAGGTTTTCGGTTTTTTCAAATTATTGGAAATTAGAATAATATGCATCTCATTCCCTAAATTATTCTTCAGCTATGACCGTCCGCAAGATAAATTTCTACCTTGGAACCCTAAGGCTGACGCCCAAGCATCAGCGATTATTCAGCTACATGGACGAGTTAACCGCGATGCAGCAGGCATTCTCGAAAATCGTTCCGCACCAGCTGGCTCAACACTGCGCGCTAGGCGGATTCTTTGAAGGAAACCTGACGATATGTGCAGGTAACGGTGCAATTGCGGCAAAACTCAGACAGACGTTGCCGTCGTTATTATTAAAGTTTCAAGCGATGGGCTATGAGGTTACTGCAATTCGACTTGCTGTGCAAGCAGATTACCTCAATATTCGCAGGGGTGATTTATCCGGTAGAAAAATGCGGATAGGCCGGGCCGGCATGGAAAAGCTGAGTGAATTGGCCTCGGGATTGTCGCCATCACCTCTAAAAACCGCAGTCGAATCATTGCTGGAAAAACAGCGAATGGAAGGTGAGCAGAACGGCTACGACCCGGATATCATCTAGAATCGTCTACGCGCGGCAATGGTTGGCGACGTCGGTGGATTCCTGGATAGATTCGTATAACGCATGCGCATCAGGCGATATCGTGCCTTGCGCGATAATTCACGATCTGCGGATAAGTAGTGACAAACTCGCCACGGAACGCGGAGGACCGCTCGGCCTTCCGCCCTATCGGGCCACAAACTCCGCTGGCGATCACAGCTCTCGAGAACCGGCCTCAGCCTCCATGAGCGCATCCCGGTGAACGAGTATTTCATTTATTCATACGCAATGCTTAATCCGCTTGCTTCCTCAGGAACGCGGGAATATCCAGAACATCGACTCCCGATTGTTTCATGGCCTCAATGGTCGCATCGCGCCGTCTATTCGTACGTAACGCGGCCGGGGCATCCAGATCCTTCCAGTTTACACCGTCCGACGACAGGGTATTGTCTGTCCCGGTGCGCGTGTGGATAACGCTTAGCGGCTTGGGTTGCATGCGGTTGACGACGCCGCCCAGCCCTGTGGCAACCATGGTCACCCGGAGATTTTCCTCCATATTTTCGTCGATGACCGTACCGACTATCACGGTGGCGTCTTCCGCGGTAAAGTCCTTGATTGTATTCATCACCTCGTGAACCTCGCGCATCTTCATTGCTGAGCTGGCGGTAATGTTTACCAATACTCCTCGCGCACCGGAAAGATCCACATCTTCCAGCAGCGGGCTGGCGACAGCCTGTTCCGCCGCCGCGCGCGCCCGATCCGCTCCTGAAGCAAATGCCGAACCCATCATTGCCATGCCCATTTCCGACATCACTGTTTTTACGTCGGCGAAATCGACATTGACAAGGCCCGGGCAATTGATAACTTCCGCGATGCCGGCAACGGCGCCATACAGTACGTTGTTGGCGGCCTTGAATGCATCGAGCATGCTCACGTCTTCGCCCAGGACCAGCATCAGCTTATCGTTGGGGATTACGATCAGCGAATCGACATATTGCGTCAACGCTTCCATTCCCGCCTGAGCCGCTTTAAGTCGCCTGCCCTCAAACGAAAAGGGCTTGGTAACCACTGCCACGGTAAGAATTCCCATTTCCTTGGCCACTTGCGCCACTACCGGTGCCGCGCCGGTCCCGGTACCGCCGCCCATTCCGGCGGTAATGAACAACATGTCCGCGCCTTCAATCAATTCGGCGATCCGATCGCGGTCTTCCAACGCTGCGTTGCGCCCGATTTCAGGATCTGCGCCGGCACCCAGTCCCTTGGTGATCGCTGATCCCATTTGCAGCAGGGTACGTGCCTGATTCCGCTTCAATGCCTGGGCATCGGTGTTGGCACAAATGAATTCGACGCCTTGCACGCCGTTCTGGATCATGTGATCCACCGCGTTACCCCCGCAACCGCCCACGCCTATGACCTTGATGACGGCTTCCTGTGTTTCTGTATCCATGATTTCAAACATGATGCTCTCCTTTAGGAATTGTATTAACTGAACAGTATTGTTATTTAACCCAGATAATTCATTAGGCGGCTCTGCGAGCCTACCCGAGTGCCGGCGGTCAGTTTGCGGCCATTTTCGCCGCTTGCTCGGCGCCCATAGACCCGGCTATGGACTTCTCTCAACCGGCAAAACTGTCTCGCAACCTGCCTCGCCATCATCTCGCGTCCTAAAGAATTATCTGGGTT
Source organism: Nitrosospira briensis C-128 (assembly GCF_000619905.2). NCBI lineage: Bacteria > Pseudomonadati > Pseudomonadota > Betaproteobacteria > Nitrosomonadales > Nitrosomonadaceae > Nitrosospira > Nitrosospira briensis. The sequence continues at coordinate 2,165,233 of NZ_CP012371.1, read as the reverse complement.
TAAGTCTTAAGTCTTTCCGCTTTTGAACGCTGCTGCCAGCCGCCCCTTTCGCTGTGAAGAGGGATCTCCCTCATTTTTGGGTCCTTCGGACAGGAGACCCTCAAAAATTGACTTGAAACCAACTTTTCATCCTTTCCAGAATTCGCTTGAACGAGTTGCCCTGCAGCCGGGTGTGCTGGTGTCGTTGGAGCTGTTCCATGCCGGCCAGTATCAAGCCAATGCCGGTAGAGCATCGCGGCGTAAGCACCACTTCTTCCAGGCTGCCGTGATAGTGCGGAAGGCCGAGCCGTACAGGCATATGAAATATCTCTTCGCCGAGCTCCACCATACCTTGAAGGGAGCTGCTGCCGCCGGTAATGACGATCCCGGATGACAGCAGTTCCTCGAAGCCACTGCGGCGCAGTTCGGCCTGCACCAGCGAATAGAGCTCTTCCACGCGGGGCTCGATGACTTCCGCCAACGTTTGCCTGGAAAGCTGGCGTGTTCCACGGTCGCCTACGCCAGCCACTTCCACCATTTCGTGCGGGTCAGCCATACCGCGCAAGGCGCAACCGTAGCGGCACTTGATGTCTTCGGCATCCTTGGTGGGGGTGCGAAGTGCCATTGCGATATCATTCGTAATCTGGTCGCCGGCAATTGGAATCACCGCGGTATGGCGAATGGCGCCATGTGTGAATACCGCGATGTCGGTTGTACCCCCGCCGATATCCACCAGGCAGACGCCCAGATCCTTTTCGTCTTCCGACAGCACCGCCATGGCCGAGGCCAGCGGCTGCAGCACGAGGTCACGCACCTCAAGCCCGCAGCGCCGTACGCACTTCATGATATTCTGTGCCGCGGATACGGCGCCGGTCACGATATGCACTCTCACTTCCAGCCGTATACCACTCATGCCGATGGGCTCACGCACGTCCTCCTGGCCATCTATGATGAACTCCTGGTTGAGTACATGGAGAACTTGCTGGTCATTGAGGATATTCACTGCCTTGGCGGTTTCCATCACACGTTCCACATCCAGTCGCGACACTTCCTTATCCTTGATGGCCACCATCCCATGCGAATTGAAACTTTTGATATGGCTACCGGCAATGCCGGTATAAACTTCCCGGATCCTGCAGTCGGCCATCAACTCAGCTTCTTCCAATGCCCGCTGAATCGCGTTGACCGTGGTCTCGATGTTCACTACGACCCCTTTCTTCAGACCGCGTGAAGGATGGCTGCCCATGCCGATAACTTCATACCCCCCCTCGGGTTTCACCTCCGCGACAATAGCCACGATCTTCGAAGTGCCGATATCGAGCCCCACGATCAGATTTTTCGTTTCGTTGCTTCTATTCATCTATCTTACAAGCCCTGAATCTGCCGGCATTTCTATCACATCCATTTTGTTTCACCATCGCGCCATGTGCTTAACGGACAGCAAAGCCGCTCGGATAACGCAGGTCGACGTAAGTCAATTGCTGATTTAACTGCACAAGGCTGCGGTCGTGCACCTGCACGTAACGCTCCAGCCGCATACCCATCTGTTCGCGTCCGAGCTCGATCAGCGTTCCATTCTCCAGGCTGATCCGCCAGGCACGACGGTCGGAAAGGCTCATCCGTGCGATGTTCTGCTGCAGGGGTTGCAGCATTTTTTTAAACGCTGCGTACTGTCTGGCCATTTCGCTTGCGCTTTCCTCCGGGCCTTCAAATTCAGGTAACGGTTCATCGGACGCAGCATTGAATATTTCCCCCTGTAAATTGACCAGTGCGCCGCCATTCCAGCGCGCCAAGGCCATATGTTCCTCCAGCGTTACTTCCAGGCCCTGCGGCCAGATGCGCCGCACACTGGCCGTCCGCACCCACGGCAACTTGACGAAGGCTTTACGGGTCGCTTCCAGATCAACTGTAAAAAAATTTCCGGCAACAGCGCTGCGGACCACCCCATCGACCTGTTCTCGCGTCACGTGCTCGAGGCGGCCGTCACTGCCGCCAAGGCTCACCTCCTTCAACGGAAACAAAGGCGAATTGATCGTCAACTGGCTGATCAGGTAGACCACTATCAGTGCAGCCAGCGCAAACAGCCAGTTCGCCAACGCAGCGAGCGCCTGATGGTTATCCCACATGGGCCAGTTCCAGTATCCGCAGCACCAGATCGTCAAATGAAATGCCGGCGGCTTTCGCTGCCATGGGGACAAGGCTGTGCGCGGTCATTCCGGGCGATGTATTGGTTTCAAGAAAATATAGCTGGTGCGACGCGTCCAGAATCGCGTCCACCCTTCCCCATCCCTCGCAACCCAGGATCTTGTGCGCTTGCAATGCTTGTGCCTGAATCGCGTCCTCCTGAGTAGCGGATAAGCCGCTTGGGCAAAAATACCGGGTAGTATTGGAGACATATTTGGCTTCATAATCGTATAAGCCACTTTCCGCCTGGATGCGAACCAAGGGTAGCGTCATCTCTCCGAGGATGGCGATGGTAAGCTCCATGCCTTCGATAAATTGCTCCGCCAGCACGGTGGTGTCGTGCTTCGCCGCCAGCTCCAATGCTGCCGGCAGGTCCGCTGCCTTGACCACCTTGCTCAGGCCGAGGGTCGACCCTTCCCGCGATGGCTTGACGATCAGCGGCAGCCCGAGCTCCCTGGAAACCAGGTCAAAATCCGTTTGTTCATTAAGCACGACATAGCGGGGCGTGCTGATTCCGGCAGCCTGCCAGAGCAATTTCGTGCGCCACTTATCCATCGCCAGCGCGCTCGCCAGTACACCGCTACCGGTATAAGGCAATCCCATCAGCTCCAACGCGCCTTGCACGGTACCGTCTTCACCATAGCGCCCATGCAGGGCAATATGGGCTCGATTGAACCCCTGTTGCAGAAGCGCCTCCATCGGCTGTTCAGAGGGATCGAACGGATGTGCGTCAACACCTTGACGCCGTAGCGCATCCAGCACGGCTTTGCCGCTCTGGAGCGAAATCTCGCGTTCAGCGGAACGCCCGCCCAGGAGAACGGCAACTTTCCCAAAATCATGGTTACTCACCATCTTGATCTTCCTCGACAGAATAATGAGTTGCGAAATCGGGAATCCCGCTGTGTTCGCTCACAGCCCCGATGATTCGTACTTCTTGCACCAGCTCGATGCCAGTCTGCTCTTTTACCGTTTTACGTACCCTGTCTATCACCGCTTCGATATCCGACGCTAAGGCAGCGCCGGTGTTTACGATAAAGTTTGCGTGTGTCGATGAAACCATCGCGCCCCCGATATGAAAACCTTTCAGCCCGCATGACTCGATCAGTCGCGCGGCCCAGTCGCCCGGCGGATTGCGGAATACCGAACCGGCATTGGGCAGGTTCAAAGGCTGGCTATTGATACGTCGCGTCAGCAATTCCTTGATCTTTTGCCGCGACACTGCCTCTTTCTCTTTCGGCAATTGGAACCAGCCGCCTGCAAACCATTCCTCATCCGGGAAATTCGCCGATTTGTGCTCACCCTTCTCACCCTGCCCGCCATCGCTCGTATCGGGCTTCAAGGCAACATGCCGATAACCGATCTCGTAGTCTCCAGGCAGGCGTGCTTGCAATTGCCCGGCACGGCCCAGCGTGTGAACCTTGTATACGATTTCCCAGGTTTCGGCGCCGTAGCACCCTGCATTCATTGCCAACGCCCCGCCAACGGTACCGGGTATACCCGCTAAAAACTCTGCCCCGGCCAAGCCATGCTTGGCTGCAAACCGCGCCACTTTTGCGCAGGCTACGCCCGCGCCGGCGTATATCAGTGCGTCACCCCTATCCCCCTGCTCCAGCCGCAGGTCGTTAAGCCGGGCATGCAGCACCACAACGGTTCCCCGCAAACCTCCATCACGCACCAGAAGATTGCTGCCGAGTCCTATCACATGCACTGGCTCATCCTGGGGCAAGCCGCGCAGGAAGTGCGCGAGATCAGCCAGATCTGCCGGCAGGTACACACGCTCCGCCACGCCGCCGGTGCGCCATGAAGTATATTTTTTCATTGGCTGATTCACGCGCATCTCGCCGCGAAGTGCACTTGAGCCGTGGTTCAAATTAATTTCCGACATATCCATTCGTGAAACCTGCGCATATTCATGGGCGACGAAAAGCGGCCTGATTTTTATCCTTCCCCTTCCACCGCCAGGTCGGCTTCCTGCCCAGCCGTCCATTGATCCTTTGCAAGGTCAGGCGCCACCCTGCCCACCGATCCCGCGCCCATCACGAGTATTACGTCATTGTCCTGCACCACGCTATGTATGGCGGAAGGCAGCTCGTCCACGGTCTCGATAAAAATCGGCTCCACCTTGCCCAGAACTCTCAGCGCGCGAGCGAGCGATTTGCTATCCGCCGCTATGAGGGCGACTTCGCCAGCGGAATAAACTTCCGTCAACAGCAGCACATCGACGGTTGATAACACTTTGACGAAATCCTCGAACAGATCGCGCGTGCGCGTATAGCGATGCGGCTGAAACGCCAGCACCAGCCGGCGACCGGGAAACGCGCCGCGCGCAGCCGCGATGGTGGCCGCCATCTCGACCGGGTGATGCCCATAGTCGTCGACGAGCGTAAAGCTTCCCGCCGCCGCGTTTCCGTTGCCGGCCAGTTTGATCTCGCCATAACGTTGAAAACGCCGGTCTACGCCCCTGAAGCCGGCCAACGCCCCGATGATGGCGGCGTCGGGCAAACCCACTTCATTGCATACCGCGATCGCTGCGAGCGCATTCTGCACGTTATGCAATCCTGGGAGGTTAAGCATGCATTTGAGCTTGCGCGTCTTGCCGTTCGTTCCTACCAGCGCGGTAAAATGCATCCGTCCTTCACTATGGCGAATATCGGCAGCACGCACTTGTGCGTCATCCGATAAACCGTAAGTTGTGATCGGCTTGGTAATGGCAGCCATGATTTCACGCACGCTTGCATCGTCCACGCACAATACCGCCATGCCGTAAAAAGGCAGGTGTTCGATAAATTCCACGAACGCCTGCTTGAGCTTGCTGAAATCGTGACCGTACGTTTCCATGTGGTCGACGTCTATATTTGTCACAACCGCCAGCACAGGCTGCAGATAAAGAAATGAGGCATCGGATTCGTCGGCCTCGACCACGATGAATTCACCACGGCCCAGCTTCGCGTGGGACCCTGCCGCTTCCAGCCTGCCGCCAATTACGAATGTCGGATCCATGCCCGCTTCGGCGAAAATGCTGGCAATCAGGCTGGTGGTAGTGGTCTTGCCATGGGTGCCCGCAATCGCAATCCCCTGGCGTAACCTCAGCAGTTCCGCCAGCATGATGGCACGAGGAACCACCGGTACCTTACTTTCTCGCGCGGCGAGAACTTCCGGGTTGTCCGCCGTTATTGCCGTCGAAGTCACCACCGCATCGGCGGATGCCACATGGCTTCTCGCATGACCGACGTGAACGACGGCACCCAGTTTTCTCAGGCGTCGAGTGGTTGCGCTGGCGGACAAATCCGAGCCGCTGACCTGATATCCCAAATTAAGCAACACCTCAGCGATTCCGCTCATACCCGAGCCGCCGATGCCGACAAAATGGACATGCTTGACCTTATGCCTCATGATGGAAGAACGGTAGTTTTATTCATTTCCGATACTTTCATTTTTGTGCTTTTATCATCCCCATGCATGCTTCCGCCACTAATCTGGTTGCATCCGGGTTCGCCAGTGCACGGGCTTTCATAGCCATTTCCATAAGTTTTCCACGGCTGAACCCCATCAATAATTCGGCCAGGCCTTGCGGCGTCAATTCATCTTGCGGCAACAATACCGCCGCATTCCTGTCACTCAGAAATTTCGCATTGCATGTCTGATGATCGTCCACGGCATAAGGAAATGGCACCAGAATGCTTGCAACACCCGCCGCGCTCAATTCAGCGATAGTAAGTGCCCCGGCACGGCAGATCACTAGGTCGCAATCGGCGTAGCGGGCCGCCATGTCGTCAATGAATGTGACCAACTCGCCTTCCACTTCCGCCTCAACATAGTTTTTTCTCAGCGCGTCCAGATGCCTTGCGCCTGCCTGGTGCGTTACCAGCGGGCGCAGTTTTTCAGGAATCCGCTTCAACGCCTGCGGCACGACACTATTCAGCGCTTGCGCACCCAGGCTGCCTCCAATTACCAATAACTTCATCGGCCCGTCGCGCATGGCGTATCTTTTTTCCGGCGCTTCCAGCCGGCCAATTTCTTTACGAACAGGATTACCGAAAAATGCCACTTTTTTGCTTTTTTTGATCGCATCCGGAAAACCCAGCAGCACTCTGTCAGCAAGTTTCGCCAATATTCTGTTGGCAAGGCCGGGAATGGAATTCTGTTCGTGTATCAGCAGCGGCTTGTCCAGCAATGAGGCCATCATGCCACCGGGAAAGGCCGGATAGCCGCCCATACCCAACACTACGTCCGGACGCACCCGGAGTATCACTTTGGCGCTTTGCCAAAATGCGATCAACAGGCGCAGCGGTAACATCAGCCAGGTTCGGACGTTCTTCCCGCGAAGACCCGAAAAACGGATAGTCTCCAGGCGGTACCCTTGCCGCGGTGCCAGCGTGGTTTCCATTCCACCTTCGGTCCCCAGCCACACCACACGCCATCCCGCGGTCTTCATATGCTCCGCGACCGCCAACCCCGGAAACACATGACCTCCCGTTCCGCCAGCCATAATGAGAATGGTATGGATCAAGTCAGGTCCCGTTATCGGAAACCGCCCATAAGACCACATCGGCCTCATGCAGCAATTCTTCAGGTTTACGATCCAGGTTTTCATCCGCTTTCATACTGTATAACCCTTCATCAACTGCCGATTTTCCCAGTCCACCCGCAACAGGATCGCCAGCGTAATGCAACTGACGACAATACTGCTGCCGCCAAAGCTCATCAGCGGCAGCGTTAATCCCTTGGTCGGCAGCACACCCATGTTCACTCCCATATTGATGAATGCCTGCACGCCCAGCCATACGCCAATACCTTGCGCCACCAAAGCCGGGAAGTGTCGCTCTCTCATCGCTGCCTGGCGGCCGATAATGAAGGCGCGTATTATCAGCCACGCAAACAGCACCACTACCGTCATGACCCCGATAAAACCAAGTTCCTCCGCGATCACCGCAAGCAAAAAATCGGTGTGCGCTTCAGGCAGATAAAAAAGCTTCTCGACGCTGCCACCCAGGCCGACACCCAGCCATTCGCCCCGCCCGAACGCAATCAGGGCATGACTCAACTGATATCCTTTTCCGTAGGGATCATCCCATGGGTCCATGAATCCGAAGAAACGCTGCATGCGATAAGGCTCGATCCAGACTAGCGCCAACAGGGCAACCATCAGAAAACCAATCAGCCCGGTGAACAGCTTCAGGTTTATTCCTCCCAGGAACAATATCGCCATCATGATGGAGGTAATCACGACGAATGCGCCGAAATCGGGCTCGAGCAGCAGCAGCGCACCTACAACGAGCGTCACGATCAGCATGGGCAGAAAACCTTTACGAAAACTCCCGAGGTAAACCGCCTTGCGAACGGTATAGTTGGCGACATAAAACACCATGAACAGCTTCATGAACTCCGACGGTTGAAAATTCACGACCACCAGCGATATCCACCGCCGGCTGCCATTGACTTCGCGGCCTATGCCGGGAATCAGCACCAGCAGCAGCAACGCTGCTCCAAACAGAAACAGGTGGAAGGAATATTTCTGCCACATCTGCATCGGCACCTGAAATGCGATCAAACCCGCCAGTAGACCCACCACCAGATAAACACCATGCCGAACAAGGAAATAGGAGGGGTAGCCATCGGTGCCCCGCCCTGCCTCGGCGATCGAGATCGAGGCGGAATAAACCATTACCAGCCCCAGGCCCAGCAATAATATGCCCGACCAGATCAAGGACTGATCAAAGTGGGGTAGCGCTTCCTGGCTCCCGATATGGCTCCGATAGATCATCAGTGGGTGACGTGATTATTCATGACTGGAGTCCTGGCCTGCACCCGTCTCACCGCCGCAATGAATGCCTCGGCGCGATGCGCGTAATTCTTGAACATATCGAAGCTGGCACATGCGGGCGACATCAATACCGCATCGCCTTCCTGTGCCAGCCAAAAACTTTTTTGTACCGCCTCTTCCATTGTCGATGCATGATGCAGCGGCACGCCGCAATGATTTATGGCACTCGCAATTTTGGCTGCATCCCGTCCGATCAGCACCACAGCCCGCGCGTGTTCCGCTATCGGCCTTGCCAAAGGCGCAAAATCCTGTCCTTTGCCAACGCCGCCGGCTATCAAAACGACGCTTTGCATCATGCCGTCCAGCGCTGCCGCCGTCGCCCCGACATTGGTACCCTTCGAGTCATCGTAGAAAGTGATACCGCCATAGGTTCCAACGTTCTCCATTCGATGCGGCAAGCTTCGAAATTCACGCAAGGCCTGCAGTAATGGCTCAAACGGCAATGCAATGGCACGGCATAGCGCTAGCGCAGCCAGCGCATTCGCCGCATTGTGCAGGCCATAAACGCCAAGATCACTGGTCTTCATCAAGCGCGTGGCTCCCTGCACCAACCACGAATTGCCGTCTTCATGCAGCAGGCCGAAATCGCTGTCGCCAACGGGCAAATCCAGGCCGAAAGTTATCTTCTTACGGCCCCTCAGCGCCATTTCACGTACCATGGAATCGTCCCGATTCAATATTTGTATCCCTGCATGGTCGTCTTGGCCAACGGCAGCATCCAGAAATATTCTTGCCTTCGCCGCAGCGTATTCCCGCATTCCATCGTAGCGATCAAGATGGTCTTCACTTAAATTCAGCACGGTAGCCGCATCCGGACCGAGGTTTTGCATGGTTTCCAACTGAAAACTGGAAACCTCCAATATCCAGGCTTGCGGCAGTCGTCCTGAATCTACCCGCCGCATCAGTGCATCAAGCACCGCAGGACCGATGTTTCCCGCCACTTCGACATCCCACCCGGCTTTTTTTACCATTGCCCCTACCATGGCCGTTACCGTTGTCTTGCCGTTGGAGCCGGTAATGGCCACTATTGTTGGCCTTGAGGCACTTAGCGACCTGATTGCCAAGGCAAAAAGCTCCATATCTCCCACCACTGGCACGCCGTCCTTCATTGCCTGCCGCACAAGCTTCTCCGCCTGAGGTACGCCGGGGCTGATAGCAATCAGGTCGATACCGGCAAAAGCCTCGGCGGCAAAGACCCCGGTGAACATAAGGGCATGAGGCAGAGCCTGTTTTAAATCTTCCATACAAGGGGGAACTGTACGGCTGTCAGCCACGCGAACGTTTGCTCCCATGCGCGACAGCCACTTGGCCATGGAGAGCCCGGTCTCGCCCATCCCAAGCACCAGTACCGCTTTATTCCGCAAATTCATAAGCTTATGGGTCATCTCAATTTCAGAGTGGACAAACCGAACAACACCAGCATCATGGTGATAATCCAGAACCGAACCACTACCTGATTTTCTTTCCAGCCCTTCAATTCGTAGTGATGATGCAACGGCGCCATACGAAAAATACGTTTCCCGACCAACTTGAACGACGCCACCTGCAGCATCACTGACAAGGTTTCCACCACGAATACGCCGCCCATGATGACCAGCACGATCTCCTGGCGCACTATCACGGTCACGATCCCGAGAGCGGCGCCAAGCGCAAGCGCGCCGACATCCCCCATGAATACTTCCGCCGGGTAGGCATTGAACCAGAGAAAGGCGAGTCCGGCGCCCGCCAGCGCACCACAGAAGACAGCCAGTTCGCCCGCATGGGGGATATGGGGAATACCCAGATATTTTGCAAATACGGCGTGTCCCGCCACATAGGCAAAAATTGCCAGGGCGCTGCTGATCATGACGGTAGGCATGATGGCGAGGCCGTCAAGACCATCGGTCAGGTTCACCGCATTGCTGGTACCCACTATGACGAAATAGGCAAGCGCGACAAACCCGGTGACACCCAGCGGTATCGCTACTTGCTTGAAGAATGGGACAATCATGGTCGTCTGCGCAGGCAGTTCAGCCGTTAACGCAAGATATAGCGCCACCAGAATCGCTATTGCCGATTGCCAGAAGAGCTTGGCTCTGGCGGAGAGGCCTTTTGGATTGCGATATACCACCTTGCGATAATCATCTATCCAGCCAATGATGCCGAAGCCCAGCGTGGTGATGAGCACCACCCATACATAGCGATTGCTCAGATCCGCCCACAGTAACGTTGAAAAGGCAATCGACACGAGTATCAGAGCGCCGCCCATCGTGGGTGTGCCCGCTTTGACAAGATGGGTCTGGGGCCCATCGCTGCGTACCGATTGCCCGATTTTGTAAGCGGTCAGCTTACGTATCATGGCAGGGCCTACGATGAACGAAATCGCAAGCGAGGTTAGCGCGGCGAGAACCGTGCGCAATGTGATGTACTGAAACACGTTGAACGCACGGATGTCCTTCGCAAGCCATTGAGCGAGTTCTAGCAGCATCGCACCCGCCACAACAGGATATCGTTCGGGACTCGTGGAAAGACCAATTGGACCAGCTTGCTCATGATTTCAACATAACCACGATTTAACCTAAATCCGGTAGTTGGACGGGGTGAAGTGTACGGTTTTTGTGGTGCAGGGCAAGGCGCAACGACGCGGAATGGTCGTTCCATTCCAAGGAGTTGCAACGCAGCCATGTGCCGCAAAAACTGTGCAATTCACCTCGTAGCGACCTCACCCGAAAGGTGAGCGTCAAATAATATGAAATATTGTTATTAGTCATGACACTGATCTATTAAATGAGCGGTCAACTACCGGATTTAGGTTTATGGCTCATACGTCATGAGTCATAACTCGATACTCTTGACCACGCGCTCCATTTGCATGAAGCGCGACCCCTTTATCAGCAGCGTGACGCCAGGCTTCAGCAGACTCTCTACCTCGGCCAGTAATTCCTCGATTTTCGTAAAATGCCGACCGCCGGGGCCAAATTTATTTACGGCATGGACGCTCAACTCGCCCAGGGCCAATAATCCATCAATCCCGGCCATTCTTGCCTCTGTACCAATGCTTTCATGGAAATCCCTCGCGCTGCCGCCGAGTTCACCCATGTCACCCAATACCAGAATCTTTGTCCCGGCAGCTTTTGCCAGCACCGCCAAAGCAGCCCGCACCGAATCGGGGTTGGCATTATAACTATCGTCTATCAATGTTGCCCCGTGCCGGCCGTACTTTTTCTGCATACGTCCCTTCACGCCGTGAAATGCATTTAATCCTGACGCTATTGCTTCCGTGCCGATACCCATGGCTATCGCAACCGCTGCCGCCGCAAGCGCGTTTCGCACGTTATGCTCGCCTGGAACCTGTAATTGCACCTCTTTAACCCCGCCAGGCAGGACTAGCGTCATGCTGCTGCCGAAAAAATCGGATTGATAGCACGCGCTCACTTTTGACTTGCCCGTAAGGCCGAAATCAACGACTCTTCTATTGCCTGCCAGCTTGCGCCAAAGCTGAGCGTTCGCATCATCGGCGTTGATGACAGCTATTCCGTCCTGATCGAGTCCCTCGAAAATCTCGCCCTTTGCCCGTGCCACTGCTTCCACCGAACCCAGCCCCTCGACATGCGCCACCCCCGCATTGGTGATCAGCGCGACGGTGGGCTTTACCAGACTGGTCAAATATGAAATCTCGCCGGAATGATTCATTCCCATCTCGATCACCGCATAGCCATGCCGCTCGCGCATCCGCAAGAGCATCAGGGGCACACCGATATCATTGTTGAGATTGCCCTCCGTCGCCAGTACCGTATCCGGGTTGCTCATCTGCCCACCCGACCCGGCCACCCGCCGCAAAATCGATGCAATCATTTCCTTTACCGTGGTTTTGCCATTGCTGCCGGTCACCGCGACCATCGGTATCCTGAAATGCCCACGCCAGTATGCTGCGAGCTGCCCCAATGCCAAGCGGGTATTCTCCACCCGTATCAGAGGAATTCCAGGCTCCTGCGCTTTGGCCTCGAACTCCCGATCGATCATTGCCGCCGCGGCGCCTTTGTCCTTCACCACGGCAATAAAATCATGGCCATTAAAATTTGGCCCTACCAGCGCGACGAACAGATCGCCGCGCCCTACTGTACGGCTATCGGTGCTGACTCCGCTAAAGCAGGCATCTCCACCCAACTGTTTACCGTTCAGGGCGCTGGCTGCGTCATGCAGGGTCATCATGCCTGTACCTCCGCCCTTTCCATCAGTACCCGCCTGGCGACCTCGACATCGCTGAATGGAAGCTTTTGACCATCTATTTCCTGGTAGGCTTCGTGTCCCTTCCCCGCGATTAATATAACGTCACCCTTCCGCGCATCATGAATCGCTCCGAAAATAGCCTTCGCCCTATCCTTTTCAATGTGATGATTGACGCCCGCACCCGCCACGATCTCGCTGATGATGACATTGGGGTCTTCCTGCCGTGGATTGTCATTTGTGACGATGACTTCGTCAGCCAACCGTGTCGCCACTGCGCCCAGTAGAGGCCGCTTGCCGCGGTCGCGCTCGCCCCCACAGCCAAACACACAGATCAATTTTGGGTTTCGGGCTTCTGATCCAGTACTGGATGCAGGACCGGAATGAAGAATTTCACGCAACGTGGTCAATACTTTTTCCATGGCGTCGGGCGTATGGGCGTAATCTACAACGACAAGAGGCAGATCGCCGCCCCCGATTTGCTGCATTCTGCCTGCGACGGGTCGAATTTCCCGCAAGGCTCGCACTGCATCGACCAGCCTGATGCCGCTGGCCAGCAGGGTGGCGAGTACTCCCAATAAATTTGACGCATTGAAGCGTCCTGCCACTTCAGTTTTAAGCTCCAGATGTTCGGCTTCAAATTCAATATCAAACTCCAGGCCTTGAGGGGTTGACTTGAGATTGTATCCTCGCAATATCCTGAATTTCGTCGTGTCGCGAATCCGGGTCGCCGCTTCCGTGAACCCATATCCTATTATTTGCGTGTCCGTTTCCAGAAGATGATTTGACAAGCCTACGCCAAACGCGTCATCAAGATTAAGGACTGCATGCCTGAGCCCGGGCCAGCGGAATAACCGCGCCTTGGCGGCAGCATACGCTTCCATGCTGCCGTGGTAATCGAGATGGTCGCGTGACAGATTCGTAAATAAGGCCACCGAGAACGTCGAGCCGTTGATGCGTTCTTGCACAATCCCGTGCGACGATACCTCCATTGCCATGCAACAAGCGCCACGCCGTAATAGATCCGCCATTTTCTGCTGCAAGAACACCGCATCCGGCGTGGTGTTGGCGGTGAACTCCAGTTCTTCAGGAAAACCGATGCCCAGCGTGCCGATAACCGCGGTTTTCTTGCCCAGCGCAATCAGGGCCTGGGCGATCCAATGGCTGCAGGAGGTCTTGCCATTCGTTCCTGTAATACCGATAAGCCATAATTTTTCCGATGGATGACCATATACGTGATCGGCAATAAAGCCTGCCTGGGTTCGCAGCCCGGAGACCGGCAAGTTCGGCACTTTCCATACAGGGTCCCATACAAAGCCTTCAGGGTCCCAAAGTACCGCATTGGCTCCCGCTGCGATGGCCTGGCGAATGAAGTTTCGGCCGTCGCTCCTTTCTCCGGCGTAGGCCAGAAATGTATCTCCCTGCTTCACCATGCGGCTATCTGTGGCAAGACTGCTGATTTTGACGCTCAAGCCCTCAAAAATACGAAAATCAAAATGCATCGGCGGGCTTTCTGAAAACCTGCTGCCTCCAGCGTCAGGACTTGAACTCATACATCACCATTCAATCCTGGCGCTGCGGTGAGAGACATTACCTTATCCTTATCCGCGGGTGCATCATGCGGTACATTCCGCATGCGTAGCGTGCCATCCATGAGCCGGCTGAACACGGGTGCCGCTACTACGCCGCCGAAATATTTCCCAGCGGACGGCTCATCCAGCATTACCGCGATAACGAACCGGGGACTGGAAGCCGGGGCATAACCCACGAATGTCGACAGGTAACGGTTTTTTGCATAACCATTACCTTCCAATTTATGTGCGGTACCCGTTTTCCCCGCCACCCGATAACCGCTGACCTGAGCTTGCGGTGCGGTGCCCCCCGGCTGCGCCACCATTTCCAGCATACGGCTCACGGCCAAAGCAGTGTCGCGCGATATGACGCGTTTGCCCGGCGAGGGTGATTCAAGCTTCAATAGCGAAATCGGCTTCAATTCTCCCTCCGCGGAGAACAACGTATAAGCGCGCGCCAGCTGCAGCAGGCTCACCGCGATGCCGTGCCCGTATGACATCGTTGCCTGCTCGATGGGGCGCCAAGTACGGTAGGGACGTAGCTTACCGCCGGCTTCTCCGGGGAACCCCGAGCCCGTTGACGTACCAAACCCCGCATCGTTCAACATTCCCCACAACGTTTGTGGCGGCAGCGACAGAGCAATCTTCGCGGAACCGACATTACTGGACTTCTGGATCACCTGCGCGACCGTCAATGCGTCTTCCTTATGCGAGTCGCGTATTGTCGCCTTGCCTATGGAGAATGTACCTGGTGCTGTTTCAAAAATAGTGTCGGGCTTGATTCCGCCTGCCTCCAGCGCGGCCGCGATAGTGAATGGCTTCAGCGTCGAACCTGGCTCGAAGACGTCGGTAAAGGCCCTGTTACGGGCACGCCAACCGTTCAGGCTTGTCCGGTTGTTGGGGTTATACGCCGGCAGGTTGACCAGCGCCAGCACCTCGCCCGTCTGCGCATCCAATACCACGACTCCCCCTGCCTTGGCTTTATGCGTTTCCATCGCCTGTTTCAATTCACGATAAGCGAAATATTGGATTTTGCTGTCTATTGACAAGGCAATATCCTGTCCTGACCTGGGCGCCCGGATACTCTTCACATCCTCGACGATACGTCCTTTGCGATCCTTGATCACGCGGCGGCTTCCAGGTTTGCCTGCAAGCTCTTCCTGCCATGCCAGTTCCAGTCCCTCCTGCCCCTTGTCATCCACGTCAGTGAACCCGAGCACATGAGCGGTCAACTCGCCCGCTGGGTAATATCGCCGGAACTCACGTTTTAGAAATATGCCGGGCATGTCAAGTTCGACTATCCTGGCGGCGACCTCGGGTGACAAGTGCCGTTTCAAGTATACGAAATCGCGCTGCGGCCCATCGATGCGACGACGAATTTCCTTGATATCCACATCGATCAGGTTGGCCAGTTTTCTCAGCTGCTCGGGTGTGGCGTGCATATCCTGGGGACTCGACCATACCGATTCTACCGGCGTACTGATCGCGAGCGGTTTGCCATGCCGATCCGTAATCATGCCGCGGTGTGCGCTCATTTCGAGTACGCGGCTATAGCGTGACTCGCCTTTCTGTTGCAGGAATCCGTTGTTCATTCCCTGCAGATAAGCAGCGCGCCCCGCCAAGGCCGCCAACCCCAGCAGCAGCAATGCCAGCAACAGGCGCGAACGCCCCGCAGGCAACACGAGATATATTGCATGATCAAACTTCATGGTTCCGGTGCTTCCACGGGATCGGCTCGACCGAAGGGAATCCCAAACGGAACAATCCGGATGCGAGATGCATCGGGCATACGCATGTGCAATTGCCCGGTAGCGATTTTTTCAACACGCGTATGCATTGCCCAGGTACTCTGCTCAAGCTGAAGCTGGTCCCATTCCACCGCCAGCTGTCGTGCCAATTCCTGCTCTTTTTCGAGCTCTACAAAAAGCTTGCGCGCTTTGTGCTGTGAAGTCACAACACTCAACGCGCAGGCGATGAGAATTAAGGTCAACAGAATATTCAGTCTGGCCACATCAGTCTCTCATTAACCGGGAACGCCGTTGTGGCTGTTCCTCTATGTCGTATTTATTCGCTCCGCCACGCGCATTATTGCGCTCCTGGCCCTGGGATTGCCGGCGACTTCCTTCGTATCCGGACGTACCGCCTTGCCTATCAAACGCAATTTTTGGCGACTCAAAAGTTGCACTTCCTTTTCACGTAGCGGCAATTCCTTCGGCAGCCTGTCCGAATCTGCCAATTCACGCATAAAACGTTTCACTGTCCGGTCTTCCAGCGAGTGAAAACTGATCACGACAAGCCGGCCGCCGGCGTTCAGCATCTCCACGCATTTCGGCAAGGCAAGCGACAGCTTCTCAAGCTCCTGATTGAGGTAAATCCGTATAGCCTGAAAAGTGCGCGTCGCCGGATTCTGCTTATCTTCCCGTCCGCGCGAGCGCACGGTCGATGCCACGATCGAGGCAAGCTGATGTGTAGTGACGATGGGCTGCCGACCTCTAGCCGCAACAATCGCTCTTGCAACCTGTTTAGCAAACCGCTCTTCGCCATAGTTCCTGATCACCTCTTCCAAATGGGTTTCGGGAGCGGAAGCGAGCCACTCCGCAGCCGTCGGCCCCTGGCTTGTGTCCATGCGCATATCGAGTGGGCCATCCAGGCGAAAACTGAAGCCGCGCCGGGCTTCTTCAAGCTGCGGCGAAGATATCCCCAAATCCAGCAATATCCCATCCACCCGATCCACATCCAATTGCCGCAAGATCTCCTGCATCGTCGAAAAGCTGCCATGAATCATATGGAACCGCTCGTCTTCGAGAGCCTGCCCAGCTTCAAATGCGGAAGGATCCTGATCGAACGCTATCAGCCTTCCATTTTTTCCTAACTGCTCCAGTATCAGCCGACTATGCCCACCACGACCAAAGGTTCCATCCACGTATATTCCGTCCGGCTTGATGGCCAGCGCATCCACCGCCTCATGCAGCAAAACTGCGGTATGCATATACTTTTCAACCACAGCATTAGAGTGAAAAACCATCGAGCTCCGGCGGAATGCCGTCTTTGAAAACGAGCGCGCTCTCGATCTGGAGCCTCCATTTTTCGTCGTCCCACAACTCGAATTTAGCGCCTTGCCCAACCAAAACCACGTCTTTACTTAAACCAGCAAATTGACGCAAGGGAGGCGGCACCAAAATGCGGCCTGCGCCATCCATCTCCACGTCACTGGCGTTGCCAACGAGAAGACGTTGCAGACTACGCGTTTGTGGATTGAAGCTGGAAAGACTGTTGAGTTTCTGCTCTATCGGTTCCCACACGGGCTGGGGATAAACCAGCAAACAACTGGAAGGATCAGCGGTGATAACCAAACGACCGGCACAAAGAGATATCAGACCTTCGCGATATTTCGCGGGCACCGCAAGTCTACCTTTGTTATCCAGGCTAATAGGTGTCCCACCGCGAAACATTTTGCCCCTTTATTTGCCGGAAGAAATACGGAAATTTTCTCCACTTTTACCCACTTTTGCCCACTGTAATTAAAACGATAGGCAAAGTCAAGGAAAAGAATAGGGTTTTTTGCAAGGGTGCCAAAGGCCTGGATCGTGCGGCACCCAGGAAGCCTTCCAGGAAATTAAACACGTAAAATCAGATAATTATAGGATTAATCCGATATATGCAATATTGCAGCAATTGCCATTGCAAGCGCCAACGGCTTACATAACTGCTTCGAGGAATTGTCCTGCCGGAGAAGCCGCAAGATACGCAGTCATATGAGTACGTGGAATCGAGCTGAGTTGCTTACCAACTCATTAGCCAACTTGATCACGAAGCATTCAACTGGACGATATGAAAGTGAGTAATTCGATGCTGCGGCCGGGCTCCAGCAGCCTGTCGGGCTTGAAGAATCGCAGCGAAAAAGTGGCTGGGCGAGGGCAGATCTTGAGGATTTTGAAGGCCAATAGTTATTCTATTGGCCGAAAAAGCGGTGAAACATGGACCGCCCAGACGCTCTTGGAAACGTTTTTGGAGACGCTTTTGCAGCCGATTTCCTTTAAGTCCGACAGGCTGCTAGCGTTACGCTCTATTTCCGCCAGGCAGATATCACCCCTCGAACATGCTGTATCAATCCGAGAACACGGTTAAGCTGCGTCAGGCCGCTGATTTTCACGGTAAATTGCATCGCTGCGATATCCCGGCTTTGGGTTCGGGTGGCGGTAACATCGATTCTCTCGCGCAGCAGGATATTGGAGATATCACGCAGCAATCCTTGCCTGTCCTGCGCCTCGACCTCGATATCGACCTCATAGCGCTCGCCTTTCGCTTTCGATGTATCGTCCGATACATCCCAGTCTGCCGTAATGACGCGCTTGGCACTTTCTTCACTTAAACGGGACAAACTGGCGCACTGCTGACGGTGTATCGTAATGCCGCGTCCGCGGGTGACAAATCCAATGATGGGATCAGGCGGAGCAGGCTTGCAACATTTTGCCAACACAGTGAACAGCTTGTCGACACCCGCAACAAGGATACCGCCGCTGGATGGTGCAACGGTCTTGCCACCCTCGGTCAACTCCAGGTCTGGAGCAACTGTTCCGGTCACGCCGCTTAGATACACGCCCAATTGACGGCTACTGATATCGCCCCGGGCAACAGCAGCCAGAAACCCGTCGAGTTTGGGAAACTTGAACTCACCGGCCAGCTTATCCAGCGATAGCGCTGTCATACCGTAGCGCTGCAATTCCTTTTCCACGAGCACCCGGCCCTGCGCCAACGAAGCCTCGCGCTCCAGATAGCCAAACCACTGCCTGACCTTCGATCGCGCCCGATGGCTTTTCAGATAGCCCAGGACAGGATTGAGCCAATCACGGCTCGGCCCACCCTGCTTACCTGAAATGATTTCCACTTTCTGCGCATTCTGCAGTGGATAATCAAGCGGCACCATGACACCATCGATTTTTGCGCCACGGCAGCGGTGACCGAGATCGGTGTGCACGTGGTAGGCGAAATCCACCGGCGTGGCGCCCTTGGGCAAGGCAATGACCCTACCCTGCGGCGTCAATACATAGACCGAGTCCTCAAAAAGCGCGACTTTAAAATGCGCGGCCAGTTCGCCCGCGTCCTCGACATCATTCTTCCATTCCAGTATCTGCCGCAACCAGGCAATTTTTTCTTCATATCTGGCGTCACGCTTCGCCCCTTCCTTGTAGCGCCAATGCGCAGCCACACCCATCTCGGAATGGCGATGCATTTCGTGTGTACGGATCTGCACCTCAACCACCTTATCTTCCGGACCAATCACGGCGGTATGCAGAGACCGGTAATCGTTGCCTTTTGGTCTGGCAATATAATCGTCGAATTCCTTCGGGATCGGTATCCAGAGATTATGCACCACGCCCAGCGCGGCATAGCAGTCCTTCACATTGTCCACAAGAATCCTTACTGCACGAGCATCATGGATTTCCTTGAAGTCCACACCCTTGCGTTTCATTTTTTTGTGGATGCTGTAGATGTGCTTCGGGCGGCCCGTAACCTCAGCCTTGATTCCCGCCTGCTGCAATTCGTTCTGCAGGTTATCCACCATCAGGGCGATATATTGTTCCCGAACGCGACGCGTATCCTCGAGCAATGTGGCGATTTTTTTATAGCGTTCCGGCTCTACGATCCGAAATGAAAAGTCTTCCAACTCCCATTTCACTTGCCACAACCCCAGGCGATTCGCCAGCGGTGCAAATATATCCATCGTTTCGTGCGCAATCTCCGCGCCTGTCGGAACGTTATTCGCAGCGATATATCGCATCGTCTGCACACGATCCGCAAGGGCAATGATAACGACACGAATGTCCTCCACCATCGCCAGCAGCATCTTGCGCAATGCCTCGACTTGCGCATTGCGGTCTCCCGCGGTCGAGGCGCCTTCGGGCCCCAGCGTTCGGATGCGGCCCATCCGTGCTACCCCTTCCACAAGGTGAGCTATGGTAGGATTGAACGCCGCATGTAATTTTTCCTCGTATCCATCCAGATAATCCGGTACCGCATGAAGTATTCCAGCGGCCAACGTATCGCTATCGACCCGTAATGATGTCAGGATCCATGCTGTGCCCTGTATGTGCTGAGTAACCAACTCGCCGGTAGACAGGTATTTGTCTTTATAAAGTGAATGGCAGAAATCCAGCGCACGCCCAAGTATTTCGATTTCGCCGGGGGAAAACATGGTTGCGGCGGCTTCCGGCCAGCAGAATCCATCCCAACCTCCGCTGCCGGAAGAAAGCGTTGTGGAAGAAGAAGTCGGAGAAATCCCTGAATCTCTATCTGTTAGCTCATCGCGCATTTTTCAGTCTTGCAGTTATGGGAGCGGGTTTAAAGGAATATCGTCCACGAAGGTGAAATCCAGGGATATTATCCGTTTTGATAGCAACGCAATGATGCCTTAAGTCAATATTGCGGGATATCCTGCCAATAGCGGCGCCGCAGCATGCGCGAGGTTTCCACAGCGAAATCTTTATCTGCAAAGCGCAGCAGTATCGCGCCATCGGCGTCACTGCGCAGCAATCTGCTTCCAAGAGACCGGTAGCGCTCCACCACTTCATCTCTGGGGTGCCCGAAGCGGTTGCGATAGCCGACGGTGAATATTACCAGCCTGGGATTCACCTGGCGTATAAACCCCTCCGTTGAAGAGGTTTTACTGCCGTGATGGGGTGCGATAAGCACCGTCGAGGAGAGCGCATCGCCGTCCCGGGCAAGTAACTGATACTCGGATTTTTTCTCGATGTCGGCGGGCAGCAATACGCTGCCATGGGCGGTGGTGATCTTCAGCACACAGCTCAATGCGTTGGTTTTGGGCTTGGGCTCACTGTAATTCTGCTCCAGCGGATGAAGCATATCGAAGCGAATCCCATCCCACTGCCACGATTGCCCGGCACGACATCGGTATCCCGAGGAAGCGGCTCGCTGTATCGGGTGGTCGTCCCTCAAAGACGAAACCAGCCATTCCACCGGCACCGCTTCCAGCACCGATAATGCGCCGCCGCTGTGGTCCGTGTCGGCATGTGTCACGATCATGCCGTCAAGCTGCTTTATACCTTCGCCCCTCAGGAAAGGGACGATAGTGCGGCTTCCGCTATCCGCCTCGGCGCTGAACCCCGGACCCGTATCGTAGAGTAACGCGTGATTTTCCGTGCGTGCCACTACCGCGAGTCCCTGGCCGACATCCAGCACCGTCAGCCATAATTCTCCCGATGCAGGTTTAGGGGGAAGGACCAGAAATAGCGGCAGCAGCGCTATCATCCCCAACCAGCGGGCGGGAAAACCTGTGGCAAGCCCCAGCCTTCCCGGCAGCAGCATCCAGAAAATTCCGGCCACGCCGGCTGCTACTGCCCACGTGGGCGGCGCATGCTGGCTCCAAACCGCCTGGGGCACATCGCTCATCCACCGCATTGCCTCCATGCAGCCGCTTAGCACCCAGTGCGCGGGCAACAGCATGAAGTCGAGCGGCGGGAAAGTAGCCAGCAGTGTCAAGGGAACCACCACCAGGCTCACCAGGGGGATCGCTATAGCGTTGGCAATAGGCGAAACCAGCGATATCTGTTGGAACATGGCCAGAAGGAGGGGTATCAGGCCGAGCGTTATTGCCCATTGCACCCGGGCCCAGTTGGATAACCAGTGGATTCTGCCGATACGCCCGGCCGATATCAGCATGATGACTGCTATTGCACCAAACGATAACCAGAAACCCGCTGAAAGTACCGCCAACGGATCAAGAAGTATTACCGCCAGCAATGCCCAGGCCAGTACCGCCGTGGCGGAGGTGAAGCGGCCCAGCCACAAAGCGATGGCGACTACCCCGAGCATATACACTGTACGCTGCGCCGGTACGGCGAAGCCTGCAAGCAGCGCGTAACCCAGCGCTGCTGCCAACCCCGCGACGGCCGCCGCCTTGCGCGCCGGCAACCACAGCGTTAAATGATGGTTCCTGCGCCACAACCAGTACACCAACGCAAAAATGAGTCCGGATACCATGGTAACGTGCAGCCCGGAGATGCTCATGAGATGATTTACCCCGGTGCGGGTAAATACCTGCCACTGTTCGCGTGGAATGGCGCGCTGATCGCCGACCGCCAGCGCCACCAGAACACCGGTATAGGCATGGTCGGGCAATACCTGAATGAAACGCTGGCGGATATCCTGGCGCAGACGCTCAATCCGGTAAGCCGGACGATCGACCATTTCATCCAGGCGCATATTCTCGTCATTTTTGCGCACGTAGCCTGTGGCGCGAAGGTCCCGCTCCAGAGCCCACTGCTCAAAGTCGAAGCCGTGAGGGTTGACACTGCCATGCGGACGCCTGAGCCGGACCGTGATGCGCCAGCGCTCGCCGGCATTGACCTGCGGTGGCGCGGTCTCGGAGATCACCACTTGCTTTCCCCGTTCCTCATACCAGGCGAGCGAGATGCGCGCGGGAACGATGGCTTCTTCGGTCAGCACGCGCTCCACTTCGAAAGCAAAACGGACACTGTTCTCATTGTCTTGCGGCAGTTCCGCAACTACCCCGATCAGCTGGATATCGCGTCCTTCCCATTCATGCGGGAGCGCATCGACCAAGCGCGACTGGGCGAAAGCAGCTGCCCAGAAAAACCCCGCACTTAAGAAAATAGCGGCAAACAGCACCTTGCCAACGGCTGTAAAAACGGGCGCGTGGGAACGGCAGAGCAAAAATGCCGACGCTGCCCCGGGCAATAGTGCCCATGCCCATGAAATTTCCGGCAGCGAGGTCTGCTGCTGCAACCACACCACTCCGAGCGCAAATGCAAGGATGCGGACTTGCATTAAAGGTTTGTGCCGCTATTAAAACCCATACTGACGTGTGAAGTTAGCGGATGGAGAGATGCTCTGCGGTAAATAACAGGAGCTTCAGACTAAAATTAAAATCGACTAGCTGGAGGTTGGGGCTTTGAAGGCATATCAATAGCTGACGTAGGTAAAACTGCTAATGAATATTTACGGATGTATAGAGTCGCTGCTAGCCCAACACATAGCAGGGCAAGGATTCCGGGTTCCAGGAGCACCAAAGAACCACACTCTTCAGGTGTGGATGATATAAATGCTAACCCAAGTACTTCAATGAACAGGACGACTCCAATCTCTGCTATTCGTCCTCTATAGATTTACGCGAACGAGCTTACACTTCGCGCGAGACTTCGAACAAAATACCATTTATATCGAAGGCTAACGTATCGAAACTAGCGTCTCTGGTAGCTTCGGGATCCCTCGGCCCCACGCCAATCTGCTCCATTGTGAAACGTTTCTCCGTCATGCAACGCCCCTACCATTAAAGATAAGTTTCGCCGAAAGCGAGCATCGTCTCCTGGCTAATTTTTGCGGAGCTGGGTATCCCTCTTACCACGGATATAAACGTCATCCGTTCATTTTGCGATGACGAATTAACTGTGGCGGGAACACATCGTTTGTCTCTAAATGACGACAAAAAAAAGCATTATAAATCAGGCAGAGATAAATAATTGATAAATTTTCCCCGATATCGGAGACAGTACTTCCTTTCGCTTATAAAGTATCTTATTGATAATTAATAATTAATACCTATGGCACAAGAATTGCTTATGCTTCGACTAGATTCTTCATCACATCCATATAAGGTCATGCATACTATACAAACATCTTATCCCTTAAGCCCCAAAAAAACATCTTATCCCTTAAGCCCTAAAACGCATATCTTCATGCCTCAGGACGAAGAAACAATTATTTCTTTTAGCTCATCATCTCCCCAGTTAAGAGAAATGTGCATTCAGGAGTCAAGTTCCGATGTTAATTCTGATCATGTGATCGATCAGCAGGTATTTAATATCCGGATGGTAAATTCGAAAGGTAGGCGGGAAGCGGCTTCTCTGTTGATCCGTAAACGGTATGGTTGGAGAGGCTATTCTATTGATCCTTCCTCAGATAATGAGCCAAATCGGATCATATTAGTCGCTGACACTGAAGGAAAAACCGTTGCTACCATGACACTTTGTCTTGACGCGGACATCGGTTTGCCGGCGGATGAAAACTTTAGTGACAAGCTCGACGAACTTCGTTTGCGGGGACGTAGATTATCTGAGCCATCCAGACTGGCAATTGAAGATAACATTCCCAAACGAGTTTTTGCCTCGCTGATCCACATTTCTTATATCTACGCGCATAATATCTTTGGTTTTACTGACTGGGTGATAGAAGTCAACCCCCGGCATGCCATGTTTTACAAAAAAATGCTTGGGTTTGAAAACTTCGGAGAAAAAAGAGTTTGTACACGAGTCAATGCGCCTGCGGTATTACTCAGGCTGAAGCTCGAATATATGTCTGAGCAAATCCGTAAATTTGGCGGGTTAATGGAACAGCACGGGCAGGAAAAATCATTTTATCCATATTTTTTCTCGCCACGGGATGAGTTAGGTATCACTGGCAGGCTCGAAACGGGAAGAACCTGATACGCGACTGGATCGGCACGAGGTATGTTCCACAATACCCATGTTGCACCTGAGTTGTCCAGACTGGATGACAACAGTTCTCCATAAGGAATCAAATAGAACAGCACATTCTGTCGAGGTTCTTTACAGATGCTTATATGCATTATAGGTCTGGTTTCAGGTTTTTTCCTCTCCAGCAAGCTGCTGAGATCTTCGGTCCCATCTGTTTTTTTCCACCTCCTCGCCAATTTAACGCTGCCAAACAAGCATTTGTCTACCAAAAATAGGCGAAAGGCAGCGACGTCGAGTCTTTTGCAAAATGGCTTACGATCCTTTAGCGGATGTTGTCCACCGGTTTCAAGCTGCTGCACTTACTAAGCTGCAACTATGGGCATAAGACATTCAATTGAATGTCGAAGATTTTTACACTTCCTTGGAATTAATTTTACATTCCTTTTTAACCATTTGATGCTAAAAGATATAATGTTATTGGTATGAAAATTGCGTGAAAGAGAGGTAAAAGAAAAACAGCAATGAGCTGATACTTCAAGTACTCAAGAGGGTTGACATTTAAAAAGTTATTAGTCTTCTTACCATGGAGTGTCAATCATGATCATGAATCTTTTTAAAAAAAACATCATAACCATCGCCGTTGCCA
The DNA here is from genome assembly GCF_000619905.2 of Nitrosospira briensis C-128. Lineage (NCBI taxonomy): Bacteria > Pseudomonadati > Pseudomonadota > Betaproteobacteria > Nitrosomonadales > Nitrosomonadaceae > Nitrosospira > Nitrosospira briensis. The sequence goes on along the minus strand of NZ_CP012371.1, from coordinate 2,140,369 downwards.
CGACCTTTAGTTTGGGAATCACTGCGAATTCCTATGCAGGTGCGCTGTCGTTTTCTAACTTGAATATCGGCAACTTTACGATAAGCAATTCGGGGGGCACTCAGTATGATATTTCTGACTTTGCCACAATCGATATTGGAAACAGTGGGTCTGATACCGCGTCGTTAAATGGCGCTGCTTCCACCAGTTTTACTCAAGGCCCAGTTCTGGGCAATGTCCTGCTCCCGCAGGCGTGCCAAGGCGCGGGTTGCCCGGCCGGAAATACTTTTACCCCGCAAGTCGCTGTAACCACACCAAACCCGGTTGTTCCAATACCAGGCATACAATTTGCGCGGGGCGATATGGATTTGACAGGCGCTATCATTTCAGGTACGCCAGCCGGAACTCCGACGAACTCCAGTCAAGTCTCGGAAATTGAACTCAATCAAACTGGTGATGGCAATGGAAGTACAACCGCTGGTACCGGTACTCAATTCACGTTTCAGTTGGCCAGCGCCGATTCGATGACGTTTAATGCTTTCGGATCTGGGCTAACACAGGCTGCGCTAGCGGCAGATGCCATTAACGGACTTTCTACTTCGGGGTTCTCTTTTTCTATAAGCATTAGAGATCTTGGTACTGTAGCTGCACCGACCAATGTGCTGGTTTATACTTTCCAACCAGCCGAGCTCAACTCTAACTCCAATCTCACTATAGCGTCCCCGGGCTCGGCTCAATATCAGTTAGGTCCCACCGCTTTCTCTGCGCTAGGAGGCAATGTCTCGCCGGTGCTGAATAGTACCGACACGTATATTCTGACAATCGATTCTCATACTCAGGCCAGCTCAAGGGTCGTGGAGGGGGTTGTACCCGAGCCAGCATCCTTAGCGCTACTGGGAGCTGGCTTGCTTGGGATGGGAATGGTACGCCGACGTCGCAAGGCATAAACCATCGGTGGAGCATGTTTTCCGGGGGGATTCTTTCCCCCCGATTTTCTTCAGTCGTACACCGGTTCTTTTGCGCGTTTCATCATTACACCAATAAAGTCGATTTTAGCCCGCCAAGCTTGAACAAACTGATTAGATCTTTTAGGTCGCGTTGCTGGGGAATAGGCAGGGCACGCCGCAGCTCAGCCAGTTTCTGCGTCAAAGCCAGCTCTACTTGCCCACGTTTGGGACTCTTTATCGTTACCATAAGAGGTATTAAGAACGTCGAATAAAGGCGGGCGCGCCCCGCTAGATACTTTGCGCTCAGGCGCTGGAAATCAGCCAAATGAAAGGCTGCCCTTAAAGAATTGAGATAGTCGATTGTGAAGAGTTCGGGTTGTCGCTCCCGGTGCTGGTACGCAAAATGTTGCATGGACTTTTCCGAATTCAAATGTCCGAAATCGGACAGGTAAATACCGCCATCTGGTTTTACGATGCGGGCAACTTCTGAAAACGTGGACTCCAGATCATGGACCGTTGGTAAATGATGCAGGGATAGCGTCGAAAATACCGCACCTATGCTATTGTCATGGAACTGACTCAAATCGGTAATATCACCCTTTTTTAGATCAACATTCTTCAGGCCAAGCTCTTTAATATGGTCCTTAGCCTCCTTAAGCATTCCCTCTGACAGATCGATACCGATAAATTGTGAATTCGGATTCATCTGAGCAACCATGCCCAACTGGGTAGCCGGCCCACACGCTAGATCTACGACTGTCTCACCGGGGCAAATGACTTCACAGATGTGAGAGCAATGAAAAAGATAGGTTGGGGCCACAATCGCGGCCTCGCGTCCAGCGCGTACGAAGGCACTTACTTTGTCAGGATCATCCATTACCAGATCCGGTTCGGGAATACGCGAACTCGATTCCCCGGTGGTGAGCTCACGTATTAGCGTGCCAACGATTCCGGACATAAAGTCTCCATGATCAAAAATAATAAAAATTAATAAAAATCTTGCGTAACAAATAGCGCTGAGAGGACTATTTTCCTATTTCAATATCTTGGCGCAGCAAAGTCTTGTTAGCTTATATTATTGTGAGAAGCAATGTGGGGTGCTCGTTCCGGCTGGTAACGCCCTGGCGCAATAATTTCCTGAGGATCGAGAGCCATTTTTATGGCTCTAGTAGTACTCCAAAAGTTGTCGGAACCTTGGTCAAGGTCCCCCATGGATTGGATCCCCACGCGATAAGGAATATAGCCGGCTTCCATAATAGATTTGAACAACGCACGATAGCATGCTTGCGCCCGTTCGGTTTCAGCAATTTCTTCCTTGTCGTAAGCTATCGTAATCACAGTCCCTAGAGCGCGTTCATTAACCATGCTAAAGGTAATGAAGAGGTCAAACCTGTGTTGTTCGAATATAGGCTCAATGATGGCGTGCAGTCGCAGCACGTCTTCCCCCCGCATAGGGATAATCGGAGAGAGCCATAACAACCCGCAATTGTCCGCAGCCGGATCGGCATGGCTGGGAAAATTTGAGGGTAGACCAGCGCGCCTACGCCAGTAAGCACCCGCGAGAAATCTCCCATTAGGAATGCCTCTGTTCATGTCAAATAGAGCCTTGCCAACTTGAACCTTGGTTTTTAGACGCGACGCTAGCGCTGAATTGCCCAACATGCGTGCAATCATCGCGCCAAATGCGAGTCTTCGCTGGGTGAGAAAAACAGGTGTAGTTCCTGTGCCCTTGAGTGCATTTCTGAGGATTTTACGCGTAGTGGAAACCTGCCGTGGTGTGCCATAGAGTGCGCCAGATACGGTCCAAGCTCCTACTCCTGCTTCGATGCGGAGCGCTTTTCGCAAATCCGCAGGCAGAGGAATATTTCCCCTTGCGGATTCCAGGGGATAGGATCGACCCCCAGAGATCAATCTAAGGTCGTTACCTATGTGGACAATACTTCGCAGCGTGCCATTCATGCGCAATGGACGTAGCGCATCAACGACTGGTTTAATATCTTCATGATTCTCGATAAAACAAAGAAAGTGATTGATGCATTTTGATGCGGGCATTAACCACATTCCTAAGCGGGTTACGATGCCCAGGTTCGATTGCGTGAACAACCCATCCAGATAAGGACCTACACCGTAGGGAAACAAGTAAGTGGTCTTGGCTTGCGGGTAATGCCCGAAACCCGTTTGAAGAACTTGTCCATTTGCGAGCACAATCTGCAAGCCAGACACAGTTTGGAAGCGATTGCCATAAGGAGAATGCCCGAAGCCACGTTCCAGGATATTGCCAACGAGACTGGTATCAGGACCAGCGCCGGTGCAGTCCATCCATAAAGGGATCTTGCGATCCAGCAAGTACATGGAAAGTTGCTGCTGTGTAACACCGGGTTCAATCACAGCATACGCCAGGGTCTGATCGACTTCGATAATTCGATCCATTCGGCTGAGGTCGACAATGACCTGTCCGTCCGTAACGGCGCAGGCATCTCCATAGCCCCAATTCTTCCCCCGACTGATGGGATAAAGAGGGATACAAAAAGCGCTCGCAATTTTTACGATCGTGACAACATCTTCGGTAGAGGGAGGACGTAGAACGGCCAAAGGCTGAGTGCCGCATGATGAAGTACTCCGCGCATAAACAGCCAGCGTTTCCGTATCGTTAAGCACGTGCTCCGCACCCAGCAGTTCAACCCATTGCTGCATTGCCGTTTCAAGGCGATGCATATTGGACGCATTGGTATAAGTTGTCATGACTATGATTACTTTTAATAGCGTTTTCTGCCTTGTGCGACTGCGGTAAGTACTATTTCAGGTTCACGATCGGATAGTGGTTTTCCTTGAGTCCTAGTGGAAAATATTTATTTATTAAGCATACATTATAAATTACTAGGTTTTCAAGAAATAGCGTTTTATTCATACCTTCAAGACCTCCGTTCATCATACCAGGTGAGGGAGATGCGCGCGGGAACGATGCTTCTTCGCTCAGCACGCGCTCCACTTCGAAAGCAAAACAGACGCTGTTCTCATTGACTTGCGGCAGTTCCGAACTATCCCGAGCAACTGGATATCGCGCCCTTCTCATTCATGCGGAAGCGCATCGGCCAAGCGCGACCGGGTGAAAGCAGCCGCCCAGAAAAATCCTATACTCAGTAAGACACCAGCCAATAATACTTTGCCCGTTACGGTAAAAATGTTGGCCTGGCAGTGCGAGAGCAGGAGCGCGCACGCCGCGCCAGGAAGGAGCACCCATGCCCATCGAACATTCGGTAGTTCCGCCTGCTGTTGCAGCAGCCATACTCCAAGGGCAAATGCCAGAATATATGCGCGCATCAGTAATTTCCGCGATTAGAATCGTACGATAAGAAGGAATGCTGAACTACTGACAAGATAATGCCGGCCTGGATCGGATCGCGGCTTCAGGTTATACGATAAGCGTCGGTTTGTTGAGTGTCGGTTTGTTGAGTCCTAGGCGTCGCGAAGAGCCGCAACAGCGGCGCCTGTTTTCTTTAAGCTGGAAGGATTTCTGGTCAGGATTGTCTCCTGCCGACAAGTTATTATGTTTGCACGGCCCGCCAGTATTTCCGTACACTCATTCCATGGTTCGAAAATTCTTCAAAAAATATCTGCCTTCTCACGAGACCATTCGGCAGAACCGATTTGTCGGACTATTCGGAGAACGGTTGCATCATCACAATCTGTGGCATCTGCACCGGCGTTCAGTTGCGGGTGGCGTTGCGGTTGGATTGTTCACCGGCCTGATTCCCGGCAGCAATCCGATACAATTCTTTTTTGCCGCTTTGTTTGCCATCATTTTCGAGGTGAATCTGCCGGTAGCGGTGGTTACCACGCTCTATTCCAACCCCTTCACTATCCTGCCCATCTATATGGCCGCGTACGCCATTGGCGCGTTCGTCACGGGGAATGGTATCGGCAACATGCCCCAAACAGAGCTGCACCTGATGGATAAGGACATTCGCGAGTGGGTACCGGCATTGATGGACTGGGTGGTCTCGCTCGGAAAGCCTCTACTTCTGGGTATGTTCCTGCTGGCGCTGTTGCTCTCTCTGGCAGGCTATCTCCTCGTGCGCGGAGGATGGCGGCTTTACACTATTCATGAATGGCGCAAGCGGGCAAAACGACGTGCGGGTATAAAGCACAGTGACCACGTGGAATGAATAAATGCTGATGGACTCATCAGCGTATTCAGGCAAGGCAATGGATAGCGACATATCGAAGCAAATACGTTGCCGTGTTACTCAGCCAATATACCATCCTCCAGGTGCAGTATCCTGCCAGCCTTCCTGGCCAATTCCGGATCGTGGGTGACAATGACAAGGCTTGCGCCCACGTCGTGATTAAGGTCCATCATCAGGTCGAAAACCCCTGCCGCGGTGCGCCGGTCGAGATTGCCGGTAGGCTCATCCGCAAGAACGCAGGCAGGCCGGGTGACCAGCGCACGCGCCACCGCCGCACGCTGGCGCTCACCACCCGAGAGTTCTCCAGGCGTATGGGATATGCGGTGCCCCAAGCCCACCTGTGCCAGAACTTTCGCCGCATTCTCATATGCTTCGGTATTCCTCATACGTCGAATGAGCAATGGCATGGCGACATTCTCCAGCGCGCTGAATTCGGGCAGCAAATGATGAAACTGATAAATGAAACCGAGTGATCTATTACGTAAGCGGCATCTTTCTTCTTCATTGATGGCGGCAATTTCCTGCCCCATGATGCGTATGTCGCCTCCCGTGGGTGCGTCCAACCCCCCTAACAGATGCAGCAGTGTACTTTTTCCGGAACCCGACGTGCCGACGATCGCAACCGTTTCTCCCGCTTTCACATTCAGGTCTATTCCCAAAAGTACCGGCACTTCAAGTTTGCCTTGATAATAACTTTTGCGCAGGTTGCGACAGGCAATGATCGCTTTATTCATACCGCAGCGCTTCTGCGGGGTTGACCCTGGAAGCTCGATAGCTCGGATAAAGCGTCGCCAGCAATGTCAACACAAACGATACCGCAGCCACGGTTATTACGTCGGCGAAGTGCAGGTCCGACGGAATCTCGCTGATGTAATACACCTCCCGCGAAAGGAATTGCACGCTGAACAGGCGCTCGATAGTCGCTATCACCGCCTCTACGTTGTATGCCAGCAGCACGCCGCCGATCACGCCCAATGTGGTACCGAGGATACCGATCAACGTACCCTGAACGATGAAAACCTTCATTATGCTTCGCGGGCTGGCACCCAGCGTGCGTAGTATCGCGATATCGGATTGTTTGTCGGTTACGGCCATGACCAGGGTGGAAACGATATTAAATGCGGCAACCGCGATGATGAGGGCGAGAATGAGCGACAGCATGCGCTTCTCAATCTGGATTGCGCGGAAATAATTGGCATGCTGACGGCTCCAATCGGTGATGTAAACATCCGCGGAAATCAGTGGCGCAAGCTCTCGCGCTACTTGCGGCGCCTGGAACAGATCATCCAGCTTCAACCGTACACCCGATACCTGGTCCTCCTCCATGCGATACAGCTTTTGTGCGTCCGCCAGATGGATCAGTACCAGGCCCGAGTCATACTCGAAATGTCCTGCTTCGAAGATGCCGACAATTGTGAATTGCTTGAGGCGCGGCAATATACCTGCCGGGGTGACCTGTCCTTGCGGCGAAATGAGGACAATCTTGTCACCCGTGAATACGCCCAGGGTGCGCGATAATTCCCGGCCGATGACAATGCCAAATCTTCCCGGCACGAGATCTTCGAGCTTGCCGTCTATCATCATTCGCCCCAGATCGGCTACGCGGTCCTCCATGTCCGGCAAGACACCTCTAACCACCACGCCACTGACAACCTGGTCGAATGAAACCATGCCTTGCGCGCTGACATAAGGTGCGGCAGCCTCTACCTCGGGATGCTTGAGTGCCTCATCGGCAACCTTGCGCCAGTCGGTCAATGAGCCGTTGACGCCGCTCACCTGAATATGGGACGCCACACCAAGAATGCGCGTCCGGACCTCTTTCTGAAAGCCGTTCATGACCGACATGACCGTAATAAGGGCTGTCATGCCAAGCGTGATACCCATCAGGGAAATCAGGGAAATGAAAGAGATGAAGTGATTACGGCGTTTGGCGCGGGTATAGCGCAAACCGATAAAGAGTTCGTACGAAGGCACGGATCAGCATACCGAATATGGGGTAACCTGATAGTTTGCCACATTCCGCCATGTCTTAATAGATAAACGCATATTGCGGTGATGGTATCGGCAATTTTTTTAACCTGAAATAGCGCTCCAGGGCTCTAGCCAGATTTCGGCTCGGATACAGCCATTTTTGCGATGCAATGGCGAGCAGCCTGTCGGACTTAAAGGAAATCGGCTGCAAAAACTCCGATTCTTCAAGTTTGACAGGCTGCTAGAATTCACCTCTCAGGCCCACTACGAGCGACCTCCCCGGCAACGGCGCGAAATCCTTCAGGAAAGAGGTATGCACGCGCATCTCTTCATTAAGCAAATTCTTGCCCTGAGCGAAGATTTTGATACCGTTCGATTTTGTTTCCTTGATACGGTAAGTCACCTCGACATTCACCAGGGTGTATCCTGGAGTGCTGGTTTCAAGCGCGGCGCGGCGGCTTTGACGCATCACGCGAGTCGCGCTTACGTTCATTGTCAAGGGCCCGGTCCTGTGGTTGAATTCCAGTCCAAACCGTGGTGGAGTGATACGGGGAACGTTGCCTCCATTATTCAGTTTTCCGCGCACATAATCGGCAAACAGCCGCAAGTCGATGGTGTCGGGTTTCAATGTGAAGATGGCTTCCGCTTCCGCGCCATAAAATCTCGCTCCGGTCTGCGCGAAATTCTGTACCAGAAAATCACCATTGGGATCCAGCGTTCCGGTATCGTCGACACGATCCGCCACACCATCCTCATTGGTGTCGGCATTGCGTACGAAAATGTAATTGTCAATCCAGTTATGGAATACATTGACTTTCCATTTCACCATACCGGTGGTCTTGCGTAGCGCAAGATCGATACTGTTGGTGGTCTCGCTGGATAAGGTGCTGTCACCAGTCTGGAATGTGGCCGTGCCACGGTGAGCCCCGTGCATATACAGTTCCTCGGTGGACGGTGAACGTTGCCCCCGTGTGCCAGTCAGACCCAGCCCATAGCCATCCATGAATTTCCACAAGGTGCCCGCGGAGACGTTATAGAGGTTGAATGCGCGTGACGGATTGATATTGTTCTGCGGATCCTGCGTCGCACGCTCGATCCGGCCGCCGAGCTCCAGCCGCCAACGATCCCAGCTCCGCTCTTCGACCAGGAACAGGCCGGCGGAATTGGATTTTGTAACCGGCACTATGGCTTCCTCGCCCAAGGCGGAAAAATTACGATCCTGAAATTGGAAACCGAATGCTCCCTGCCACTTTGCTATCGGTGCATGCAGAAGCTCGGCGCGGCTTTCCAACCCCTGGTTTTTAAATCGGGTGGCGATTTCGCCGGTACTCTCTAGTTCATTATGCTTGTAATCGTTGTAGCCTACGCGCACCTTGAGCCGATCAAAGCCGCGGAGCGGCTCATTCAGTTCACCTGACATATCATAACGGGTCTGTTTGAGATCGATCTTTGAGCCTTCAGGGCTGGGTATGCCGTATTTGCTCTCCAGATGCGAGACCGATATACCCAAAAATCCTTTCTCGCCAATGTAAGAACCACCCGCATAACCACTGGCCGAATTGACTGCGCTGTTTTCAACGATTCCCTTTTTACTGTGGGGGTTGCTTTCATTCGCTCGTCCGGGAATGTGATAATCATCGGTTTTGCGCCTGAACCCTCCTACGCTCCAGGATACCTTCCCAACGCTGCCAGATGCGTTTAAAGCGCCGCTACGTTCCGCTGTTGCAGTATTGCCGCGTATCTCGACATCCCCCTTTGGAGATTTGAACAGTTGACTGGGGATTCGGCCGCTGACGACATTGACCACGCCGCCGGATGCGCCGCTGCCGTAGAGCAGTGTCGCCGGGCCTCGCAGTATCTCGATTTGGGAAGCGTTGAACGATTCAACCGTTACCGCATGGTCCGGGCTGATGGTAGAGAGATCGAGCGTACCGATGCCGTTCTCCAATACTCGGATACGAGGGCCGTCAAGGCCCCGAATGATCGGACGGCCTGCACCCGGACCGAAGGAAGAGGATGCCACACCCAACTCGCGCGAAAGTGTATCGCCCAGGCTCGCTTCCCGCTTGCGGCGCAAATCGTCACCCTGCAATACCGAAACAGGCTGAGCCACATCAAGTTCGCCCCGATTATCAAATGGCGTCGCAGTCACAACGACCGGTTGCAATACCTTGTCCTTGTTGCTCTCCTTGTCCTGGCTGCTCTGTTGAGCCTGAGCATATGGCATGCTGAATATGGCAAGCACCACCATGGTGACAATTAGTCTCGATAATTCCCGCGCATTTTCTGGAAATGCGTCCAAACCACAACTTGAACAGTTCATGCTGACTTTCTGAAAAGGGGAACCTGGGGTTTCAATCACCTCAGGTACGTCGCGCCCTGTTCGATAGCCATCAGTCTCGATGAGCACGAAATAGGCACGACGTGAATGGATCGGCAGCGTCAAGATGACAAGTGCCGTTCAAGATCAACTATTAACGAGAAACGAAATTACGCTTGCGGGGGCCCGCGGGTGAAATAAGGGGAAGAGAAACGGAGGAGGACAGGCGCCGATATCAGATACGGCGGAGGCTGGCGCCTCATCTGATAAAAAAAGAAAACGGGCAGAACGGCAACAGCAATACTGAATCCTGTCAGCGCCAGGCAGTCAAGACATATCTTGTCTCCGTCGAGGCCGCTGTCGGGATGGAGTCCGCTCTCTTCCTGACCACCATCGGCATAAACGTTGCCGATGAGATCGGCGTCGCCGACGTGAGTGAGGGCATGCGCCGCCTGAAGAACCGGGACAAGCGACAACGCCACCACTAAAATCAAAAATAATATTTTACGCAAAATCATCTGACAGCATTTATGCCAATACTCACCGCGCCGGACATTCAGCGTGACGCTCCATGCATAGCAGGAAATCCGGTTATGCGCACTCCGCACATAATCCTTTGACCCTTAATTCAATTTCCCGAGATTGATAACCGGTCGGCAGCGGAGAATCATACTCGGCCTTTATATCATCAAGACAAACTACCCTGGTGCAGCGCACGCATTCGAAATGCGCATGCTGGTGATGCGCTACTTGACTATTTGCTCGAAAATGCCATATTCGGTCGTCGCCCACCACCTTATGCACGAAACATTTTTCATCCAGCCATTCGAGTATGCGATAGAGCGTCACCCGGTTCAACCTGGGCTTGTCGGGTAAGGACTTTTCGATTTCGTGATGCGTAACCGCTCGCTGTTCCGCAAGCAAAATGGCGAGAACCCGAACCCTGCCGGGCGTCACGCGCTCTCCGCGGCGGCGGATCATCTCTTCTGCCTGCTTTTGTAGACTAAACATAAATGCTAGTATTGCAACATAGTTGCATTTAATATAACTGAATAATTGTGCAGGCGCAACCGCGGTTGGTGTGATATTTTCAAAAAAGGAATGCGTCGTTCGGCAAATTGACGCCCGCGGTTCATCGAACTCGCTGATATCCATGTAAATGATCAAATCAAGCCATATTCTTTTTTTCCACTTTCTCCTCGCATTCGCCAGCGTTATCACCGGGTCGACATCTGTTTCCGCAGGTGCAAGCTATACAGCCAACCCGGATAATTATCTCGCCAGACTGAAGATGCTGGAACCAGGTGCTTACCTGCGATTACTACCAGGAGAGTATAAGAACGGTCTGCCGATACACTATCTACGCGGCGCCGCACAAGCACCGATCATGATTTCGGGGCCGGAAAGAGGTCCGCGCGCGGTTTTTGTGGCGCGCCCTGGACATAACACGATCAGCATCATCAATTCGAGCTACGTCGCCATTCGCAATCTGGATCTCGATGGCCGCCGTCTGCCGGTGGATGGCGTGAAATGCGAGGGACATGCAGACTGGGCGCACCATATTACCCTTGATGGGTTACGCGTGATCGGCCACGGCAATAATCAGCAAACGGTAGGCATTTCCACCAAATGCCCAGCCTGGGGCTGGATAATTCGCAATAATGTGATCGAGGGCGCCGGAACCGGCCTCTATCTTGGAAATTCGGATGGACGCGCGCCGTTCATTGCCGGGTTGATCGAGCACAATCTGGTAGTCGATACGCTCGGTTATAACTTGCAGATCAAACATCAGCGATCTCGCCCGCTATTGCCGGAGATGCCGGATGGACGCAACGCAACGATTATTCGACACAATGTTTTCAGCAAGGCGAATGGAGGGTCCTCCCAGAAGATGGCGAGACCCAACGTACTGGTCGGGCACTGGCCGCTTGCAGGATCGGGTGCAGATGATCGTTATCTCGTCTATGGTAATTTTTTCTATCAGAATCCGCATGAATCGCTATTCCAAGGGGAAGGCAATATCGCGTTGTACAATAATTTGTTCGTAAATCATTTTGGCGATGCGATACGAATTCAACCGCATAACGATACCGCACGCAGAATAAGTGTGTTCTACAATACAGTGATAGCCAACGGGGCCGGCATAACACTTTCACGGCGCGAACACGATCCGGCCTATCCACAACTCGTCACTGCCAATATGGTGTTCGACAGATCCCGAATGCGTGATGCTTTCCTGGAAGGAAATCTGACCGGCGAGCTCAACGAGGCTTCGGATTTTCTTGCTCGGCCGTTTGCGCCTTTAGGCGAAATGAATTTGGCACCGGCAGGCGGCAATGTGCGGAAGCATGCGGAAGGTAATGTGCGTTTCGATATATATCCGGATGCCGATCTGGATTTCAATGGCGATTTACGTGGTAAAGGCGGGATGGGTGCCTATACGCTTGACAAAGTCAGGCCCCGCTGGGCTCCAATGCTGGAAATCAAACCAGCGCCCCTCGCGCAATAATGGAGTGTCATCCGTTGCGCTCAGTTTAATTTCATCCGGCTATGGCTAGGAAAAATGCGCGTTCTGTCCGTTATCGTCGTACTCATTGCCTATGGATCGCTATATCCCGGCGATCTTTCCGAACCTGACCCGGGTGCTGTAAAGCAATTCCTTACCGATTGGAATTTATTTACTTCCCGGGGGGACATGCTGGGTAATGTTGCACTTTTTTTTCCACTGGGAATGGTGGGAATATTATTTACCCGAAAAAGATTCGATAGCAGGATCGGTGTCGCCACGTTACTCTTTCTGGCGCTGATATATTCCTTCAGCCTGCAGTTAGCTCAGGTTTGGCTACCGTCCCGCTCCGCGGCGCTGGCGGATGTGGCATGGAATATGGTGGGTATGGCGGCAGGTATGGCGACAGCACACCTGATGGCAACGCGTTTATCTGCAGGGGGACAGCCACTGAATGTGGTCTCGCTAGTACCTCTGGTGATATTGGTATTATGGTTGCTCACCGAATTGTTGCCGCTGGTGCCATCGCTGGATATACAAAAATTCAAGGATGCACTGAAGCCACTTTTCCTCGCATTCAGCTTTTCTTTCCCGGCAATCACAATGCATGCAGCCGGTGTAGCTGTCGCGGGTAGCGCTTTCACGGCATTGGGGCAGCGGGCGGCTTGGTTGCTGGGGGGCGCGATCCTGCTGGTCTGGGTCGGTAAGGTCGTTATCGTGAATTTGACACTGGATGCATCGCTTCTCCTGGGGACGGCGGCAGGTTATGTCGGATATTTGATCGCGTTGAGCGCCGGGCCCAAAAAACCTTTTGAAGTGGCGTTCTGGCTGTTGCTGGCCGCTTGGAGCATCTCCGCACTAACACCTTTTTCTCCCGCTCCGGGCGGAACCTTCAATGGCATTCCTTTCGCAACCATGCTTCAGGGATCGTTGGAAGTGGGGGTCCGCGGCCTGGTCCAATCGTTGTTTATTTATACTGCCCTGATATGGCTTGCGCACAGAACGGGGCTGGGCATCGGCAAAGCAGTGCTGGGGCTGGCTATCTGGTCTTCTTTTATAGAACTAATGCAGATGGGGTTGCTGGGCCGCACAGCAGATATAACGGAACTTATTTTATTATTGCTGGTTGGTTGGGTCTTGTCGACAGCGCAGGTCCGCCAGCCGGCAACAACGCTGCAAGCTGGCACGCCAGCGGCCCAATCGCAGCCTGTTGTCGCAATCAATGCAGAGGTGAGCGGGAAACGGACCCTCGGTCTACTAGCAATCGGAGTTGGGATATGTGCGGCTATGGGCTGGCTGATTACGCAGTCCCCCTTGACGCCGTATAACGTTCGCGAACTGATATACGAGGGTCACCCTGTCCGGTCACTGATATTGCTCGCGACGCTGTTGTATTGGGCGATAGGTTTTCCCATACTGATTGCACAATGGCTGGCTCGGGGTGAGCTGTACCTGCTCAGCTTCCTGCCTCTGGTATTGCTGCATGGGTTGATCGCATGGTTGCTGCTGTGGTCCTCGGTGCCAAGCGAAAGTATCCATGACATTGTTGGATCTCCTGTTTTGGGATGGCCCTGGGAATGGGAATTACTGGGCCGCTTTCTGGCATTATTCAGTTTATGGAGTGTAGCGGCCACGGCGGGATGCCTTATCGCCGCGTGGCATATCCTTCCGGATGCAAAGTCAGCGCTATTGGGATGGTCGATTGGCGCCTTCCTGCTGATTCCGCTTTCATACTACATTGTGGTTTCGGAAGCATCGACAGACAATCTGGTCGAGCTGATAGCGAACAATGGCAGCGTGGGTGCATTTTTGCTGATTGGCCTGGCCATGGCCGAGATTGCGTTTGGTGGAACGAAGGCGGTGCTGGCATCGAGCCCAGGGTTGGCGCACCGGACAAGAGCGACCGCATGGGTGTTTGCTTGCGGCATTTTAGCCTATTTTGCACTCTCTTTTGGTACGGAACAAGTAATCGTCAAGTATGGCCAAGTGTTTTCCGCAATGCAGTTTTTGCTGAGCAGCGATCGTTCGAATCTGGCCGGACCGGGTGAACTGATAGCTCGATACACTGTGCTTTATGGCCTTCTTATCGCAGCAATCATGGTGGTGCAATATCCGCTGTGGCGCTGGATCATATCAGCACTGCCCCGGTCAGGCAGGCACATGGGTGAGCCGATGCCCCGTCCGCAGCCGAACAATAGGTGCTGAAGCTTTAGCTATGAACACTGCCGTCCAGTGATAGTTTGTGATGGTTATTATCCGATGGTGAACCTTGGTCCTATGCGAACCAGGCCTCGAATGCAATCATGTAATCAGCGCGAACCCCGCCGGTTAAACTGATAGCCAATTCAAGCGTAGCCATAGGCATTACAGATAACCGACAGGCAATTTCTGGTTTTTGCGCCTTGCTTATGATATAAAAAAGCAGAGGTTAGGCTTGCCGGACACAAAGGAAAAGTGCAATGACAGAGACTGTACGCCCAACGATCATTAAAGCTTGAGGCCACGCCGATGAAACATGAAATCTTGTTATTCGATCGGGTAGCCCGTGCTTGGCGCCGCCGCTCAATTGCAGAGTTCAGCAGATTGCTCATTTACAACCTGGGGTTGATAGTCACAGGCAAGTACTGGAAGGCAAGTCATGCTTTCGACCGGTCGTTCGATCTGCGATGCAACGTAGAAACCGCAGGCACTGAAGAGCCGGAGTTTTTGACCGCGGAAGACGCGCTCAAAACACATGCCAAGGCATATGAACCGGTAACGGAACAATCGATACAAGCGCTGCTCGGGATGCTGCCCCCCCTCGACCTTGGTGACTTTATTTTTATCGATCTCGGCTCGGGAAAGGGACGCGCGCTATTCGTGGCAGCAGAGTATCCATTCCGCCAGATTATAGGCGTGGAATATACCCAGGAGCTCCACGAGATGGCAATGCGCAATGTCGGTACTTATCGGAATCCTGTGCGAAAGTGCTTTGATATCAATCCAGTCTGTGCAGATGCCACGACCTTCAGCTTGCCCGAGTATCCGACAATCTGCTTTATGAATAATCCGTTTGATGCATTGATGATTGCTAGAACTGCCCAACACATCGACCAGTCAGTTCGGTCGGCCCCACGCCCCTTTTTCATCGTCTACATTCATTCATATTACACCGACCCCATCGACGCCATGCCTGGATGGTCGCGGATATGCGCGGGCTCGTTGGGCCCCTCGCCCTATGTAATCTGGCAGTGGGATTCCGGCAACAGCGAATGCATGGATACGGTGGCATCAGCCGGATAACCATTGCATATGCAGCGGCAGCGCCCCTATGAACAGTACTGAATTAAGTTATAGCTATTTCAGACTGAGGCGAACTCAACCGGTGAATGAAAACGCCACCGGGTACTGGGCAAAGTGAAAATCTTCAGAACCTTCATTAATTCAATCTCTTCTGATAAGACTTAATTTTTGCCCCTGAAATGCTTTACAGTGCTCGTACGAACCAGATGCTTGATGCGCTCCTTCAATCCGTTTTTATCAAGCCAGCGTCCAATTGTTTCGGATAGGCAATTCGCTGCAACCAAGCTGTGTGCATAAGCTGTACCGGGCCACCCGCGCGGAATCAGATAGTAATGCCTTTCCTCTCGAAATTTGTTTGACATTCTTTGCTTGTACAAATTGTCACCCGCCAGGAAATCGAAGCGGCAAATGCCGTCCGCCAGCAAATCAGCCATGACTTCTGTATGCAGGTAAATGCCCGGTTGCAACTTGGATATATCTGGATCGTACCCCACCTGATGTCCGAAATAGGTACGACCGTCATGGTAACCAAGTCCGAAGGCAACCGGCGTGTCGCCGATCCAGAGAATGTATGCCCGAAGCCAGCGGCAAGTTGCCGCCGCGCGAAGTTGCCTGATATGCTCGGGAGTATTTTCAAGCCCGAGACCAAGCAAGTGGTACTGGTAAGTCTTGCGGGATATTCGCGCCAGGGCATCAGCCAACTCGTCAACCTGCTCGGGTTCTGTGTAACGAATCATCCTGACCGGGTTTTTCGCTTTCACGCTGAAATTCTTGCGCGTGCGGCGAATATCCTCACGGGTCTTGCTCCCGAGCGTGCGCAAATAATCTTCGAATTGCGCTCCCGTTGAAAGTTCGATAAGACGTCGCGTATAGGCTGGCCCATAAGGAACCACATGGAATAAATTGCGGACCGGACTCCCCGGCGACAGCAATAGCTCGGCAAGCGGAGAGCCTGCTTGCACACCCTCAAAAAATACGACACCGCGCCTGCCTATCGCTTCCTGAAGCGGCTTGAACAATCCGGCCAGCAATGCCTGATTTTCACACAGTGGCGCTGCCTGTAGCGCATACCTAAGCACGGGAATATGAAATACTGTGCTTTCACCTAAGCAGTATGACAATGCGCCCGGATGAACAAAAAAAGGAGCATAACCACTAGGATATTGTTTATCACCAACCAGGAAATACTGTACATATTTGTCCGAACTGTCGATACGGCTGCTCAGCCAGCGCGGGTCCAGCTCAAGCGGTACCGGTCCCAGTGCGGAGAGGTCCATTGCCTCGTCTGAACTGCCAGCAGAATACCAGAGGATCATAATGTAAGGATTATCTTGGCATTAAACGTTTTCGATTATCTGCTGTGCTTAAGATAACATCTTCGTCACTTTAGCCGAAAAGGCTCTTCCAAAAAAATCATAAGCCATGATCCAGGAGCGATGCACATAATGGCATGTCTGTATATTCGACCTGGGATACCGCACGTTAACTGATAACTCATCCCGGGAAACGACATCAGGGCTTTTCCATCAACTTCAATCGAACTCTACACTCTCATTCGTATCCTTATATATATAGCAGAAGAAATAGTATCGACACAAAACTTTGAGCCGGATCCACTGATGAATTTGCCCCCGGATAAAAAATATCAGATCCCGAAACGCATCATTTTTTTTACTTTCGACTTGAGCCCCAGTTGATCCAGCTTGTCGCCAGTCAATTTGCTAAAATTATCGACGATTCTCTGACTATGCAACAACAACCTATTGCGCAGGTTGCTACGTAGGAAAAAAACGTTAGCGCACTGAATATGATGGGTTGCAAATAGCTTTTTATGTTCTGATTGTCCTTCGGTAAAATCAAAAAAGCGAAAACAACGCTCCGCGAATAAATGCTCCAGGGCGAGCCACTGCAGGACCGTGCCTACCGAAAAATTCATGTAGCTGGGGTTGTATCCAAGAAAGGCGTAAATCAGGACGTCATTGACAACCGGGCAGTAGAGATACGAGACAGGTATATCCTGATAAAAAAGAATGAAACCACGAACATGCCCCTGCTGAGCAAGCTGATCCATTTCACGACGAAACTCCTCAGAATCGGGCAGCCCCGCATCAAGGAGTTTTTCCTGATAGGTTACTTGGGAAACGGTGCGCGCCAGCTGAAAGAATTCCGGCATTTCCCCGGCAGACTTGTAGAGCTTCCACGAAATGCTGCCGCCGCAATGCTCCGTATATTTCCGGATTTTACGGTTGAGAGTTGAGCGCGTCTTGGAGGAAAATTTGCCTTTGTACTCTTCAAACGGCTGGCGCATATCGATGTAGTACCGCTGGTGCCTGGAAGATATATAGCAGAGGTAACCGTCCCGCTCTCTCAGTACCGGCTGCTCACCGATGACGCGCAGCGATCGTATCAGGAAACCCTGGCTATTCGCCTGCAGAGGGTCGGCTGGCGGTATCGGTTCCGCCACTGGTGGAGTTTCATCATCAATCCCCACTTCGCGAACTTGCAACCATAATTCAGGCGCAAGCAATATCTTATCGCCAAGCTGAAGCTTTATGGGAACTTTATGATAATGCCATTTTCGATTCAACGATACCTCCGCCGTATCCCTTGTTCCAGCATTCTTAGCCCGGTTTTCCAGATCGGCGAGGTAAGCGGTGCCGGTTGCAAAAACTCCGAAGTAGGTGTCAAACCATGAAACCCGCGGACATGGAAGCAATCCCGATGGCGATCCAGAAATGAACAAAGCTTGCGAAAGCGAGCCACTACGATATCATCCGGCCGGTTCATACTGCTGTTAAGCAACTCGAAATTATGGGAGAGGATAACAAAAGCTTTACGCCCGGCTTCCAGCGCTTGCCAGAGCAAGCCCTCCATCTCCCGGTACGAACATGCTGTCACCTGCGCATGCCGCAGTGAATGCGTGCCCCCATCAAAAACCGTCATGGGATACTCAAAAATCCCTTCACATTCAATCGGTTCTACAACCGTAACGTCCGGATTAACTCCACTGTCCAACCCAAACATGCTGGCATTGTAGCTGCTATCGAAAGCAATGCGATTTGCGGCAAGAGCACGAAGCGTGTCCCTGTTGAAGCCGAAGCCCCCCGCGCGAAACGCGTTTATATGCTGCCCGCCTGCCAATTCAATCAACTTCGCGCCCGCATGAATCAAAATTGTCTGTTCTTGTAAAGAAAAATATCGCAGAAACTGCTTTTTACCTGTTACGTTGTCGAGTAGGGGCTCGTTGGACTCGTCAACCCACTCGGTATGCAGGTGAAGCTGTATTTCATGGCCTCGTTCCCGAACAAGACCGACAATTTCGGCTAATGGGTCCAGCCCGAAGCGGGTCGAGAAAAGAGGCTCGACAAAAAATACGCCGGTCAGGCCATGCGCCTGTAATTGATGCAGTTGATGCGGTAAGCCGTAATTACCCCTTGACGTAGGTCCGTAAATATACCGCTGGAAGGCGGCTGGGAATTTGGCATCAATGTCGTCCCAACCATCACACCAAACTTCTACGTCAACGGTGAGAAATACGTCCATCATCTTGTCGCACCCTCCAGGATTTATGCTCAGTCAGCAGGAGAAACGCGACCGATAGCGTTACGGCCCAACGAAATGATCAGATCACGTTACGTCGGGGATAAATGAGAAGCCCGGCAATGTTATTTTCCAGGGAATCACATGATTCCGGGATTGTAGAATTGCCGGATTTCTGCCATGGAACGTCATGCCACCCTGAGGTCATTCTTACGCGCGCTGGGTTGCTCCGTGTCGAGCACATTACGCAAAAACGATTCGAACATCAGCAATGACCAGAGCGAAGCACTATAATCGCGCCGTCCCGATTGATGCTGTTCAAGCATTTCCTTTAGAAACGCCTTATTGAAGAATCCCGTGTCGGCCAAAGTCGGACCCATTAATGCATCGTTTAGCCTTTGGCGAAGCGGGCCGCGAAACCAGCTTGCCAGCGGTACCGAAAATCCCATTTTATCCCTGTAAAGGATGTCATCGGAAAGGTAGGGTTCCAGCGCTTTCTTGAGCACGTATTTGCCTTCCTGGCCGCGCAGCTTAAGCGAGACTGGAAGACCGGATATCCACTCGACCAGCTTATGATCCAGCAGCGGGACACGTACTTCCAGTGCATGTGCCATGCTCGCCCGGTCCACTTTGGTAAGGATATCGCCAACAAGGTAAGTCTTCATGTCCAGGTATTGCACAAGGGAAAGGGGATCCTGTACAGGGCATTTTCCCGCATGCGTACGTAGCACTTCCACTGCGTCGTATCCCTGGAGACTGCGTTTGAAAGAAGCACTGAACAGGCGTTGGCGCATTCGATCCTTCATGATGGAAACACCGTGGAAGTATCCTTCGACGGAGTCGCGAGCGAGCGCTTCAAAGGTGGATTTTGCACGCAAGACCCTGGGCGCCCAATCAGCCTTTGGATATGCATTCCCCAGCAGGCCGAACAAGGGCTTGCGGAATCCGAGCGGCAACATGGATCTCATCCGTTCCTCATAAAGGTGCCAACGGTAGCGGCGGTAGCCGGCAAGGTTTTCATCGCCGCCGTCTCCCGACAAGGCAACGGTGACGCGCTTCCTGGCCAGTTCGCAAACCCGATAGGTAGGCATGGCCGAACTGTCTGCGAATGGTTCATCATATAGAGAAGCCAGCTTGTCTATAAGGTCGAAATCGTCTGCGTCCACCTGCTCCATATTATGCTGAGTGTGATAGCGATCTGCCACCTTTTGCGCATATTGGGATTCATTGAATGCGGGGTCGCCAAAGGAGATGGAGCACGTATTAACCGGTTCTTCCATAAGATTGGCCATCATTGCCACCACCGCGCTGGAGTCGACTCCACCCGACAGGAACGCACCCAGCGGCACCTCAGTCATAAGGTGGATCTTTACCGATTCACGCAACCGGACAATCAGCTCTTCCTGCGCCTCTTGCACACTGGTGCATTCGTTCGGGGTGAACGGTATCTCCCAGTACTGGCGCGGGCGCAGTGTACTCTGGCCGCGATGAAGCTTCAGTGTATGAGCTGGCGGCAGCTTGAGACCCTGCGTGAATATGGTTTTTGGTTCAGGAACATAGCCATAAGCGAAATAATCTTCGATGGCGTGGGGATTCATATCCCGGCGAAAATCCGGGTGCGCAAGCAGAGCCTTCAGCTCGGAAGCGAAAATGAATGTACCATCGTTCAGCAGGCTATAATAAAGTGGCTTGATACCCAGCCGGTCGCGAGCAAGAAACAGCACCTCGCGGTTACGATCCCACAAACCGAAGGCAAACATGCCGCGAAACCGGTCTACGCAAAGCTCACCCCACTCTTCCCAGGCATGGACGATAACTTCCGTATCGCAATGGGTGCGAAAATCATGTCCCAGTGCAACAAGTTCCTTGGCGAGTTCCTGAAAATTATAGATTTCACCGTTGAAAACGACGACAACGGTGCCGTCTTCGTTAAAAAGCGGTTGCTGTCCGCTGGAAACATCCATTATTGAAAGGCGGCGGTGACCAAGACCTATCCCTGCCTCTGTATATAGTTGCCCTTCATCCGGTCCGCGGTGAACCTGCGTCTGATTCATGCGCCCGAGCAATTGCCGGTCGATTTCTCTCTGGCCACGGGTATCAAACAGTCCGACGATTCCACACATGCTTTTTCCTTAATCCGATCGCAGGCGTAAAGCCTTGTCATAGACCCGCAGATAGCCCTGGGTCATGGCATCCATGCTGAAGCTTGTCTCAATTTGTTGCCGGGCTGCTTTGCCGTGATTGGCAATCAGATCCGGGTTTCGATAGTATTTTAATATTGCTTCCATCATCGCGGCTGGCGCATCCGGCGAAATGAGCATCCCGGTAACGCCCTCGCTCACAAGCTCCACATTGCCACCAACGCGAGTTGCTACTGTCGGCAAGCCAGTGGACATGGCTTCCAATATCGTATTCGAAATGCCTTCGCCCAACGAAGGCAGCACAAACAGGTCCATAGCCCGCATCAACTCCGGAATGTCGGCTCGCTCACCTGGGAGCCAGGCGAGGGTTTCCGCTCCGGCTTCGCGCAACATCCCGATGCATTCCGACCGCGCATTTCCGTCACCCACAATCAGAAGCCGAAGTCTTTCCCGAGCGGCGGGCATTTCTTCCAACAGCATCAGGAAAGCCCGAACCAGGCAGGGAAAATTTTTTACGTCCGTCATCCTGCCGACACTACCAATGACAAACGTACTCTCCGTAAAAAATCCTTCCCGCAGCTCCGGGAAATTCCCGACTCCAGAGTCTTTGCGATTGCGCGGACGAAAACGCAAACTGTCGACTCCATTGTAGACCTGGCTGATGCGATCCGGTGTGGCGCCCACGGTGTTGGCGAGCCAACTCTCCAGATCCCTGCTGACAGCGATGAAATGATTCACAAAAGGTCGAATTGCTTTTCTCAAGAGGTTGTATTTACGGTTCTTCCCGTACAAATCAAACATATCCCGACCGTGTTCCCCGTGCACCCGTGCCTGCGTGCCTGCGAATGCCGCAATCACCTGACCCTCCAACGTGCCGAGATTGCGAGTATGTACAATATCCGGCTTCAACCGTTTGAAGGTTTTGAAGAGGTTGATATAAACACTGAAGTCGTTTCCCTCACGCTTATGCAGTGCCACGATTTCCACATTCTCCGTCTTGATCCGTTGGCTAAAGTCGGAGTAGCCCTTCAAACAAACGATGGCATGTCGATAACGCTGGGACGGAATATGATTGATCAGGTTCACAAGCCCGTTCTCCAGACCCCCGACACCCAGGTGGTAAATTACATGAACAATAAGCGGAGGCTGCTCAGCGCTACCAGCGGATTTTATCCGATCGCTGCGGCCGCTAGCGGTTGTCTGCATTCTCAAGCGCGTTAGTTATAGCAGGCAACATATCGTCGAGAAAACCCTGAAGTACCGGAACCGCTTCCTCTCGCGTATCTTCATAACGGGTAGCAATAATAATCTCAGCCCCGTCATCGCCCCTTTGCAGCAGCCTGTTCCTGGCTAAAATGAATTTGGCCAGGTAAGGGTCGGCCGTACTCTCCCCGCTCAGCCAATACCATCGCCATATCAGCAGCCGTGTTGAGGAAGATCGCAACTCGCCCTGGTTGACGACCTCTTGCCGGGAGCCCAAGGCTATGCTGCGTGTTTCCTGTCTGATGTTGTGCCAACCTGGCTCAGCTTCCGATACCAGTATATTCTGAGAGTTGATCAACTCTGAACCCTGTTTTTGATTACGGTAATAACTGATGTAAAGATCCACCGACGTTCCGTCTTTCTGGTAATTCTGCAACAATTGGGCCGTGGCGCCGACGTATTCAGGCTTCCAGTCAGAGGTTTGGCTTGAACTGATCTGCCACTTTCCCGCAATATCCGGAATGTCAATTACTGGCCCTGTGCCAGGGGAGGAAGCATGTTCCAGGTGCCCGGCATACATTGGCCAGATGAAGGCCACCGCAAGGACCGCACCGGCGGCGGAAACTGTACTCTTTAGCGAAATTGTCCTATCGGTACGGAGTGTCGTTTCTGTTTCTTCTGTTTCTGTAGCGGGCCCGGCGCTGTCGTTAGCATATGTATTGTCATCCTCCCGCCAGAAAGAACCGATCCAGAATAATAACAACATCACAAAGCCGAAGAAAACCCAACCGTAGATTAGATGGTCGACCCCTACAGCCAGCTGCATATCGCTCAGATGACCGGTCATTACAATCATATAGGCGCGGATGCCATTCGCAACGATGGGGACGATCAACGAGAGGGCAATGAATATCAGGCGGCGCTTCAGGCTATGGTACGTGAGATACGCGTAAAGGGTACCCAATGTAAACGATGCAATCAGGTACCGTATGCCGCTGCAGGCCTCCACCACGGACCAATTTCCGCTCGGTATGGAAAAAAAGCTGCCCTCCCGGTAAACCGGTATGCCGGTCAATTGAAGTGCCTTTACGGTAAAGTCGGCGGTAAAGTCTATGAGCGGCGGGATCAACGCTTCCCCAAATGGAACCGCAAGCACGAGGTAAGCCAACGGAAAGGCAAGCGCCCAGACCATCCGGCGACCCAGAATTGCCCAAACCGCAGCCGGAATCATTGCGATCAACAACAACTGCTTAAATACCTGAACACTGGCTAGCGTTGCCAGCAGCCAACTGAAACCCAGGCCTGCAAGCACCAGCAGAGCAAACGGACTTGGTTGGGAGAATGCCTTACTGAGGTGCTTGCGCTGCCCCCAGATCAGGTAGGCGCTGAAGGGGAAGATCAGAAAACCATGTGCGAATGTCTCGGATCGTATCCAGATTGAAATCATGGATCCGGTAGTCTCATGATAGCCCGCGAGAATTCCGGCAATGGCCGCGAGCGTCAGCAGCGCCGCTGCCTTCAGCTTTTGCTGATCTGGCGCTATAGTGTAATCATGCGTAATGTGTTGCGGCGTTTGGGCATTCATACCATACATACGAAGGCGTTTCCTGCAGCTCGAATATCGTTTTGCAAGATATGCGAATAGTCCTCGTTAAATTGTCTGCGGCTGTGACAAGAGTGCGTCGATTCGTCCCAGATTTTTTTTCCAATTATAATCTTCCAGAACACGCGTTCTGGCGGCACGCCCAATGGCGCGGTTTGGCCCATTCTGCAGGAGTTCGATAATTCGATTGATGAAGTCGCTCTCGTCGTTGGCAACTACCATATCCCGATCAGGGTTTGCATTGATTCCCTCTATCGCTTGCGGAGAGGCAATAACCGTTTTTCCCATCGCCATGGCTTCCAAAACTTTATTCTGTATCCCGCGTGCGATACGTAGCGGCGCCACAGCGATGGATGCATGAGCAAGGTAGGGCCTGATATCCGGCACTGACCCGGTAACGATGATGCCGGGAAGATCGGCTAAAGCCATTACCGCTGCTGACGGACGAGCACCAACGATATAAAACTCGACCTTGGGCAATTGCAGACGAATAGCGGGAAAAATATTGCTTGCAAACCACTGCACGGCATCGACATTTGCCCAGTAATCCATTGCGCCGGTGAAGACCAGGGTATCTATCCCGGTCAAGTAAGGATTAGGGTAAATATTTTGCGGGGAAAAATAGTCCGCATCGACTCCGTTATTAAAGTAGGTGACTTTTTCCGCAACGTCGGGCGCCAGACGCTTGAATAGATCGGCCTCGGTCTCGGAAACGAAAGTCGCACTATCGAAGAGCCTGGCGACCTGTTTTTCATAATCCAGCAGCAATTTCGACTCGCGCCGATATATCCAGCTCATCGGCCAGGCAATGGTCGCCGCATATTGCATCCATTTGTCCGAATCGATATCTACAAAATCCATTACCCGGCGGATATTCATTGCATGGCTGACATATTGAGCCATGGCTGCCGAGAAAACCAGAATGGTTCCGACAGGCCTTGTTTCCAGCAAATTGCTGACCCATGCCTGCAGACGCTTATCGTGATAATAGGGCAAGGTGAGCGGCTGCCCCGAAAGCAGCCCCGACAGGCTACGAATTCGCGCTGATCTCGGGTAGAGATCAAGGAAACACGTTTCCCCGCACATATCTCTGACTCTCTCAAGATGCTTATGATCCATCTCATCATCGATAAAAGTGCCGAGATGAATGCGATAGCGTTGGCTCAGATGCTTGAGCAAATGAAAGGACCGAATTTTGTCCCCCTTGTCGGGCGGGTAGGGAAAGCGATGGACGAGATAAAGCAGTTCCTGCACTGATCTAACCCAGACTCTTCACTATGTGAGGACCGACGAAATTGGCAACCGAAATGGGGAGTTTTTGCCAAGCCTTGATGAAAAGCTGATATTTGGGATTAAGTGGATTATGGTCGGGCATCGCCCCGGACCGGTGTAACTGGTATTGGTAGTAAAGCGGTTGCGGCTCAAATCCCCAATTCTTCTTGAAATCGAAAGACCCGGTGTTATGTTTACTGCGCCCGAAATCAAAGATTTTATAACCTCTTTCACAGGCACGCCGCATAAGCTCCCAGTACATGAAATCGTTACCGGCCAAATCCCGCGCCTCGCCGGTTCCCCCTCCATAATAAGGCGAGACCTCGTCACGAAAATAAAAACTCATCACGCCGCTGACGGTGCGCCCTTCCTTGACGATGATCATCAGTTCGCAGTCATCTGCGAAAACCTCTTTGAGTATGCGAAAATATTTTTTCGAGAAAACCGGGGTGCCAAGGCGATGCAGGCTTGCCGAATAGGCGGAGAAAAAACGCTCGATACCCTCATCTACGACACTTTCCAGCCCAAACTTGATACCCTTGCGCACCATTGCACGCTGCTTGCGTGGAATTTCCCGCATGTTCTGCTCTGTTTCCGGCGAAATTTCTTTTCGAAACGTCGCATAGAGATCCTTGGTTGGCCAGTCCGAATGCAGCATTTTCAAGTTCCGGTATTCGAGATAGTCCACTTGCAGCTGTGAAGCGAGCGTCTGGGCAGCTTGGTCAAGCACTTCCCGGCCGGGTTCGGAAATTGCAGCAATACCGCCGTAGACGCAAAATGGCAGGGAGCTCAGGGAATGACCAAAAAGGCGGCTCTTGACTTCTGCCAGTGGCAGCACACCTTGAATTTCACCATCCAACTCGGAGTAAAGAAACCAGGTTCTATGGCCGAAGGCACGCTCGATAACGGTTTGCCAACCCGCGCGATGGAAAAAAGTAGCTTCGGGACAAACCGATACGAATGCATCCCATTTTTTTGCTTCTTGCGGTCGCAGCAGGTGCACGGATGGCGCATCAGCCTGAAGAGAGGCATTTTCTTGATCCTCCCGGAACGCGTCTATGATGCAGCTCATACGGCTTAACTCAGGAAAATCCGATCCATGCGATCCCACTCGAAGTCACGGGTGAGGGCTTTGACACGGTCTTCCATTCGATGGAGATTATAGTAGTGGCGGAAGCGGGTTTTCATACTGAGGCCCTTCTGGCGCGGCTGCTGATGATCTATCTCCCAAGGATGGAAATAAAAGATTGCGGATTGATGCTCGAGGTGATTCAGCCTCTGCAGGAACCATCTCGAAACCGGATAAGGCCAAAGCCGGAAATAGCCGCCTCCCCCTGCAGGGATGTTCCGCTTGAATAGACGCATCGTGGTGATAGGCAATTCCAGTAATCGGTTATTGCAGCGCGGATAATAGGCGAAACGGGGGGCCTCCGGCATGCCGTAGTGGTCGTGTTTGATGGGATAAATACTGGAACTGTAGCGATAGCCTGCTTCTTCAAGCAAATCCAGCGCCCATTGATTATGGCTGCCTATGGAAAAGCTCGGCGCTCTGTAGCCAAGCACTGCCTGCCCACCGATATCCTCGAGAATGGCTTTGCTTTGAATAATGTCGTTTCGAAACTCATGGGGTTCCTGATCCGAAACACGGTAGTGACCCCAGCCATGGCTGGCAAGTTCGTGCCCGCTGGCGACAATCCGTTTTACCATGGCGGGGTAGCGATCGGCGATCCATCCAAGGGTAAAAAAAGTTGCTTTTGTGCGATCCTCGTCCAGTAAAGCAAGAATACGATCGATATTCATCTCTACACGGCAAGATAAAGATGCCCATGAGTCCCGTGAAATATGATTGGCGAAGGCGGAAACCTGGAAGTAATCCTCCACGTCGACAGTCATCGCATTACGTATACGTGTTGTCGTCACTTTTGGAAATCCTTCATCGCCTATCTCCCGATAACGTCGGCAGTTGGCCAGTTTTGGATGTTATTCTCAAATTGTCCACGAATCCCTGCAGTTCTTGGGTCCGCCCTGGGGCGGGGGAGCAGTACTCGCATATGAGTAGCATTATGTGTCTTTTGGCGGGCTCTTGTTTGAGCGAGCCAGCGAGAGTACCTGTTTGAGCAGGTGCGCCAACGATACGACAGAATCCTCCAGCTTGACAATTCTGGCGCTCATGCTTTGCAGGTGGGAAAGAGATTCTTCTCGAACCAGGCCTAGATCGCTTATATCTGGCACATCGGCTGCCGCTATCGGGATCTCAAATTCTTGCTGAATATCCCGAATCACCTCATCCACTTCCGTACTGCCGAAGTTGTGCAATTTCTCTAAACAACCCATCAATAAAAGCCGATCACACAACGCATTGATTCTTCGCGGAATGCCGGCCGCATGGTTGTGTATGGTTTCAAAAGTATCGTCTTCAAACGATGGGTCACCACACCAGCCTGCAGTCTTTAATCTATGTTCGATATACAATCGTGTTTCCGATAAATCCATGGGTCCGAGGTGGTAGGTTGCAATCACTCTTTGCCGCAATTGCTCCATATCGCTACCAAGTAAAGTTTTTCTGAACTCCGGTTGGCCGAGCAGGAATGTCTGGAGCAGAGGCCTGTCATCCGTTTGAAAATTGGAAAGCATCCTCAACTCTTCAACGGTCCGCCGGGAGAGGTTCTGCGCCTCGTCCACAACCAGAAGCGTGCGTTTTCCTTGCTGATCGCATTGGCGAAAGAACTGCTCGAGGCGAATGAGTAAAGAAGCCTTATCCGAATTTTCGTAGGGTAGTCCAAACGCCGCGGCGACCATTCTCAATGTATCGGCAGATTCCAGATCGGTATTGACGATTTGAGCGGCAAGAATTTTCTCGGACTCCAGCTTGCGGAAAAGATTGCGTACCAAGGTGGTCTTTCCCGCACCGACTTCTCCGGTGATCACGATAAAACCTTCTCTCTGGGAAAGCCCATATTCGAGGTAAGCCATGGCGCGTTTATGGCCCTTGCTTCCAAAGAAAAAACTGGGATCAGGTTTCAGTTGAAAGGGCTTGACTCTGAAGCCGTAGAAGGGTACGTACATTTGTCTATTTCCGCTAGAAACTCATACTCAGGGTTGCGATCGCGGCATTCTCATGATAATTTGCCCCAGCCTGGCTGGAAGTTCGCCGATTATGTCGCACTTGAAGCGTGCCTACGAGATCAGGCAAGATCTCCGGAATACGCCTCATCAGCCCGGTGCTGAATAACATCATATCGTCTTGCCTGTCGGCTCCGAGATAGCTGAATCTTGTAAATCCAAAATTCAGATTGGCGCTGGTTAACTGCGAAATTCGGTAGCTCCACAACCCGTTGCCACCGCTCTGTCTAGTATGGTTGAGCAACGACAAGTCTGCGGCATTTCCCAGCCCGACATCCACCGATTCTGGCGAAAACGCCCGGCGCGTCATATTGAATAATCTGAATACAAGCGTATTTCTTGTACCATTCATAGCAACAGAAGCCTGGAAGCGCTTCTGCAGAAAAAGCCGGTTCGATAAAAAATTGCTGGGATTAGCGAAAACACCTGAAGTTCCAAGTCCAAGAATGGCGCCGGTGTTTTGCTGAATGACATCGGGGCTGAGGCCTGGATTTTGCGCTGTAAGAAGCTGGCTCAGAGAGCCCCCCATAGTGAGCATTGAGCCAAACTGAGCCTGTTGATTGAATGTCGTAAGTCCTTCATCATAACTCGCTTCCCATGCAGTCAAGCGAGTGCGATGGGTAGCAAGGGCTGAATAGGTGTCGCCGAAAAATCTTTGGCCGCCACTGATCGCTATGCTGGTTCTTTCGGTCGGTGTCCACAAAAAGCCTACTGACCAGGTAGGACTCGATGGGCTTCCGCGGATCGAAAGAAAACTATTCTTTTCGTAGCCTCCCGTAGTTATCAAGCCAAATTGCGGCGTAACGCGGTAACGAAGTGTGGCGATGTAGCGTTCGAACTCGGCGTTCCGGTTTGAACGGTCAAAATGAACCGTTTGATTGCTATAATTAAAACCCCAACCAAGCGTCCTGAACGCGCTACCGCTGTTCAAACCAAATAAATAGCCGGTTCCCTGGCTATTGGAAAGGGCATTGGCGTTTGAGGTAACCTGGCTCAAGCTATACCGCACCTCGGCGGTTGCAAAGTCCTTGAAGCGGTGGCGGAGATAAGGACTGATACTATATGTTCTTACGTCAGCTCTGTTACCTGTGACGTTAACGTTGTCCATTGATTGCGGTCCCGTTAGCGAGAGATTTTGCTGCGCCATCGTGGCTCGTCCATCCACAAAAAACAGGTCTTCAATCAGCTCGGCATTTCCAATTGCGTTCAATTGATGTCTGGTTCGGGTCAGGTTGCTGTTCTGAGCGTAGAGAAGATTATTCATCGTATAATCCAATCTCAGGTTAAAGCGGGGCCCTAACCCATTCATAGACATACCCGGATTGATCTGGGTAATGAAGTCGCCTGATCCTGACGCGCTCGATGCTGTTCCTAATCTAACATTATCAGAATAAACTTCGACCAAACTCAACCGGGGAACTACCCGCCATTCGGCAGCGTCAGAGGAAGGCGACAAAAATAACAACACCGTCGCAGCAGAACAAGCAGCCGGGAATAAAACCCTATGGTAGCGCTTATTCTCAGGCACTCTCATGATAGTAGTAACCGTAATATTCACCACCAGAGAAAGATCTGGCCTTGTTATAGATCAAATTCACGACATCGCAGGATTCGATCTGTCGAAGGGTTTCCTTAACAGCCTGTTGTGATGTCGTTTCGGCCTCTACTACCAGGACGATTTGTCCCATCTGGCTCGCCAGAACGCGGGCCTCGCTAGTCAATAGCAGCGGCGGCGAATCAAAAATAACAACGCGATCGGCGTAGCGTTCCGCGAGCTCCTTTAGCAATTCGCCCATGCTCTGGCTTGCCAGTAGCTCCGTGGAATGAGAATGGCGCGTTCCGGCGGTGAGGAGAGTCAGCTTCTCAACATTGGTTTTAATCAGAACGTCGGCCAAATCAAGTTTTTCATCAAGCAGAATATCGAGCAAGCCTCTCTCTTTTCCAACACCAAGGATTCTGGGAACCGTAGGACGCGCCACATCGGCGTCGACCAGCAATACCGTGCGGTCCATTTCCATAGCTATGCTCATAGCCAGATTGACAGTACAAAAACTTTTTCCTTCTCCAGCGAGGGCGCTGGTCACCATGATCAGATTTCCGTTCTTGACCCTGGTCGGCCCCTTGCCAAAAGCGTTAGTGAGCAATGGCCGCTTGATCACACGGAATTGCCCGGCTATCTGTGTTCTTCCCTCATCTGGCGTGACGATGCCATGCTGGCGCATTTTTGCGAGATTTAGCGTAATTCGTTTCGATGCCGAACCAGGGTTTGGCAGACGATTCTGACTGGGTTCTTCCTTGGAAGCATCATTTTTGGGAACATCATTTTCAATCAAGTGTTCTTTAACGGGATTTATGGAAGCGGCTGACGGCGTATGCTGGACATTGGGTTCCGCTTCTTTTTCGAGTTTAGCTGCCGCTTTTTCAATAATGCTCACGCTTTCTCCAATATTCTGATTTGGACTTGCCAGGTGTCGCTCTGTATTAATTGCGAACTGCCTGTTCTAAACTAAAAACAGGAGGGGTAGATTGGAGATTCAACGGTTAATGCGCCGATCACGGTGAATTCTGCAATTCCGGTACCCTGCAGTTGTATTCGAAAAATAAGCGTTTTCCCGAGAGCCCGCTGCCACAAAATATACCGTGCTATAAAGGCTTATCTCTTGAAAGATCGTTATAAGGCGAAACACAGAAAGGCAAACCTTCCTACACCGGCAAAATGTTCATACTGATCAGTAACAAGCAAGAGAATCTCTAATTCCCGGGCCTTGGGTTAAGCAATTTTTACCATTAATGTTCCGTATAGACCCAGCAAAGACAGCAGGGAAAAACCAAACGCATAAAGCCGCTTTTTGCGCTTACTTTTTTCCTGATCGGTCCAGATCATGGGAATAGAACCCAATATCGGCTTACCGGAGATTTCACGCAGGCTGGCTTGACTATGGAACGTCGGCCGTACCTGACTGATAACAAACGCTATGCCGATCCCCGCCAATAAGGCGCCCAGGAAAACAATAGAAAAAAACTTGCCGCGGTCTGGGCCTACTGGTCTATCCGAAACCGTTGGTGGATCAATAATCCTGAACGACACCAAATCGGTAGCGGAACCCAGATCTCCCGATATCTTTGCAGATTCACGGCGTTCGAGAAGTTTTTCATAATTGGATTTATTTACCTGATAGTCGCGGTTAAGTTGCGTAAGCTCCGCTTCCACTTGAGGTACGGCATTGCTGAGGGATTTCATCCGGTCATACCGGGAAGTATATTCCTCCACACGGGCTCTCATTGAAGCGACGTCAGCCTCGGCTTCCGCTAAGGCCACGTTGAGCTGCTGCAACATGGGACTATAATTCTTGCCAGGGTCAGCGCCAGGTTTGGTCAGCTTTGCTTCTTCCTTTTTACGTTCCTCAAGCTGCGCAATAAGACGCTTCGTCGATATGATGTCGGGGTGCAGTTCCGTAAAGTTGAGCCTGAGCGCATCCAGATTCTTGTCCAGCGCATCAATTCGAGAATCAAGCTCCACATTGACTATGGACGAGATCGAATCATCCTGATCCACCAGAAGAACGGGCTCATCACCGGTAATTTGTCTTTTGATTGCGTCGCGTGCCTGCTCGGCCTCCCGCAACTCCAGCCTTGTTTTATTAAGATCCTCCACAGCCTGAGATAGCTGGGAGTAATAATCACCGCCCTGCTGAGGCATCAGTCCGATGTTCTTCTGCTTGAACGCCTTAAGATTATTTTCTCCCGCGATCAATTTCTCCTCATAACTGCGGATCTGCTCATCAATAAAGCGAATCGCAGATGAGGAGTCCTGTGTCTTGTCTCCAAGACCGCCCTCGACAAAAATAGTGAGTAGAGATTGAACGATGTCTTTGGCGAGTTTTGGATTTTGATTGTTATAGTGAATGGTAAAAAGGTTATCACGTCCGGCTGCCCCGAGCTGGATCTTACTCATGAGGTCTTTGACGAGATTTTCCTGTTCCTTTACGTTTTTTGCCTTTATGTCCAGATCCACCATCCGAATAACTCTTTCCACATTTGGACGACTGATAAGGGTACGACTCATAATGGAAACCTGCTGTTGGATGTCAGGAGATACCGTCATGCCTGCCATCAAAGGCTTCAATACATTTTGAGTATCGACGTAAATCCTCGCGGTGGACTGATAATCATCAGGTAGCTTATAAACAATAGTCCATCCCGCCGTAGCAACGACCCAGGCGGCGATTACCGCAACCCAGCGATATTTCCAGACCCCTTTCAGGTAAACGAGTAGTTGGGCTGTAAGTTCCTCCATATGTCAAACGGCTCGTAAAAGTACTATTGTCGACGTTATTGCAGAAAGATTATTTCTGTCGTCTTTGGGTTGATAGTCCGGAAATCGGCCTATTTTTGCTTCGTCGTTATATTTTTGCGTCTTCATCCTGAAGGTGAAACCAGTCTGCTTTCTCATAATAAATGCCGGTTTGGCAAAAAGACGCATATTGCCAACCAAATGTCTGCAATGAAGCCAATAGCAGAGTTATCGCCATGCCTCGATAAGCTCTTTGCCGCGCTAACCCAGGCAACCCAACTTCATTAGAAGAAACTTTCCGGTATGACAAGAACGTCCCCCTGTTGCATGGGCACGTTGGCCGAGATATCACCATCCCTGATCAAATCATCCAATCGGACGCTAAATTGGTGTTGTTTTCCGTCTATGTTACGGACGATCCTGGCCTTGTTGCCTGCGGCAAAATCCGTTATGCCCCCGACCTCGATCAGAACATCCATCAGTGTCATTTCTTCACGATATGGAAGTGCCTGAGGCTTCGCCGCCTCCCCTATGACTCGGATTTGTTCAGTGTAGGGGCCGACAAATTCCGTCACGACAACGGTCACAACCGGCTGCTGAATATACTTCGATAAAGCTTCTTCGATATCTCGCGCCAACTGCGTTGATGTCTTCCCGCTGGCCGGTAAATCTTCTACCAGAGGCGTCGTGATTTTCCCGTCCGGCCGAACCGGTACCGCCATGGAAACTTCCGGATTGCGCCAAACGATGATGTCCACATTGTCTCCTGGACCGATAAGGTAATCATGCGCGAGATGTTTGTCGTCCGGAGAAAGCGATGGATATGATTTGCAGCCGATGATGAGGACAGGAAAAACAATAGCAAAACAAGCAAGGCATTTTCTGATATTGATATACGAAGCGCTCACTGAACTTCCTTTTCTTGTTTATTGATTATTAAAGTCTGCTGGGGCCGCTGGAAGAGGATTTTTAGTAAAAATATGAGGCGATAAATCAGCTTCTCTTTTGAAGGCGGCATTGACTCAAGCACAAGGGCTAACTGACTATTTGTAGCACGTAATCCCACATATTCAAGGTCCGCATAATAGCATTTTACGTGATCGCAAGCGCCCAACATGACGCTATCTTTCCGAATTCACAAAGTTTGTTCCATTCAACAAGCTACAGAAGGAGTTCACTTAATTCGCCAGTTGAACGATATTTGAATCTTATCAATTTCAGTGACATGATCAAATTGGACTTTGGTACACCCCATGCAGATAAGGTTATTAATAGCGGGTATAGCTTACCTCGGATTCGAGCTATCGCGATCCTTGGAACTGAGGGCTAAACACCACCCTCTTCATGCCGATATGATGTCCACGCGCGTGTTCGCGTATCAAGGACGAAACGTCGTCCCGGCGCTCTTGCAATGCAGTGCCCGGCATCCAGACGGTATGGCGCGATAACAGCCTGGGTTGGGCGAATCTCGATGCACTTGGTCCATGGTAATTTTATCGGCAAGCTCTTGCAGGCGTCCGCGCAGTACGTAGTGGCAATCTCGTCCCCAGGCATATCGGGAAATAAATGCACCATCCCATCCTGGACCACTGCCCAGCTATGTCTCGCTCACGGAATGTAGTTCATGCGCGCCAAGATCACACGCAGCGTGCCGGGAACGAGTTCCGCCAGACGGGTACGTCGTGTATCGTACTTTGCCATATAATCCATCTCGCCGTGGTAACCTTTCCTCAGCCATTCCAGCAAACCCGATTCGGCCCGCGTCATCTCCGCGCCCGCATCGGCAATATCCTGAAAACCGGGTTTATTACCTCAGGCTTTGATCGGCTCGGCGAGCTGGGTAAAATCAAATCGCCGGATCCGGGAAAATCTGCAGCGGATCTTTGGAGATTTTTTCTTGCATAGTGCGCATCATACCTTTCCTGACAGTCATGCATCACACTAGCCGTCATCACGCCAATTGCGATCTTCCCGATGAAGCCGCAACGCTGGCGCTCGGCGCGGAAATCGCAACCATATTGCATCCTGGCCTGATTATTTTCCTGAATGGCGATCTCGGTGCCGGCAAGACGACGCTGACGCGAGGAATCCTCCGAGGCCTGGGTTATCACGCAAAAGTAAAAAGCCCCACATACAATTTGGTTGAACTTTATAAAATTTCTAGGTTATACTTCTATCACTTTGATTTTTATCGATTCAAAGATCCCTTTGAATGGGAAGAAGCAGGTTTCCGGGAATATTTCAACGCAAACTCGATCTGCCTGGTGGAATGGCCTGAAAAGGCAGCTGGCCTATTGCCCAAGGCCGATTTGAGTTTTCTGTTCCATATTGCTGAAACTGGCCGCAATGTGGAAATTCAGGCAGACACGGAGGCCGGTAGACTGTGTTTGAAACATTGGCAATCCCTGAAAAACCCTTGAACGCGGCAATGTCCGATTGTTGCAATGTTCGTACCCACCCCATATTCGTCACTTGGTTCGTGGCGGCTGTACTCCTGTTTCTGACGCTCTGCAATTCCGCCTTCGCTGATATCAAGGTCAGTTCGGTCCGTGTCTGGCCGGCGCCGGAGTATACCCGCCTCACGCTGGAATCAGCCCTGCCTATACAGTATTCGCTCAGCATCGTAAAAAATCCGGATCGCGTTGCGATCGATCTGGAACAAGTCGTGCTAACGCCCGAACTCGAAAAACTCGCGGATAGAATTGACGCCGCCGACCCCTATATCCAGGCAGTGCGGATCGGCCGCTTCAAACCGGGCATATTGCGCCTGGTTCTGGACCTCAAAACCCAAGCAGTGCCGCAAGCTTTCGCGCTCAAACCCGTGGGCGACTACGGGCACCGGTTGGTGCTGGATCTTTATCCCGTTGTTCCGCCCGATCCGCTGATGGCGCTTCTTAACGAAAATACCACGGCGACATTACAAACTGATGCCAATCCCGACACTAATATAAATTCAAAAGCGGAAACCAGGTCCGCGCGCGCTTTGACGTCCAAAAAGCATAAGCCGGAGATGATACGTCTCATAACGGTCGCCATCGACCCTGGACATGGTGGGGAGGATCCTGGGGCAATAAGCCAACGTGGCACACATGAGAAAAATATCACGCTGGCGATCGCCAAAAAACTCAAAGCCAAGATAGATAAAGAACCCAATATGCGGGCCGCGCTGACGCGGGAAGGGGATTACTTTATTTCGCTGCCGATGCGTTTGGTAAAGGCTCGCCAGGTGAACGCCGATTTGTTCGTATCCGTTCATGCCGACGCATTCATCAAGCCGCATGCACGCGGCTCCTCCGTATTCGCACTGTCCGAACGTGGCGCGACCTCGGCTGCTGCGCGCTGGCTGGCAAAAAAAGAAAACGACGCGGACTTGATCGGCGGAGTCAATCTGGATATCAAGGACCCCTATCTCAAGCAAACTTTGCTTGATTTGTCACAAACGGCAACCATCAACGACAGCCTTAAGCTCGGCAGGGAAGTGCTTTCAGAAATCGGCGATATCAACCACCTGCATAAAACCAGCGTGGAACAGGCCGGCTTCGCCGTCCTCAAATCGCCTGACATCCCTTCAATCCTGGTTGAAACAGCCTTCATCAGTAACCCGGATGAGGAAAAGAAACTGAAGGATAGCGCGTATCAGGACAAACTGGCCGACGCCATACTCGCCGGCATCAAGCGATATTTCGCAAACAATCCTCCGCTTTCGCGTTCGAGGATGGTGTTGCTTGAGTAAGACCTTTCCACTGCCAGAAATTACGCGTCATTCTTATTGCTGACAGGTTTCCACGAAACCGCTGTCACAATCAAGAAGGAGAGTGCCTGCCATTCGCCTGCTCATCCTTCTCATCCTGCCCCTGAATTACCCTCATGGCCGCGCAGGGCTGAGCCAGAGGCTTCTAGCCGTAACAATGCTTCTACTTCATAATCGCGGCGTTGAATTATCCGAGATGTTGCCGTGACCAACGAAGACCTTTCCAGGCTGAAGATAGACCGGAGCAGCGCCGCAACGGGGCGTACGCACAAGACGCGCTTCCCCCTCGCAGCCTGGCTCGCGATCACTGCAATGCTTGTGGTGCTCGGGTTTCTCTATTTCCGAAGCGGCATGGCGATAGAGGTGGAGTCGACCACCATCACCACTGCGTATCCGTCACAATCATTCACATTGCTCAACGCCACCGGTTACGTGGTTGCGCAGCGGAAGGCAGCAGTGGCCTCCAAGGCTACCGGACGGGTGGAATGGTTAGGGGTAACAGAAGGCAGCAAGGTAACGGAAGGCGAAATCATTGCGCGACTGGAGAATGCCGATGTCACCGCAGCGATGGACCAGGCAGCGGCCAGCGTCAACGTAGCGAAGGCGAACCTGCAGCAGGCACAAGCAGAATTGGTCGATGCCCGGGCAGCATTCAACCGGAATGGGGAGTTGCTCGACAAGGGCTTCATTTCGCCATTCGCATACGATACTGTCACTGCCCGGTATCACAAGGCTCAGGCTGCCCTTCGGGGTTTCGGCGCCGAGGTCGCCGTAGCCGAGGCAAATCACCGCGCAGCCCGGATAGCGGTGGAGCAAACGCTGATCCGTGCGCCGTTCGATGGAGTGGTATTGACGAAAAGCGCGAATATCGGGGACGTCGTCACTCCCTTCTCTTCCGCGCTTGACGCCAAGGGCGCAGTGGTAACGATGGCAGACATGGATACGCTCGAAGTAGAAGCCGATGTATCCGAATCCAATTTGCCAAAAGTAAAACTCGGGCAACCTTGCGAAATTCAGCTGGATGCACTTCCCGATCTGCGTTTGCGCGGCATGGTACAGCGCATCGTGCCGACGGTGGACCGTGCTAAAGCGACTGTGTTGGTAAAAATACGATTTGTCGACCATGATCCCAAGGTGCTGCCGGAAATGAGCGCCAAGGTCGCGTTCCTGGAAAAAGAGATGGCTGCTGACCAGCGCACTGCGCGCGTTGCTGTATTGTCCGACGCGATCACGCAGAGAAATGGCAGGAGCGTCATATTCCTTTTAAAGGAAGGAAAGGCGGTTGAGACGTCCATTGACACCGGCGAAAAAATTGGCGATATGGTTGAAGTCCTGAAAGGTGCCAAGGCTGGCGACAAGGTAATACTGAGACCGGGAGACAGGCTCGACAACGGCGACAAGGTCAAAACAGCGGCCAAATAAAAGGCAGCAGGGCTTGCATGGAAAACGCTTCCAAATCGATTGTCGAGATCAGGCAACTCACCAAATCCTACTGCCGTGGCGGACAAGTGGTGCCTGTCTTAACCAACATCTCTTTCGACATCATGCCGGGCGATTTCATCGCGTTGATGGGCCCTTCCGGCTCCGGCAAAAGTACGTTGCTCAACCTTATCGCAGGTATCGACAAGCCCGACAGCGGTTCGCTGAAAGTTAACGGAATCGATATCGCCGTGCTTTCCGAAGCGGAGCTGGCGGACTGGCGAGCTGCCAATGTCGGGTTCATTTTCCAGTTCTATAACCTCATGCCCGTACTGACCGCGTTTGAGAACGTTGAGCTGCCGTTGTTATTGACAACACTTTCGCGTAGCGAGCGACAGGAGCGCGTCGAACTTGCGTTGTCGATGGTAGGTCTGACTGACCGTATGGCGCACTATCCTTCTGAACTGTCCGGCGGTCAGCAGCAACGTGTGGCAATCGCCCGCGCCTTTATTACCGACCCGCTCATTCTGGTGGCGGACGAACCCACCGGAGATCTTGATCGGGTATCGGCGGACGATATTCTCGCCATGCTTGCGCGCCTGAACAGCGAGATGGGCAAAACGATCATTATGGTGACGCATGACCCGCATGCGGCCAAATCAGCCCATTCGATTCGTCATCTCGAAAAAGGCGAACTGGATGTAGCCCCCCAACAGTAAGCGGCGGTATGGCGCGTTCTCCTTTGCTTTTTACAACGTTTCTTCCACGGCACGCTATGGCGCAATTGCTGCAAAAATGCATTTCCTGAAGCTTATTTCAAGAAATACGCTGCGCCATAAGCTGCGCACCGGACTGACTGTGCTGGGCCTGGTGGTGGCAATACTCGCTTTCGGATTGCTACGGACAGTGGTTGATGCCTGGTATGCGGGAGCGGAAAACGCTTCCTCCACTCGCCTGGTGACGCGAAGCTCGATTTCGCTGGTGTTTCAGCTACCGATCAACTATCAGGAGCGGATTCGTAAAATTCCGGGCGTGTCGGCAATCAGTCATGCGAACTGGTTTGGCGGAGTCTATATTACCGAGAAAAACTTTTTCCCGCAGTTCGCGGTAGATGGAAAAACCTATTTCGATCTTTATCCCGAATACCTCATCCCGCCGGCGGAAATGAAAGCATTCCGCACCGACCGCAAGGGCTGTGTAATCGGCCGCAAGCTGGCAGATACGTATGGCTTCAAGGTCGGCGATACAATCCCTCTTCGGGGAACGATTTACCCAGGTGCATGGAGTTTTACGGTGCGCGCTATTTATGACGGCGCTGAAGCGGGAACGGACACCTCGCAACTTTTCTTTCACTGGGATTACCTCAATGAAACGTTGAAAAAGACTATTACCCGCCGATCCAATCATGTAGGTGTATACATAATCCAAATCTCGGATGCCGACAGGGCTGCGGAAATATCGACCGAAATCGACGCATTGTTCAGAAACTCTCTCGCAGAAACCCTTACCGAAACAGAGAAGGCGTTCCAACTGGGTTTTGTTGCCATGACCGAAGCCATCGTGGTGGCGATACGCGTCGTTTCGTTCGTGGTGATATTCATCATCCTTGCGGTAATGGCGAACACCATGGCAATGACCGCCCGGGAACGCATCCGCGAGTACGCCACGCTCAAGGCATTGGGTTTTGGCCCGCGTTTCCTTAGCGGATTGATTTATGGCGAGTCCATGGCTATTGCGCTCGCAGGTGCGGTGATCGGGATTCTGCTTACTTTTCCGGTCGCCCATGCATTCAGCAAACAGGTGGGTACACTGTTTCCGGTATTCGGCGTCTCACTGGAAACGGTCTTCATGCAGGTTGGCGCCGCAATTTCAGTCGGCTTTATTGCAGCAGTGATACCTGCGTTGCGCGCGTCGCAAGTGTCTATTGTGGAAGGACTTCGTCACATCGGGTAGCTTATTCATATTGATTATGTCGGTCCCTCTTTCATACACGTGGCGCAATCTCGCCGCACGCAAATTGACTACGCTGCTCACCGCCTGCGGAATGGCCTTGGTGGTTTTCGTATTCGCAACCGTGTTGATGCTGGAGGAGGGTCTCAGGAAAACCATGGTGGAAACAGGGTCTCCCGATAATGTAATAGTTACGCGTCGTTCCGCCGGGACGGAAGTGCAGAGTCTCGTTGAGCGCGACCAGGCCGCCATTGTCGAAAACCAGCCGGAAGTTGCCTACGGCATAGACGGTGCGCGCCTTGCATCGAAGGAAACCATCGTATTGATCTCTCTTCCCAAGCGCGACTCCAATAAAGCCTCAAACGTATTGATACGCGGCGTCGGACAAAAGGGGATCGAACTACGCCCCCAGGTGGAAATCACGGAGGGGCGCATGTTCCTTCCCGGCTCGACGGAAATTATTGCGGGCAAGAATATTGCCGAGCGTTATAAAGGCGCAGGTGTGGGCGAAACGTTGCGCTTCGCGCAACGTGAATGGACCGTGGTCGGCATTATGGATGCAGGTAAAAGCGGTTTCGATTCGGAGATCTGGGGAGACGTGGACCAGCTGATGCAGGCATTTCGCAGACCAGTCTATTCTTCAGTGATACTGAAGCTGAACGACGCGGCAACGTTTCCTCAACTCAAGTCCCGCATTGAAGAGGATCCCCGCCTTACTCTGGAAGCCAAGCGGGAAAGCGTTTTCTATGCGGAGCAATCGCAAGTACTGGCAAATTTCATCCGCTACCTGGGGATGATGTTGTCAATCATTTTTTCCGCAGGCGCGATCATCGGTGCAATGATCACCATGTACGCCTCGGTTGCCAATCGCGCCACGGAAATCGGTACCTTGCGCGCATTGGGTTTTCGCCGCGGAAATATTCTTACTGCATTTCTTGTGGAAGCATTGATGCTCGGCGCGGCGGGCGGCGTTATCGGTTTGACAATGGCGTCTTTCATGCAGTTCTTTACCATTTCCACCATGAATTGGCAGTCCTTCTCCGAACTGGCGTTCAGCTTTATCCTGAATCTCGAAATTATCCTTAAATCATTTGCGTTCGCCCTGATCATGGGCGTGGTCGGCGGCTTTCTCCCGGCTGTACGGGCCGCACGCCTGAATATCGTGGACTCGCTGCGGGCAGCGTAATCGCAGGTATGAAGTACGTTTACGTACGCCACTTCATTTCTACTTCATTTCTTATAATCCGTATCCCGCGATAAAAATAAACCTGACCCGTTCCCGCGAGGACGAAACACATCTTCTGGCGGGGCTTTTCCAATTTGAAAAATTATTTTTGAAGCGCTTCTATGGTACCCATGTGGAAGCCTAACTTTCCTTTGCGCCGCTCTTCAAAGTAGCGTCTCAGAGGTTCGCTAATGACACGGAAAGCCAGCGTATCCCAAGGAATTTCCGCTTCGTGGAAAAGTTTGACATCCAGGCTTTCAATTCCCGGTTTGAAGTCGAGATCCAGCATCCGTGCACGGAACAACACGTGCACCTGGTTGATATGAGGCAAATTGTAGATGGAATAAAGATCTCCCATTTCCACCCGGGCGTTGGCTTCTTCCAAAGTCTCGCGTTCGGCGCCCTGAATCAGGGTCTCGGCATTTTCCATGAAGCCCCCCGGCAATGTCCACAGGCCCTGGCGCGGCTCGATGGCTCGGCGGCACAGCAATATCCTGTCTCCCCATTCGGGTATGCTGCCCACCACGATCTTGGGGTTCTGGTAATGAATAATATTGCAAGCGGAACAAACGTAACGCGGCAGCGTATCGCCTTCAGGAATTCGCAATTCCACCAAAGTGCCACAATTACTGCAATATTTCATCGAGATTGGTTTAGCCCGGATGTTTCATAAATTCGCGTGATGATTGCGCAGGATTTTGTTTTGTAGGGAGATTTTGTGAAAGAGTGGTGTAGTTATTCATACGCCCGACTGAACGAAATTTTCATACGAAACAAAAGACCAGCAAGGGCACGCGTCAATTTATGAAACATCCGGGTTAGATATGTATTATTTAATGTGACTGCTTACGCTACGCTGCAAGATATATTTTGCGGCCAAACAGGTAACCGTGCAATTCCCGAATTCAGTCTTCGACATGCTTGAAAGTCCAATAGGAGTTGAGGAAGTAATTTATCAAGGTGGCGGGTATGATCCCGATGAATTGGTGAACCTGAGGCTGCACGTCAGGAAAGAATAAGGAAAGTATGACGAAGGTGCCGTAGCTCAAGATTAGCGAGAGCAGGGAGACCGTATTGAATTTAAGGCCTTTTATTCTGGTTTTGTCCTTGGTGTTGCGATCGCGAAATGTCCAGTAGTTGTTGAAAAGGAAATTGGATATTATTGATATTTCTATGGAAATAGGTGAAGCAACAAATTTGTTCAAGCCTAAAAAAAGTAGCAGGGTAAAAAATCCGAGATTAACGGTGACGCCTGTGGCGCCGACAGCCAAGAATTTGATGAAGGTTTTTGAACTCTCGAAACGTATCCACCATGCATTCGCGACAAATTCGACGATATCTCGCAACCCCAGTTTTGAGTCGCCATAGCAGCGATCGATAAAATCGACCGGGACTTCAACAATTCTGGCCTTCTCAACCGTCACCGCGTGGAGCAGCGCAACCTGGAATGCATAGCCTTGCACCCCGAGCTTGGCAAAATCGATGCGGCGCAAAATGGATGTGCGGATTGCCCGAAAACCGGCAGTGCAATCACGCACCGAATAAATTCCCGCCAGATAGCGTGCGACGATATTTCCGAATCGCGAATTCAGACGACGATATAGCCCCCATTCTTCTGGAATGCTCCCGCCTGGCACGTAGCGGCTACCGATGACAAAATCAGCCCCATGATCGATTTCAGCCATCAGTCGCGGCACATCCTCCGGCTTATGTGAGAAGTCGGCATCCATCTCAAACACGACTTCCGCGTTTAATTCGTCCATCGCATGCAGCATTCCCCGGATGTAGGCGACCCCCAGGCCTTTT
Organism: Nitrosospira briensis C-128; assembly: GCF_000619905.2. Lineage (NCBI taxonomy): Bacteria > Pseudomonadati > Pseudomonadota > Betaproteobacteria > Nitrosomonadales > Nitrosomonadaceae > Nitrosospira > Nitrosospira briensis. The sequence goes on along the minus strand of NZ_CP012371.1, from coordinate 2,097,850 downwards.
TTCTCCCCCATAAGCAGATGCAAGTTGGAATAGCCGGCCTGTAATTCGCGAACAAAATCCGCAGTTCGGTCCGGTGAATTGTCATCCACCACGAGTACATGCATGTCGTGGGGCAGCTTCTCAAATTGATGCTGTAGCGCCTCGATCAGAGGGCCTATATTTTCCCGTTCGTTGTATGTTGGGACAATGATAACAGTCTTCAATGAGTCAACTCTCCTAGGCATTTTTGGCTGAGATGTATTATCTTAGAAAATTCCAGTTCTTGTCTTTACAGCAGGGAGTGACTCTCACTATCTCAGTTAAATGTCTTCAATAAACCGGGAGAAGCGCACCTTACAGGTATCCAATTCCATCATCTGATTCCTGGGGATTGATTTAACCCGGATGTTTCATAAATTCGCGTGATGATTGCGCAGGATTTTGTTTTTTAGGGAGATTTTGTGAAAGAGTGGCGTAGTTATTCATACGCCCGACTGAACGAAATTTTCATACGAAACAAAAGACCAGCAAGGGCACGCGTCAATTTATGAAACATCCGGGTTAAGAATCAATGCGAATGAATATAGAGGGTAGCAGTATATGCGCAGGTTGCCGAAACCGGATTCGAGCTCCAAAAGGAGTAAATCCACACTCTGAAAATGGATTAGCGCGACTTTGCGGGACAGGACGCCCCATTGAAAAGCAAGTTGAACTGGACGCCGCTCCTTACGAGCCCGTAAAGCACGCCGGGTGAAAGTACCGTCCAGGCGGCGAAACCCGGCAATTATCCCATCTATTCTTTCCTGAACGGTGAACTATCGTTCAATTCGTCCAGATAATGACCGATGTCCTGCGCTTCCCGCTCCAGATAGCTTCCGATGACCTTGGCGAATTCGGGATGCGCCAGCCAGTGCGCCGACCAGGTGCGGACGGGAAGAAAACCGCGCGCGAGCTTATGCTCTCCCTGTGCGCCGCCCTCGAACAACTTGATGCCATGTGCGATGCAGTATTCAATAGCCTGATAATAGCAAGTCTCGAAATGCAAACCGGATATAAATTCCTTCGTACCCCAATAGCGACCGTATAGCGTATGTGCGCTGTGTAAATTGAGGGCGGCGCCGACCGGTTCATTGTCGCGCAATGCCAGAATCAGGAGCACATTCTCCGGCATGCTTTTGCCAATCCGCATGAAGAATTCCAGATTGAGGTAGGGCATGGAGTGGTGCTCGTCGTAGGTCTTGTTATAACAATCGATGAAGAAATGCCAGTGATCGTCACTGATGTCATTTCCAGACAACCACTGAAAATGGATGCCTGCAGCTTGTACTTTACGTCTTTCCTGCCGGATTTTCTTGCGCTTGCCATGACTCATCCCCGCCAGGAACATCTCGAAATTTTCATAACCTTGTCCGGCCCGGTTCTGCCAGTGAAACTGGATTCCGTGCCGCAAGGTCATGCCCGCCTCTTCCATTTCGCGCGCTTCATATTCCTGCGGAAAGAGGCAATGAAATGACGATACTCCCTCCCCGCCTCTGTCTTTAATCATTTTCATTGCAGCCGAGACAAGCAGGGCGCGGTGCTCAGGAATCTCCGCAAGCAACCGCCGCCCCGTCACCGGACTGAAAGGTACCGCGCTCAACAGTTTGGGATAATAAGGGTAGCCATAGCGTTGATACGCATTTGCCCAGGCCCAGTCGAACACATATTCACCGTAGGAATGGCTTTTCAGGTAAAGCGGCAGCGCGCCACGTAGGACGTTCCCCTCCCATAGCGTGACAAACTGCGGTAGCCAGCCCGTTTTTTCCGAGGCACACCCGGTTTCATGCATGGCGGACAAGAACTCGTGCCGCAGAAACGGATCGTCTCCGGTGAGCGCATTCCATGCCGGGACGGAAATACCGGCAAGAGAATCGACTATTTTTATTTCAAATCCGGCACTCATGAGGGATTGTCGCGCTTGCCGGCCTTCGGCGCAAGGCGGCTCATTCTGGTATTATTCGGCCGATTGTCAACAGAAACCCAACCGGCCGCCACACCATGAAGCTCGCCATTGCACAAATCAATTGCACAGTCGGCGACCTGAGCGGCAATACCCGAAAAATACTTGATTATGCCAATCAGGCGAAGAAGGCGGGTGCGCAACTGGTTATCACGCCCGAGATGGCGCTGTCGGGCTATCCGCCGGAGGACCTGCTATTGCGGGCGGGATTTCGTTTCGCATGTGAGGATGCGCTTGCAGATCTGGCCAAAGAAACGAGCGGGGTGACACTGCTGGTTGGGCATCCCCATCTCGAGGATAACAAGCTCTACAATGCGGCTTCCGTGATACGTGACGGCGAAATTGTTGCGACGTATCTCAAGCATCTGCTTCCCAATGATAGCGTATTCGATGAACGGCGTTATTTCGAACCCGGCTCCGATCCCTGCGTATTTGAACTGGATGGGGTAAAGTTTGGCATCAATATTTGCCAGGATGTCTGGCAAAAAGGCACAGCCACTCGCGCCAGGAAGGCGGGGGCAGACGTGCTCCTGGTGCTGAATGCTTCGCCCTACCACATGCGCAAGCAAGCCTTGCGCTATCAGCTGGTACGGCAGCGCATCGGCGAAACAGGACTTTCCGCCGTTTATGCCAATATGGTAGGCGGACAGGATGAACTGATATTCGACGGCGCTTCTTTTGCCATGAATAGCAAGGGCGAGCTGACTCATCAATTCGATGAATTCGGGGAAACGCTCGGCCTGATCGAATTGCAAAACGCGGCTCCGATAAGCGGCTACATCGCGGCTTCAAATACCCTGGAAGCAAGCGTTTATCAGGCGCTATGCCTTGGCGTAAAGGACTATGTCGGAAAGAACGGCATACCCGGTGTATTGCTGGGCCTTTCCGGCGGCGTGGATTCGGCGCTCACGATGGCGATTGCAGTCGATGCCCTGGGTGCCGAGAAAGTGAAAGCGGTAATGATGCCTTCACAATTTACCGCGGATATAAGCTTATCGGATGCGCGCGCCATGGCCCAGACGCTGGGCGTAGGGTATAGCGAACTGCCCATCGAACCGGTATTCAGCAGATTCATGGATACGCTGGCCAATGAGTTTCCCACGCTGCCCCAGCGCAACCCCCAGGATACCACGGAGGAAAACGTGCAAGCGCGTGTACGCGGCACCTTGCTGATGGCGTTATCAAACAAGTATGGCTCGATCGTGCTCACCACCGGCAACAAGTCCGAAATGGCAGTAGGCTACTGCACTTTATACGGCGATATGGCCGGCGGCTTCGCTGTACTGAAAGACATCAGTAAAACCATGGTGTACCGGCTTTGCCGGTACCGCAACAATTCAGGTAATGTTATCCCGGAACGTGTCCTCAACCGGGCACCCTCGGCTGAATTGCGTCATGACCAGACCGATCAGGACAGCCTTCCGCCTTACGATGTGCTCGACGCTATCCTCGAAGCTTATATGGAGCAGGATTTGTCGTTGCAGGTGATTCTAGGCATGAACTACGCCGAAGCCGACGTACGGCGGACGGTGCACCTGATTCGTCAGAATGAATACAAGCGCCGCCAGGCGCCGCCGGGCATCCGCGTTACCCAGCGAGCCTTTGGCAGGGACTGGCGCTATCCGATTACATCGAGGTATCAAGATGAATTTTAAAAATGGTGCGCATGGACTCCGGTCATCCGGATTTTATGAAGGCTTTCCGAATTTATAACCGCTTCAATGAACAACCGAACAGCTTGAAGCATGACTGTGATACCAGTCTCCATGAATATCTGCTCAAAGGAACGTACCGTGAAAAAAATCGAGGCTATCATCAAACCCTTCAAGCTCGACGAAGTGTGCGAAGCGCTCAATGAAATTGGCATAACCGGGCTGACCGTTACCGAAGTCAAGGGCTTCGGCAGACAGAAGGGCCATACCGAGCTCTATCGCGGTGCCGAATACGTCATAGATTTTCTGCCAAAAGTAAAAATCGAAATAGTCGTGCTCGAGAAACTGGTGGATAGCGTTATCGAGACCATCGTCAACACCGCGCGTACCGGCAAGATCGGTGATGGCAAGATCTTTGTAACGAGTATCGAACAGGTAACGAGAATACGTACTGGAGAAACAGATGAGACAGCGATTTAGGCTTGGTGGGTCTCGTAATACGGATAGCAATAGCAGTGACCCCTATGAACGATCGGCGGAAACAATCGTGAGGGATTGTCCATTCCTGAAAAAGTGATCTATGCCGAGCCGGCCAAGCATGCTGATGATATTTGCGCACCCGGTTTCTGGTTGGAAAAGTACAGTCCAACTTTATTCCTTTCATAGCTTTTTCATGCCGGGCTCCTCTTGATACCAGCCCTGTTTCGGCTATCAACCCGTTCGGCATGATGGAACTTCAGTCGCGAAGCGTTATCTTATCGACATGAAAATGCGCCATGTCATGGCTATTCTGCCGGTATTGTTTGCGCTGAATGGTTTTGCCAACGAATTGCCCGATCTCGGCGATGTATCCCGGGCAACGATGTCGGCGCACCAGGAACGGGAGCTTGGCCTCAAGATCATGTCCGAGATCCGGGCCGACAGCAGCTATATGGAAGACGCTGAAATAACGGCCTACCTTGCCAGCCTCGGCAATAGGCTGATTCTCGGCTCGAATGAGGCTCATCCCAATCAGGAGTTCGAATTTTTCGCCCTCCGCGACTCGACGATCAACGCATTCGCGCTGCCGGGCGGCTTCATGGGCTTCAACAGCGGGCTTATCCTGGCGGCGGAGAGCGAATCCGAACTGGCGGGCGTCATGGCGCATGAAATAGCGCATGTCACTCAGAAACACCTTGCTCGTATGATCGCCGCGCAGAAATATAGCATGCTGACGTCGCTGGCGGCGGCAGCCCTTGCCATCCTGGCAGCACGTACCAATTCGCAAGCAGGGCAGGCGATTCTGGTAGCCTCGCAGGCCCGCCAGATTCAATCGCAACTGGACTTTACCCGCGACCACGAAAAAGAGGCTGATCGCATCGGCTTCAACATATTGGTCAGTGCGGGATTTGATCCACATGGGATGTCGGCTTTCTTCGAGCACATGCAGAAAGCAACCCGATTCTATGAAAATGGCGCCCCAGCGTATCTGCGCACCCACCCGATTACTTATGCGCGCATCGCGGATATCGAAAACCGCATTCAGGATATGCCTTACCGGCAAGTTCTCGACAGTATGGATTTCCGGATGGTCCAGGCGAAGCTGCGCGCTTCCATCGATGAGCCGGCGGATGCGATACAGCACTTCGAGTCCATCCTGCGGGACAGGCGCTACACCAATGAGGCCGTGGAGCGCTATGGGCTGATCAATGCCCTGCTGCGCGGACGAGATTACCTGCGCGCGGATAAGGAACTGGAGCGTCTATACGACACCTTACAGCCGGATGCGGTGGATGAAGCGCTGGAAAATCATCATCTCGGTACATCCATTCAGATAGAACGTAAAGCGCCCCCTTCCCATGCCATGATCGAGACCCTGGCGGCTCGAGTCAAACTTGCTGTCGGCCAAACCAAGGATGCCCTCGACATCTACCAGGCCGCGCTGCAAATATTCCCGCACCACCGAGCACTAATCTATGACTATGCAGATGCCCTCCTGCGCAATAGCGGTGCCGATAAGGTGCTCAAGTTCGTCAGCCGGCAATTGCAGTTGACTCCGAATGACATACGCCTTTACAAGTTACAGGCACAGAGCTATGCAGCACTTGGCAATGTCATGGCTACGCATCGCGCGCAGGCCGAAGTTTATTCACGGCAGGGGAATTATCATGCTGCTGTTGAACAACTGCAGATCGCGTTGCAAAACAGCGACGACGACTTCTACCACAACTCCAGTGTAGAGGCCCGCCTCAAGGAGCTACGCGAGCTGGCTGCAAACCAGGATAAAAAGAAATAGGTCCTCTCGCCTGTTCTCCATGCGGTCCGGTCGGTTCCGGTCTGCGTCATATTCTGTCCCAGCCGTATTCCTGAAGCACATTGAAACGACCCCATTTTTTACTGAAGCTCTCTGGTTTGTTTCGGCGTTGAATTTACCAGACTCTTCCTCTATGGTTAGACTGAATATGTTCAGTACACACCAAGCCAGAAGACGTTGGCATACAGAATAAAAGTGCATCGGTAAACAGACAGGTTTTGCTTTCTTTTTTTCAAGCTTGCTTTGTTCCATCATTGCTGTGAATCGCACACTTGCTCAGCATTTTGAGCCAGATCCCACAATTCTCTTCGAATTAGAGGCAGCAAAAAATGCCTATCCTTGAAAAAGAAGAAAAAATGTCAGCTCTCGAAAGAGAGCTCATCGATGCGGCATTTCGTGGCGACTGGGCGGGATTCCCAAAACTTCCGGTTCTTTCCGAGTTTTTTGTGCAGGAAGATTCCAGGCTTTTTGTGCAGGAAGAGGCCGATAACACCGTTCGTGGAATTTTTCTGCGAGAACTCTTGCTTGGTTTGCGAGCTCCGGCTAAGGATGCAGAGGCAAATTCACGTCTGCATGGCGTCCGGTTACGCGGCGCCATTATCAAGGGCGAGATTGATTTGAGCGACTGCAAAGGAGCGGCAGGGACGCCATTGCCGCCACTGCTGCTGGAGCACTGCATTATCCACGACGGATCCGGAATAAAGAACCCGGTTGTCCGCAATGGCGCCAGCGGAGAGGAGAAAATTCTCAGTGCAGTAAATGCCAGTAATGTGCGGCTTAGCCGCCTATCACTTCGTGGATGCAGAATCTCCGGACGTGTTGACCTGACCGACGCCACTCTCGATGGTGATCTTGAGATTAGCGATGTTGCACCGCTCGATAATGGTAGCCCTTGCCAGATCTTTGCCAGCCGCTGCCGCATCGGTGGCTCGGTGATTGCTCAGCGAACGCACCTCAGAATCCCGGATGGTCAGCGTAGCGAATTCGATACTCCCGATTATGCGCTAAATCTGTCCGCTGCCGAGATCCATGGATTCGTCATGCTCCAGCCAAGCTTTTATGCCCAAGGCGGCGTAAGCGTCAGGGGTGCTCACGTCAGCAGCGATATCTGGGCGGAAGCTGCAGTGTTTTCAGCATCGGATGAGATTGCGTTTCGTGCCGAATCGTTGCAGTGCGATGGCGCAGTTGCACTCCGTGGGAAAGAAGGAACAGGAGGGTATTACTGCCAGTGCGAGGTGTTGGGAGAACTTGATTTGATGGGCGCCACAATTGGTTTTCTTGATCTCCGTGGCGTCCATATCAGCAAACGGCAGGGTTTGAAGAATTCATGGATGTTAAATCTTTACCTGGCGCGCGTGCGCGACAATTTTTTGCTCGGCAATCACGACTCAGCACTCAGGACTATTGTTGAAGGTCCGATTGACGCACGTGGGGCGACCGTGGGCGGAGATTTGAATCTTACTGGGCTAACGCTGAATCCGCCGCCTGATTGGGCGCACGCGAGTATTCTCGCATCCAACCTTCGAGTCGGCGGCGACCTAATTCTCGATGATCTTGTGACCTCTATTGATCTGGAGAGCAGCCATGTCGGGAGCAACCTCAATGTAAACAATACGGCCATGAAAGCGCCGAATAATCAGGGATACGGCCTACACGCGCACAACGTAACAATCGGTAACGACTGCAATCTGACAAAGATATCCGGCACTGTTGATCTGGGGCTTTCGCGCATTGGCGGTGCGCTAAAGGTGCACGCACAATATCTTGCCTCGCTGAATGCGAAGGATGCCGAAGTGCGAGGGTCGGTGTCAATCAGCGGCATATTTATGCCGCTGATGAAAAAACATCGAATAAATTTCGACGGCGGCAGCTATCGGAGCGGATTCTCCATTGGTGATCTCGAAAATAGTCTCAGATTTATAAATCCTCCGAATTCTCTCGTGACTGACATTAAGAATACGCCCATTCCTACTCTCAGCATTGAGGATGCGTGCATTGCAAATGATTTTAAAGTGATGAGGGTTCGGGCAGCGGAAGTGCTCGTTATCGAAGCCTATAAGGCGCCACTTTCTTTTTATCCCAATTGGGTGCTTGTCGAAGCGCTATGTCAGCTTGAGAAAGAACGCAAAGCCGTTATCGCTTTCTTAAAGCATCAATCGGATACGACAATGGAATCAATTCTGCTTGGGGGGCAGTCGACACCAATTCATCAGTTGAATGGACGTGGCATGCTGAAACTTGATTCCGCGCCGATGGTACGGGATTACCTGAGATTTTTCTGTGCCTATGTTTGGGGAGGAGATGAAAGAGAGGAAGGCGCCTTCCTTATTATCGAGACGGAGAAAGCGCTCGGCGGTGCGAGATTATCGGCTCCAGTGGAATTTGCTGAGGTATCGGTGAAGAAAGACGAGGAAAAGGGCTGGAGCTGTATCGCCATGATGCGCTATACCAGCAAACTGTATCGCACTGAGTTGCACGTAAATCCCGATGGCAATGTGGAGATGACCAAGGATGAATTATTAGCTGATATCGAAGAAAAAAACCCGGTTACATTTGAATCGCCCTTACGCATCATTACTGACTCACGCATCAAAGCTGATCCTGGCAGTGCGCCATTCTGGTTGAGGACGATTTTACCTGCCGCACAGGTGGAGCAGATCACGCAAGAAGAAATTGCCCAGGATGTTGAGCCCGTCTTGTTGCAACAACTGATACAACCTGGAATTCGGGAGAATGAAGCTGCTACTGCACCAGGCCGTGCGGAAGTCTGTCTACGTGGCCTCAAGGCCAGGGTGCTTCATCATAACCTTCGGGAATCCGGTTCCTGGGGACCCGGTATAAGGCTAAAGCTTAATGGGTTCGAATATGATCGTGTCGAAACCGAGGGAGTTGAGGGTAAGGACAAGATAGTTAAGCCCAGGATAGTTAAAGATAATACCGATCCAAAAAAAGCATTTAACGAAACAGAAATACCGAAACTGGAGAAACCGAAAACACGTTCGTCAAGACGCATAGACGAAACGGCCGATGCTCACATCGGTTGGTTGACCCGGCAGTATGATTGCCCCCACGCAAAACCTCATAAGCACGCCCGTGACCGATTAATAGCTTGCGCCATCGAAGCGGATAGCGCTGAGTCGGCACAGGGAGAAAGTGTCTATGAACCGCAACCTTACGAACAACTGGCGCGCGCATTACATAATGAAGGCAAGTATGAGGTTGCTAAGCGCATCACACTCGCGAAACTCTCGCTCGAACGTCGATTTGTCCATCACCAGTGGATTCGTCCATTTCTATGCATAATGGAGAAATGTTTCGACTATGGCTTGTTTCCGGGGAAAAGCGTGACGTGGTTCCTTATGTTATGGTTGCTCGTCGGTACGGGTGCTTTCTATATTGCAAATTACCAAGTTGATGAGCCAGTGCTTGTGCGGCATTCCGGGGCAGATACGTTAGCATTACCCGGGCAACGTTGCGGCGAAGAAATCGATTCCTTATGGTATGCGCTGGATGTGTTTGTTCCAGGACTGGACCTCAAGCAGGAGGATAGATGCTCGATCGCTACTCGCGATGAAGCGTGGCCTTGGCGTGCTTTCAGTGTGATATACGAAATATTGGGCGCAATAGTGACACCCATCATGTTGCTCAGCGTGACAGGCATGCTACGCCGATATATTGAGCGATGAACAGATTGATTATGCTGGCGTAGTTTCATCGCGCCTTATCTTCATTATCTCCAGTCCAATACCTGTTCATACCATATGGTCTTTGCGCAAAACGAACAGAAAATAGCTGGGGATATTTCACGGTCGATCGGCAATCGGACTCGGAAAAAACTAACGTATTCGTCCGGAGAACGGAATATCACGCGCAACACGAGCGAAGCCGAGGAAGGAATCCCCTTGGTACTGTCTCAAGAAGTGATGGGCCTGCCAGCGTTTGAGACGCTGGTATTGATGCAAAGTCACTTTGAAACCCCGGTCCGCGCAAAAGCAACCGCATGGTTCCGTGACGGTGTTATGAAAAAACGAGTAGAAGAGTCGCTCAAGACGGTTCCATAGAAGTCCGTAGAGTCGATTATTTGGAGGCTTAGTGATTAATATTGAGTGGAATGCGCTAATTTTAATGCTTGCAGGAAACGTAGTTCCAACGCTTATAGGAGGCGGATTAACGTTAGCCGGGGTGTGCTTGGCGCACCGTTTTCAGAAGAAGGAGGCGGCTGAGCGAGACAACGAGCACGTCCGCGGGCTACTTCAAGCCTTTCACGATGAAATACAAACTCTTTGGGAAATCTATAAGGCGGGAGCGGGTGCTGATATCGTAGCCTTAGCTAATAATGAGCCAATGCTTTCACATTGGCCGCTGACTCAAGATTATTTCACTATCTACAATACCAATGCTTCTTCCATCGGGAAAATCAAGAATCAGGAATTAAGAAGGCAAATAATAACAACATATACAAAAGCACGAACCATGATTGATTCAATACGCTTGAATAATGATCTTTTGCATAAATTGGAGCACGATTGCTTCTTATTCCGAGAAACGCCTAGTCCTGCAAACGAATCGAATGCAAGCGCTAGCCGTAACGCCTTGGTTGGGTATGCCACGGCACTCAAGCAATCACATTCAGAATTGGAATTGGCGGCCTCTAAATTAGAATCCCTATGGCCATCCAGCCAGGAGTAATTAAATGCTTGATGAAAATCAAATCTATTCTGTTGGTTCGAGTGGGAAAGTCGGCGGCCGCTGAACTCAAACGTTAGACGGGGAGATTTCACGACCACATGGATCTTCAAAACACAATCGTCGACACCCTCAGTTGGCTGGGGTGGACGAAATTCGACTTACGACAGCAATTTGTGACGACAGTGCTCCAAACTCTATTTGTTGCACCAATGGTGTCCATTGTTGTCGCCATATGGCAGCGAAGAGCGGAACGCAGTCAACGCGTTAAGATGGTGCCACACATTGTTTGGAGTACATTCCCGATAAGATTAGCAATGGATCAGATTGTAGAGGGGCCAGACGGAGATTATGTAAGAGGTGGCCTAGAGATTTTTGCTCGTCAGTATGAGCTTCAAACGGAGGAAATATATGACCCGGAAGCACTCAGTTTCTATTTAGGGCACCCACAATACCTATCTAGAATCTTAAAGGAGCGAGTTGCCTCGCAATGCGACTATGTTGATGGGCTTTTAGACCTATTTGCACCTCACTTTCGAACGGGTGATTCAGTAAGCGCTCAAAGAGTGCGCTCAGCATTACGAGAGGTTGAAAAATCAGTAAGTGGCATGGAGGAGGGTGTGAACTTACTTGCTGGAAATATTAGTAGCACCTGTAAGTTTCTTGCGAATTTACGAGATGTAGATGCTAGCAAAGATACTGATAAAGAAGGTGATGACGGTCAGAAAGAAGGTAAACCGATTCGTGAGGACATTCGTGATCAAGCATTGCAATCTATGCAATCGCGAGCTCGGGAATTAATCAATAAGTTCGACGCCTTGCCAAGCACTCTTGATGACGTCGCCGCCGCGAGCATGAAGCTTGTTGAAGGTTTCTACGAAGATCGCCTTGATTACACGAAGATTCTCAAAAAATTAGAGAAAAATAAATGGTTTCGTGAAGAGCACGAGCGGTTAGCAGCCAATCTCAGACGACAAACGGGTGATGCTGAAGTGAAAAAAGAGTAATAGGCCCGAACCGCAACCAACCGGATAAATGAAAAAAGAAGGTCAGGCGGTTATGAATCCGAACACGCTGTCTAACAATGCAATTCACTCGGACGCTTCGCTGACTGACATCACTATATCCGCACCCATGAGGGCTGGCTCTATCTGTCAGTAGTGCTGGATCTGTTTTCCATTTCGAGAGCTGACCCCTATGATGCTGTTGACGCTTTTTATCTTGTAGAGGCTCTGTTGAAGCCGTTCGGATTTACATCATCGAAAGACTGGTCTGATCGTGGCCGGCACTCGCAACACGAGCTGGGAGCCGTAACACGGCTCCCAGGCGTACGCCCACGTCTCAGGTAGTCGGCTTCTGATCCCGCAACCATGTCATTACTTATCTAATTATTCGTCTACGACGAATAAAGCTGTATCCAACTACTGACACCAGGCCTACGATAATCAGCGTCGTTCCTGCTATAGCGGCGGACCATATTTCAAATGATGACCTTAAACAGTTAAAGTCTCTCGGATGGTATCAACACCACGACCGCGGGCGGGAAACTGGTTTTTCATATCATGGGCGCACTGGCCGAGTTCGAGCGTGCGCTGATTTCCGAACGATCAAAAGCCGGAATGCAGGCTGCAAGAAAACGGGGAAAGCATTCGGTACTATTTGCGATTCTTCGCAAAGCGCTTTCTCTGCTGCTTAAAAATTCGCTGAAGGAATCGGGATATGGCACTTAGATCGTCTACAGACGTCAGGCTATGCGATACACGTGCCAGAATTTCTGGCAGATATAGCCTCGTAGCTCTTTCGGCTATATGTCGGTGGTGAGTAAACACAATCGCTTGGCCCTTACATGCAAAGTCGACTAGCGCTTCGAGCATAACTCCCTAGCGCTCATCGTCCTATGTCATCAGGCAAACGACGCAGACGCAATATCTGGTCGAAAAAAGAGAAGGCTATTCAAAAGCCTGGTTCAGTTGCCATCGTGAACATTCCCTGCAGCCGCAACACGCTACTTAATGGCAAGGTCGACAATGGACGACCAATAGTGCGCGAAGCACTGCATCGGCGTCCCACAAGCTAACTACTAGGATGAACTATTCCACCGTCACCGACTTCGCCAAATTCCGCGGCTTATCGACGTCCGTCCCTTTCTGCAGTGCGACATGGTAGGCAAGCAGCTGCAGGGGGATTGTGTGGAGGATGGGGCTGAGCAAGCCGGCGTGTTCCGCCAGACGGATGACGTGGACACCTTCGCTTTCCTGGATGCGGGAATCGGCATCGGCGAAAACATAGAGTTCGCCGCCGCGTGCGCTGACTTCCTGTAGATTGGACTTGAGTTTTTCCAGCAGCGTGTCGTTGGGGGCGATGGCGACTACCGGCATATCCTTATCCACCAGCGCGAGGGGGCCGTGCTTCAGTTCACCGGCGGCGTAGGCTTCGGCGTGAATGTATGAAATTTCCTTGAGCTTGAGGGCTCCTTCCATGGCGATGGGATAATGCATGCCGCGCCCCAGGAATAATGCGTGGCTTTTCCCTGCGAATCTTTCGGCCCAGGCCTTGACCTGTGGTTCGACCTGTAACGCATTCTGTAGCGCAACGGGCAGATGCCGCAACTCGGCAATCATCTCGCGTTCGCGTTCGCCGGATAATTTGCCGCGCATTTTTGCTAATGTCATAGTGAACAGCATGAGTGCGGCCAACTGGGTGGTGAATGCCTTGGTGGAGGCGACGCCGATTTCCGGGCCCGCACGGGTGAGAAAGCGCAGGTCGGTTTGGCGCACAAGGGCGCTTTCGGCCACGTTGCAAATGCCGAGGCTGTAACGGTGCCCTAATGATTTCGCGTAGATGAGGCCAGCCAGGGTGTCGGCTGTTTCTCCCGATTGGGAAATTCCTACCACCAGGGTATTCGGACTGACCGCAGGATTACGGTAGCGGTACTCGCTGGCGATCTCGACATTGCAGGGCAATCCCGCTACGGTTTCGAGCCAATAACGGGCTACCAGCCCCGCATGGTAGCTGGTGCCGCACGCAAGTATCAGGATGCTTTCCGTGTCATTGAAAATATTCTCCGCTTCGCTGCCAAACAGCCTTGGGGAAATGGATTGCGCATTGAGGACCATCTCCAGCGTATTGGCCACCACCCCGGGTTGTTCGAATATTTCCTTTTGCATGAAATGGGCATAAGGCCCCATCTCTACCGCATCATTGCTGAGTTCACTTTCTTGCACGGTACGCGTCACTTGCCTACACACGCTGTCATGCAGGCAATTGATAATGCGATAGCTGTCGCGGTGCAGTTCGGCCACATCGCCATCTTCGAGGTAGATCATGCGCCGGGTGACCTGTAGCAGGGCGGACGCATCGGAGGCGGCGTAGTTGCCGGATTCGCCCAGCCCCAGCAATAACGGCGCGCCGTTGCGGCAGACGACAATGCGTTCCGGGCGCGATTCTTCCATGACCGCGATTGCGTAGGCACCCTGCAATTCAGCTATGGCACGGCACACTGCTTCAAATAGATCGGGTGTTTTTTCCAGATGAAACGAAATCAGGTGGGCGATCACTTCGGTGTCGGTGTCCGAAGTGAATGTGAATCCCTCATCCTGCAAGCGCTGGCGCAGCAGTTCGTGATTTTCGATGATGCCGTTGTGGACGACTGCGACTTCTTTCGATTTTTTGCCTGAAAAATGCGGATGAGCGTTGCGCTCGGAGGGGGCGCCGTGAGTAGCCCAGCGGGTATGGGCAATACCTGTTTCGCCGCTAAAGTTCTGGCTATCCGCAAGTTTGCTCAGTTCCGCAACGCGGCCGGTGGTACGCAGCCTGTGCAACCCGCCGTTGTTAAGCGCGATCCCGGCGGAATCGTATCCCCGGTATTCCAGGCGGCGCAAGCCTTCAAGCAGGGTGGGAACAATATTACTTGTTGCGACTGCGCCGACTATTCCGCACATTTGATGGCATCCTTCTATAGGTTTGGCGAACAAGCAGTACAAACGTCATACTGGAGAGAGTGGGTGTCCGGTGATGTTCAAAGCGATAGCTTACGCGCGCGTCATGTTGGCGTGGACTGGATTTGGAATCGAGCCGAGAATGAAGACAATTATCAGCTACTTGCCGGATAAATGGGGTGTGACAAAGAAATATGCCTCTGTATGGTTTTCAGGAATTTTGATGGGTTGCGCTCCGCTCCACCCATCCCACTCAACATAGGTATCAAACTGAGAATGGTGCATGGGTATAAAGAAATATAATTCGGAAAATGCTGCGGTTTCGGTTTTTATTTCTCACCCTTCGGTTTTTTAACCGGTCGCTGCCAGCCCTCGATGCTCAGTTGCCGGGCTCGTGAGAGCGACAGTTTATGTGGCGGCGTGTTTTTGGTGATGGTGGAGCCGGCGCCGATGGTGGAACCTTGCGCTACTGTTACCGGCGCGATCAGTTGAGTATCGGAGCCGACAAAAACATCGTCCTCGATAATCGTCTGGTATTTATTGGCGCCGTCGTAATTGCACGTAATCGTGCCGGCACCGATGTTGACGTTCTTTCCAATTACGGCATCACCGATGTAGCTCAGGTGATTCGCCTTGCTGCCCGCGGCGATGGCACTATTTTTGACTTCGACAAAATTACCGACATGGACGTCGTGGGCAAGCTTGGTTCCGGGACGGATGCGGGCATAAGGTCCGACACGACAGTTCTTTCCGATTTCAGCCGCTTCGATCAGGCTGAATGGCGCGATGGCCGATCCGGCCGCGATTTTGACATTTTTCAGGATACAGTGAGCGCCCACTTTCACGCCATCATCCAGATGTACGTCGCCCTCGAATATGCAGTTGATATCTATTTCCACATCCCTGCCGCAGACGAGCTGGCCGCGAATGTCGATACGGGCGGGATCCGCCAGCGTCACGCCCTGTTCCAGCAGTTTGGTCGCGAATTGGTGCTGGTAAACCCGTTCAAGCGCTGCGAGCTGAGTCTTACTATTAACGCCAACCGTTTCCCAGGCATGCGCCGGTTGGGCAACTTTTATGCTGACGCCATCCTTGACCGCCATCGCAATAATGTCGGTAAGATAATATTCCTTTTGCGCGTTGTTGTTTTCCAGCTTGTGCAGCCAGCCATGAAGGTACCGGTTCGGAATCACCATGATGCCGGTATTAATTTCGTGGATTTGTCGCTGAACCGTGGTGGCATCTTTTTCTTCGACAATGGCGACGACCTCGCCTGTTTCGCCATCGCGCACGATCCTGCCGTAACCTGAGGGATCGGCCAACTCTACAGTCAGAAGGCCGATGGTTTTTTCGCCAGCGGCCGAGATCAGCCTTTTTAACGTTTCGACACCTGTAAGCGGTACATCGCCATACAGGATGATTGTCATACCATGCTCATCCAGATGGGGCAACGCCTGCTTCACTGCGTGGCCGGTGCCGAGTTGCGGCACCTGTTGTGCCCAGGTCAGGCTTTTGTCGTCTATCGCCTGCGGCACGGCCTCGCCGCCATGGCCATAGACAATACAAATTCCTTGCGGCGACAATGCGCGCGCTGCGTCGAGCACATGTGCCAGCAGAGCCTTGCCTGCGAGGGGATGCAAAACCTTGGGCAGCGCCGAGTTCATGCGCTTGCCGAGTCCGGCAGCGAGAATTACGATATTCAGTTTAGACACGTCAATGAAAGAGCGGTCAATGAAAGAAATTCTGGCGAACAGCAAACGTCTATCTGATTTATACGCCTTGCCGCACGCATGACAATGCTCGGGAACACATGCGCGACAAAGGGGCGATAACGTCGTGCCAATAACTTTGGAAGGCTAATTTATCACATCATGGGATCAGAATCCATCTACTGCTTAGCTGAACATCAGGTTCGGGCCATGCCTGGTGTTACGCTTGGCAAGCCTGGCGTTGTACGTGCGTTTTGTTTTGCAGGCTGCTTGTCACCGTGCGGCTTATTCCAGGCATAAAAAAAGGCGGTTGTCGCCGCCCTTTTTTTGTCTGGAATCCCGCTTATCAGTGCCCGCTTTTTCGCAGTCTCTGAATGGTGGCCAATTGCGCGATCGCTTCGGCTAGCTCGGCTTGTGCCCGCGCATAGTCCATCGCGGAAGATCGATCTCTCATGGCTTCCTCTGCCCGTTTCTTGGCATCGATCGCCTTCAGTTCGTCGAGATCGGCGCCCCGCACAGCAGTGTCGGCAAGAATGGTTACCACGTCCGGCTGAACTTCGAGCATGCCGCCGGAAACATAGACCAGTTCCTCATCTTGCAGAGGCGCCTTGATGCGTACCGACCCCGGCTTGATTCTTGTCAGCATCGGTGTGTGTTGCGGATAAATCCCCACTTCCCCCGCCTCTGCCGGCGCCACCAGAAACTCGGCGGGGCCGGAGTAAATCGATTCCTCGGCGCTGACAATATCAACGTGAAATACACCCATTTTAGCTTCCATTCAACATTGATTGGCTGATCTCGTTATCATTCACACAGAGAACACCGGATTCATGAATATCTTTTCTATTGTAACGTCTTGGCTTTTTCGACGGCTTCGTCTATTCCGCCAACCATGTAAAACGCCTGCTCCGGCAAGTGATCGTATTCGCCGGCAACAATGCCTTTGAAACCTTTGATGGTTTCCTTCAGCGATACATATTTTCCGGGTGAGCCGGTAAATACCTCGGCCACGTTAAAGGGCTGCGAAAGAAAACGCTGAATCTTGCGCGCCCGGGCCACCGCCAGTTTGTCTTCGGGCGAAAGCTCATCCATTCCAAGAATGGCGATAATGTCGCGCAATTCCTTGTAGCGCTGCAGGGTTTGCTGCACGTCGCGCGCGGTATTGTAGTGTTCTTCGCCAACCACGAGCGGATCGAGCTGCCGCGATGAGGAGTCAAGCGGGTCCACCGCTGGATAAATGCCCAGCGAGGCGATGTCGCGCGACAGCACTACGGTTGCATCCAGGTGACCAAAGGTCGTCGCGGGGGATGGATCGGTCAAATCGTCCGCCGGGACATACACAGCCTGAATCGATGTGATGGAACCGGATTTGGTGGATGTGATGCGCTCCTGCAGCCGCCCCATTTCCTCGGCCAGCGTCGGCTGGTAACCCACCGCGGAAGGCATCCGCCCCAGCAAAGCCGATACTTCAGTCCCCGCCAGGGTGAAACGGTAGATATTGTCCACGAAAAGCAGCACGTCGCGCCCTTCGTCACGGAAATATTCCGCCATGGTCAGGCCAGTCAGCGCCACGCGCAACCGGTTTCCGGGCGGCTCATTCATTTGCCCGTACACCAGCGCCACCTTGTCCAGCACGTTCGAGTCTTTCATTTCGTGGTAGAAATCGTTGCCTTCGCGAGTCCGTTCGCCGACACCCGCGAATACGGAAAAACCGCTGTGCTCGACGGCGATGTTACGGATCAACTCCATCATGTTGACCGTCTTGCCTACGCCCGCGCCACCAAACAGCCCTACTTTTCCGCCTTTGGCGAAGGGGCAGACCAGATCGATAACCTTGATACCAGTTTCCAGCAATTCGGTAGATGCGGAGAGCTCGTCGAATGCAGGCGCTTTCCGATGAATCGACATGGTCTTTTCGGCGCCGATATCACCCATTTCGTCTATGGGCCTGCCGAGAACGTCCATGATCCTGCCCAGGGTCTTGGTGCCGACAGGAACCTTGATCTGTTCGCGGGTGTTCGTTACCATCATGCCACGGCGCAGTCCATCCGAAGACCCCAGCGCAATCGTGCGCACCACGCCATCTCCCAACTGCTGCTGTACTTCGAGCGTTAACTCAGTTCCCTCAAGCACGAGTGCGTCATACACTTTGGGCAGTTCTTCGCGCGCAAACTCGACGTCGACCACCGCCCCGATACACTGAACAATTTTTCCCTGGCTCATGTTGTTCCCTAAAATGCTAAATCAAAATATTAAACCGCTGCCGCGCCACCGACGATTTCCGACAATTCCTTGGTAATGGCGGCCTGGCGCGATTTGTTGTATATCAGCGTCAATTCATTTATGACGCTGCCGGCATTGTCCGACGCGGCCTTCATCGCCACCATTCGCGCGGACTGTTCGGATGCCATGTTTTCCGTCAGCGCCTGATAAATGAGGGCCTCGACGTACCGCACCATGATGTCGTCGATAACAGGCTTGGCTTCAGGTTCGTATATGTAATCCCATACGCCTCGCTGTCCCGTTGGACCGTCGCCCGCCTTGAGCTGTTCATCGGAAAGCGGAAGCAATTGTTCCATTACCGGCTCCTGCTTCATCGTATTGATGAAGCGCGTATAAAAAATATACACGCGGTCGAAACGATCCTGGGTATAGCCATCCAGCAGGATTTTTATCGCCCCGATCAGTTTCTCGAGGTCGGGCGCATCGCCCAAGCCTACGACGTGCGAAATGACGTTTGCGCCCAACCGGTTCATGAATCCGAAACCCTTGTTGCCGATACAGCACGCTTCGATCTGTTCGCCTTCCGCTTCCCACGCTTTCATTTTACCTATCGCCATGCGCAACACGTTCGTGTTGAGCCCGCCGCACAATCCCTTGTCGGACGTAACGACGACGATACCGATCCGTTTCACCGTATCACGGTCTATCAGGAATGGGTGGCGATACTCGGTATAGGCCCGGCTCATGTGCGCGGCTACGTTACGGATTTTTTCGCCATATGGACGCGCCTTTTTCATGCGCTCCTGCGCCTTGCGCATTTTGGAGGCTGCCACCATTTCCATGGCGCGCGTGATCTTCTGCGTATTCTTTACGCTTTTGATCTTGTTGCGTATTTCTCTGCTGCCGGCCATGGGTTAGTATGTTCCGTTTTTCTTGAAGTCCTGAATCGCGGCGTCAAGCGCCTTCTCGGTCTCCGCGTTCATATCCTTGGTGGTTTCTATCTTTTCCAGGATGGCGCCATACTTGCTGCGGATAAAACCTTTCAGCGCCGATTCGAACGCCAGGGCACGCTTGACTTCAACATCGTCCAGATATCCCTTGGTGACGGCGAACAGCGTGAGCGCCATCTCCGACACGCTCAAGGTGGCGTATTGTGGCTGCTTCATCAATTCGGTCACCATCTTGCCGCGTTCCAGTTGCTTGCGGGTGGCCTCGTCGAGATCGGAAGCAAACTGCGCAAATGCCGCAAGTTCGCGATACTGCGCCAGGGCGAGACGCACCCCCCCTCCCAGCTTCTTAATAACTTTTGTCTGCGCCGCGCCGCCGACGCGCGACACCGAAACGCCGGCATTGATAGCAGGGCGAATACCCGCGTTGAACAAATCGGTTTCCAGAAAAATCTGACCGTCGGTAATCGAAATAACGTTAGTGGGAACGAAAGCGGTTACGTCGCCTGCCTGAGTCTCGATCACCGGAAGTGCCGTAAGTGAACCGGTCTTCCCTTTGACTTCGCCGTTAGTGGCTTTTTCCACCCAGGCCGCGCTTACCCGCGCCGCGCGTTCCAGCAGGCGCGAGTGCAGATAAAACACATCGCCGGGATAGGCTTCTCGTCCGGGCGGACGCCGCAGCAGTAGCGATATCTGGCGATAGGCCCATGCCTGTTTCGTCAGATCGTCATAAATGATGAGTGCGTCTCTACCGGAGTCGCGGAAATATTCGCCCATGGTACAACCGGAGTAAGGCGCAATGAACTGCATTGCTGCCGATTCCGACGCGGTGGCCGCCACCACGATGGTATATTCCATTGCACCGTGTTCTTCCAGCTTGCGAACGACGTTGTTGATGGACGAGGCCTTCTGTCCAATCGCAACGTAGATGCAAGTCATATTCTCGCCCTTCTGATTTATGATCGCATCTATCGCCACAGCGGTCTTGCCTGTCTGGCGGTCGCCAATGATCAATTCACGCTGTCCCCGCCCAACGGGAACCATGGAATCAATGGATTTAAGGCCGGTTTGCACGGGCTGGTTAACCGACTGACGCCAGATGACGCCGGGCGCGATTTTTTCAATCGGCTCAGAGTGTTTCGTGTTTATCGGGCCTTTGCCGTCGATTGGCTGCCCCAGCGCGTTCACTACCCGGCCTATCAACTCCTCGCCCACCGGTACCTCAAGGATACGACTGGTACACTTGACGATATCGCCTTCAGTGATGTGCTCGTATTCACCCATGATTACCGCGCCCACGGAGTCGCGCTCGAGATTGAGCGCCAGACCGAAGGTATTGCCGGGAAATTCCAGCATTTCGCCCTGCATCACGTCCGCGAGGCCGTGGACACGCACGATCCCGTCTGTCACCGAGACAACGGTTCCTTGCGTGCGAACTTCCGCGGAAGCGGGGAGCCCTTCAATTCTGCTTCTAATCAGCTCACTGATTTCGGATGGATTCAACTGCATTTCAAATAACTCCTAGCTTTTAAGTGCAACAGCCATGGCTTCCAGTTTAGCTCGCACGGAAGCGTCAAGCACTTCGTCGCCGATTTCAACCTTCACCCCGCCTATCAATTCCGGATCGATGCTTACTTTGGCTTCTATCTTGCGCTTGAACCTGGCTTCGAGGTCGGCCACCAGATCTTTCAATTGCGCATCGCTCATGGCAAACGCGGAAGTCACTTTCGCGTCCAATACCCCATCATGACGGGTCTTGAGTTGTTCGAACATTTCGCTCACTTCCGGCAATACTTCGATTCTGCCGTTTTCCGCAAGCAGCAAAACAAAATTACGGCCTTCATCGGTGAGCTTGTCGCCACATATGCCGAGAAGCAACTCCCCCAATCGCTTAGCCGGAACCTTCGGATTACCGATAAGCGCCTGAATCCGCTCATCTACCGCTATTGTTGCTAGAAGCTGCAACATTTCCGACCAGGCGGGTAGTGTGCCACCGGTTTTTGCCAGCTTGAAAACGGCTTCAGCGTAAGGCCGTGCGATCGTGCGCGCTTCGGCCATCGCTTAGAGCTCCGCTTTGATGGATGCGAGCAAGTCTGCGTGCGTTTTGGCGTCTACCTCGCGGCGCAAAATTTTAGCCGCACCGGCCAAAGCCAGGTCCGCCACATTCTGCCGCAACGTTTCCCTTGCGCGAAACACTTCCTGCTCGACCTCGGCCTTGGCACCGGTGAGGATGCGGCCGCCTTCATCTTTCGCCGCTGACTTCGCTTCTTCGACAATCTCGGAAGCGCGTTTTTCCGCCTGGGCAATGATTTCGGCCGCCCGCTGCTTGGCGTCCCTCACCACATCGGCGGAACGATGGCTGGCCAATTCAAGTTCGTTCTTGCCTCGCTCGCCTGCAGCCAACCCGTCGGCGATAGTCTTCTGCCGGTTTTCGATTGCGCGCATCAACGGCGGCCAGACAAATTTAACTGTGAACCAGATAAAAATGGCGAACGCCATCGCCTGGGAAAGAAGCGTCAAGTTGATATTCATGGCTAGTCTCTGATAATGGTACCGGGAGCAGGCATTATTACTTGATGACGGCCAGCAATGGATTACCGAATGCAAAGAGCATGGCCAGACCAACACCGATAATGAACGAGGCGTCGATCAATCCGAGCAACAGGAACACTTTGCCTTGCAGTGTCGGAATCATTTCAGGCTGACGCGCAGCGCCTTCAAGGAAGCTGCTGCACATGATACCGATACCGATACAGGCGCCGGCTGCGCCGAGGCCGATCATCAGGCCGATACCAATGCCCGTGTAGGCCTGAATCATCGCCAAGTATTGCAAATTGTCCATCTCGTTTTTCCTCTCTTCGTGGTAGTAAATAGTAATCTGGAAAGCGGGTGTGAAGCTGAATCAGTGGGACTCGTGCGCCATGGAAAGATAAACGACCGTCAGCATCATGAAGATAAATGCTTGCAGCGTAACGATCAAAATATGGAAAATCGCCCATCCCGCACCAAGCACCGTGCCGAATAGCGTACCGGCCAAACCGGTGGCAGCCCACATGCCGAGCAGCAGAAATATAATTTCGCCGGCGTAAATATTTCCGTATAGACGCAGGGAATGGGAAAGCGGCTTGGAAACGTATTCAACCAAGTTGAACAGCAGGTTGACCGGCCACAACATGGGATTCTTGCCGAAGGGGGTGCAGACCAGCTCATGTATCCAGCCGCCCAGCCCTTTGACCTTTATGTTGAAAAAAATCATCAACAGCCAGACGGAAAGCGCCAGCGCAAATGTGGTGTTCACATCGGCAGTCGGAACGCTGCGCCAGTTGTGCAGCCCCAATAGCTCATAGATCGAAGCCATGATATCGATCGGCAAAAAGTCCAGGGCGCTCATCATGAACACCCAGACAAACACGGTAAGCGCCGCGGGTGCCACGAACGCATGCCGGTCGCCGTGAAAAGTGCTCTTCACCTGATTATCGACGAACTCGATGGCCAACTCGACAAACGCCTGACGTTTGCCGGGAACGCCGGAAGTCGCGCCGCGCACCACCCACCACAGGAAGCCGAAGCTGATGATACCGATCAGCGACGACATCACGAGCGTGTCCACGTGCAGCGTCCAGAACGAGCCTTCACCTACCGAACTGGTCAGGTTCGTTAGATGGTGATCCATGTATGAGGTTGGGGTGAGTTCCTTGTCCGATGCCATTTTTTGCCTATTCAAACTATTTAATTCGGGCAACCTTTGCGTCGTCCCTTACAAACAACGCCATTCCGAAAATCAGGACCGTCAGTGCAAATGTTCCGATAAACCCGGCCGCGACAACATCCTTGTAAAGCGTCAGTACCAGCCAAAGCAGGATAATCATGACGATAACCTTTACCGCCTCTGCTTTTAGCGCCGTTATCAATACACCCGTTGCGGTAGAACCGTTGTACCGCGAAACGATTGCTGAAAAAGCAGCCGCGGACACCAGGCTGACCGCGCCCCCCAACAATGCGGAAGCGGCACCGTGAAATCCCCACAAAAAGCCAAGACCCAGCACCATCGCCATGGTGACGATCAATTGCCAGCGCATGACAATGCGCACTGGCTCGTTTCGTATCAAAGGCATTGTTTTCTGGCGTCTGTCAGAGGCAATCGGCTAGCGTGAAGCCAGGCGAACTGCCATTCTGTTTTCGGAAGACCTGATTTTCGTTCCAGCCGGCGCCCTCTTCGGGTTTTTTTAGCCCATGTCGGATTGTGGAACCCGACGTTGGCTGATTTCAAAACACGCGGATTCTAAACTTCTTGAGCACGACAGTCAATTAAAACCACCCTGGGAGTAGGTAATACGCGTGAGATTTTGAGGCGCAGAGCTACGCCCAGCATGCGCTCATGGCTATAAAGCAGCCGCAAGGACAAGTGAGGAGTATGAATCATTCTCCATTGACTGCGGATGGTTTTATGAGCAAGAACGCCCGGATTTTACGCATCCTTATCCGGTGCGCGATAAAATTCCACGAAGAAACGTACAGCGCCCAGAGGTTCCACATGATGCGGAACCTCCGGCACAACGATTCCGACGTTGTCCGTGGATAATTCCGTGTCTGCGCCCAGCGCGGCCACGCAATATCGCAGCTTTCCTTCCAGAATCGTTATTTTTGCCCAAGTACCGGTTTTTGTGGAATGGTCTTTCGTCAACGCGGCGGGAACCGATTCCTCCGTAAATACAGGTGTCCGCTTGTACGGAACAAAGCCATCGGGCATCTCGAACTTATCGCACCGAACGCAGTTGAGCATTTTTCCGATCATGCCGTTACGGCCTTCCTCGGAAATAACCCACGGGCGATTGATAAATGGCGGATTATGCCGTACATGCTGCGCATGGCCGCAATTGAGGAGCGCTATCGGGTCGCCTTCGCTGTCCAGGCCGAATCCTGTAATTGGTCTTTCCATAAGTAATGAGGATACCGTTAAAAGTTATTGGCCAAGTCCTGGAACAGATTGCTTATCAGACTCGTATTCTGAAGATGACTCCTGCCGCCAAGGCCTGATTCGTTCCGGGAAACAAGGATTAATGAAGCAATACCGAACTCGGGATATGAAATGCAGATGAGCTTATGTGAATGCCGCTAAACCGTTTCTACGGTCCTGAGCATATTTTGAACCATCCGAAGGGTTAAACGCACCGGCCCCCGACCCCATGGGGTAAACCGCGGGAGCTGGTATAAATCGCTGTCCATCCGTGCTGCGCCATGAGCGGTTGAAACCGCTGCATCGAAGCCCAAACGCCTGACCATCCTGACATGATCGGGCAAATAATCCTGCCCCGGCTTTCCGTTTGGGTAAGCGAAAAGCCGTACCGGCGCGCGAATGATGCCTTCAAGTATTTCCTTGCCATAAGCAATGTCGGCAGAAGCTGCGCCATTCTCCATCTTTGCGAGAATGGGATGGCTAGCGGTATGCCCGCCAATTTCCATCCCTGCCTCGTGCAGAACCCTGACCTGATCCGAGGTCATCATGAGATTGCTGCTGGAACCGGGAGTGAGGGGAATGAGTGAGCCCATCGCCTCTACTTTCGATTGCCTTGTCTCGAGAGGCAAATACTTGAGCTCACCCAACAGATACTCAATGGCTTGACGACGCTGGGGAATAGTTCCAATCTCGAATTGCCCCAACCCCAAACTGCTGAGATCAATTATACCTGCGGTTGCATGGCGGATCAATTCGATGACTGTGTCGTTCCACATCCTGCCGCCATCGAGAAAACTGGCCGCCACAAAAAAAGTAGCCGAAATGCCATGTTTTTTCAAAATCGGCAAGGCGACTTCCGCATTGTCGGCGTAGCCGTCGTCAAAGGTGATGCAGGCGGCGCGCGGCGGCAACTTCCCACGGCGCAGGCCTTGTATTGCATCCAAGAGCGGCATTATCCTGAAGCAACCCGCAAGCTGTTCCATGTGCTGGTCAAAGTCTTCCGCATGACCTTCTTCCGGAAATAACGGGTCCCGCCGAGGCAATACACGATGATAGATCAGTATCGACAAACGATTACGCGCGCCGCCGGGAGAAAACAAGTGCAGGAGCGCGCGGCTCGGCAGTAAGATTCGAGGTTGCATAGGGTTCGGGTGATTTGCAGCGTAATCAGATTCATGCGCCGGCATGGGCGAAATGCTGTAATGCTGAGGCAGGGAATTTACAGGAGAATATCCCTACCGATATACATATCTTTAGCTTGCATGCCCTAGCTTGAGTCCCGGGTAATGGGTTGCGGGGATGATGGTTCCAAAGTACCCAGTTGTCGTGACGAGCCCGTACCTTTCTTACCTGTCACGGACAATGCTCTCTGCTTGAGTTCTTTTTCCACCAGAACACGCATGGTTATCATGGCGCCCATGAGGTAATACGGCACATCGAAATAAAGCAGGCTAAGAAATGTTCCACCTACCGCAAAGCCGATAACCGACACCTGAATCATGGTTGCCAGGCTTGAGGCCCACTTGAATTCCTCAAGCTTTTTAGTATTGCGAATGATCCAGGAACCCGTCCGCCAGGTATAGAACCCCAGCAGGAGATATAGCCCCAGGCCGACAAAACCATGCTCACCCAGGGCCTGAAAATAAATGCTGTGGGCAGCATGCAGGTCTTGGGGATTAGGCGCATAAGCCCAGAACAGTTCAGGCGTGATAATCTCAAAACCGCCGCCGGTCAACGGGTAGTCCTTGGCCAGGTTGTATGCCATCCACCAGGCATTGAAACGGCCCTGGACGGACCCATCCTCCTCGTAATCGTTAATGGTATCCATCCTTTCCGTCCACTGGGCAGGCATGAATGCGAGCGCTGGCGGAATAGCGAGCATAAACAGCGCGCCCATCCGCACTTTGTGCTGGCTTTTAAGCCACAGAAAAGCGACCATCGCCGCAATCGCCAGCAAGGCCCCACGTGAATATGAACCGAGCGCGGCAAGTGCGCAAAGCATCATTGCCGCCGTCAGGCTGTGGCGCACCCATGGCTTGGGGGAAATCGTCTGCAAATAGTGCATAAGGGGAATAGTCATGATAAGCGCCAAGGCGATTTCGTTATTTCCCCCGATAAAGGTGCCTTCCGGTCCCAGGACCATGTCCACCCCTCCGCCTATTACCGTGAAAATACCCCCCTTGACACCGTAATAGCCGAGCGAGATCACAATTATCCAGATGAGCCAGTTGATATGGTCTTTTGTCCTGATCAGCATGATGACGACAAAAGTCATCAGCATGATCTTCATCACCTTGTTCCACTGGATAAACGCATCCTCGGGATAAATTGAAAATACCGTGCTCACATTCATCCAAAATACGAAAGCAATGAAGATCCACGTCAGCGACGTTTTCGGCAGATTTTTCGGTTCCCTCGTAAATACGAGCGTTACCAACGTGACGCCGCCAATGATAGCGGCAAAGGGAAAGGAGGTCGCAAACCCCCATCCCTGAGTATGAGGATTCATGACGCTGATCCACACCCACATCAATGCCCCCCTGTGCGGCTTTTTGAAGATAGTGGGCAGAAAACCGAAAACGATCAGGGTAACGAGAATGTCTCTCATGTTTGCATGACAAGACCTTAAACTGTTCGCATCTTTTTATGATGCAAGGAAAAGAAGGGGTGGTTCGGAAGAAACGATTACGCCCATGATGACCTGATCCAAAGACATGCGATCGCGTATCCGCCAATCGTCAATCAGCGGTACCGCTAACGACTCTGCTCCGTCCGGCTTGAAATCTATTTCCGTCCTTGCCGTTCAGGTTCTCCCTGAAGACATTCCGCTGCTTCAGGTATTCAATCACCTGCGCAACGCAATCTTCAAGCGGCAATTCACCCGTTTTGACTGCAAGTTCCGGATTGAGTGGGGCCTCATACGGCGATGAAATCCCTGTAAATTCCTTTACTTCACCTGTTCGGGCGCGATTGTAGAGGCCTTTCACATCACGCTGCTCACACACTTCCAAGCTGGCCTCACAAAAAATTTCGATGAAATCGCCATGCGGAAAAATGCTCCGCGCCCGTTGACGATCGGCCCGAAACGGCGAAATAAAAGCAGTCATTGCGATTACGCCGGATTCGACCAGCAGTTTTGCCGCCTCGCCTATGCGGCGGATGTTCTCGGATCGATCCTGTACCGAAAAACCGAGATCCGAACATAAACCCTGGCGTACGTTATCGCCATCCAGGACAAAAGTGCGGCAGCCCAACTGGTAAAGCTTTTCCTCCACCGCATGAGCCAATGTGGATTTACCCGAACCGGAAAGGCCGGTGAACCACAGCACCGCCGAATGGTGCACATTCAACCGCTCTCGGAGAGCACGGGTTATCGTGGCGCTATGCCACACTGTATTGTTATTCATGTTGTCAACCTGCAACTCTCCGTTTCCGGCTGTCCAGAATCATAGCTGCGCCCGTTCATTAACGGCTCAAGGATCGTAATCTTTGATTTATTCAACCGATCGACTCGCCCTTGGACTTGAATTGATGGAGAAAATGTTTCTACTGATAAATTCCTGCCTCCAAATTCTGGTGCGGCAAAGGCGATATCGGATGGGGAATTACTTGATGCGGAAGCTTCTCGCCATGAAAGTTTCTGAAAATTATCCGTGCTTCTGACGAACCCTTGACCTGATCCCTCTATTCACGGATTAAACACAAGGACCGAGGTTTACCATCGAAAAGCTGAAATAATTATGGCAGCAAGCTGCTGCTCACACAATCTGATTTTAGACCCTTTCCGCCTCTTTGATAAATCCTCTTTGATAAATCCCCTTTGATTCCCCTTTGGTGCGACTACCGCCAGTTGGACTACAATGCTTAAACCTGAATCCATTAGTTGCCCGCTCATTTTTCAGTTCGTTGGCAACTTAAGCAGATAGCTGAAAGGGATTTTTTGTGCCGTGAACCTCACCTTCTTTGCAAGCTTGCTGTGGGGAGCAGATTCAGGCTAAACCGTTTCGGCAGGGTCGCCGTTATGTGCATAAGACGTGATATGGATGAAATGCTGTGCGGACAAGGGACAAGCGTATATGAACAGAGGACTTGAGTGAAAGAGAACAACGCATTGATCATTTTAGGCATGCATCGTAGCGGTACTTCGCTGCTGACGGGGTTGCTGAGCCAGGTTGGCGTCAAGATGGGGAAGCGCCTGTATGCGCCCCAGAAAGGTGTTAACGAAAAAGGATTCTGGGAACATGAAGATATTGTCGATACCCACGATGAATTACTATTGAACCTGGGCACGCAGTGGGATGATTTGTTGCCTTTGCGCGACAAATGGTGGGAGGATCAAGCGATTCAGCCATTTGTTACCCGATTGGACAAGCTGGTGAGACGGGATTTTTCGGACGCTTATGCCTGGGCGCTGAAGGACCCGCGGATGTGCCGGCTGCTGCCCTTATGGATTCCCATCCTTGAAGCCCGGCAGGCCAAGCCAATTTTTATCTGCATGAACAGGAATCCCTTCGAGGTGGTTGCGTCCTTACAAAAACGAGATGGGTTTTCCAAGGAAAAAGCGCTGGTTTTATGGTTGAGCCACTCGCTATCCGCCGAGTTTCATTCAAGGGGGTTGCCAAGGATTTTTGTCGATTTTGATCAGGTTGTAAAGAATCCTGTCGAGGTATTGTCAAGAATAGAGCGGGAGGCAAATCTTGTCTTCCCGATAACCGTAAGAGAAGCAAAAGAAAACATTAACGGTTTCGTCTCCCCCGGCCTGCGCCACCATCAGGCCGATGCGGCGCCGAAGCATGCGTATGAGGGATTATCATCGATGGCACATGAGTTGCACCGTATCTTCACCGTAATGGCCATTGAGAATAATGGCCATTACGAGCAGATCGATAAAATCGCGGCGGATTTCATGGCTTATCAGAAAAAATGGAATGTGGAATTACTTGAACAGATCCGTAATCTCAATCAGGAACATGCAGACTACAGGATCAAGTTTTTCCGGATTTATACTTCCTGGAGCTGGTTGCTCGTCAAGCCTTTCTGGCTGATAGAGAAAGTATTGCGCAAGTATTGAAAATTGCCTTGCAGTCGCCATTATCAGCACCGCCCGTGCGCGGCATCGCGGAGTTTTTTACTCACCGGTATTAACCTAACCGATACTCACCCTTAGCTCACTTAGGCTCACCACTTCGGCCGCCACCCCAGTAAACCTGCAGGAACATATGCAAGCGTTTTCAAATTGATAGGATGCTTCAGCCAAGCCTGCAGTAAAGAATGATTAGCCGTCTTCAGGTTGCCCGACGCCAGATGCCAAAGGCCAAACTCCCTCTGGTAGAGGGCAATATTCTGCGTGAACTGGCGTTTGGTAATACAACGGCCGTCACGGCTGCATAAGCCCCATTTCGTGGCTGCATCACCTAACAGCTCAGTCCGGTAGTCGATAGTCCTCGCCATGCGGTTTCCCTGTTTCGGGTGCTGACGATACAGGGTTAACGGCTGATTCAGCTTGATAACGGGATACTCCCTGCAAATACGCAGCCACAGATCCCAATCCTCGCTATAAGGAAGAGATTCGTCGTATGCCCCACATTTATCGAACACTTCCGCGCGTATTAACGCCGCGCTGGTCAAAATCCAGCAATCCAGCAAAAGAAGATGATATATCCAGCCAGAAAATTCCTCATCGATGCCGAGTGGGAATGATGCCCGTTCAAAACTGGCAGGATCGGGAAATACTCCTTTTTCATCCGGATGCCACCAGATAAACGCGCTGTAGACCAATCCGACTTCCGGATGGCCTTCCATCTGCTCCAGCTGAAGCGCAAGCTTGTCGGGAAACCAATAGTCATCGTGATCCATCAAGCAAATGTATCGCCCCACCGCCTCCCGAATTCCGTAATTCCGGGCTGCACATACGCCCGAGTTGGCTTGTGTCAGGAGACGAACACGCGAACCATGGGAAACGACGATTTCACAAGTGCGATCCGTGGAGCCATCGTCGACCACGATTAATTCCAGGTTGCCGAGCGTCTGGCTGAGCACGCTATCAAGCGTCTCTGCGATATACGCCTCGCAGTTATAAGTGGGAATAATGACGGAAACGATTGGATTGTCTGCCATGCCAGGAAGGTTCTTTTGACGGGATTGGAAGAGGCTTGCCATAACCTCTAAAGGACGTCGGGTGGTTGGCCGTAATAGGGGTCAGGTCGATAATTAATATTATATGGCAGGCCACGCATATACTTTGTCTCCTTTTTGACAGCGAGTTCGGTATGATGCAGCGTAGGCGATTTCCCACCAGGCACCGGTCGTAGAAAACCCTCAGTGCCACCCCCACAACCAAACAATAGACAAAGCCGTGGCTAGTTTTAGAGTATCACTGGCTTATTCATACCTGAACAAATATGTGACGCTCGTCATTCATTTCGGGACGAGCATCGTAATGGCGCGCTTGCTTACGCCGGCCGACATCGGCATTTACACTGTCGCGGCAGTGTTTGTGGGGCTGGGCCATTTGCTGCGAGAGTTTGGCATCAACGAATATGTTGTGCAGGAAAAGGATTTGACGCCCAATCGTATCCGGGCAGCCTTTACCCTGAACTTATTATTCGGCTGGAGTATAGCCCTTATCCTGTATTTTGCCCGAACGCCAATAGGCAACTTTTACAACAGCGAGGGCATTCGCGAAGTTATCGGCCTGTTGTGCATCAACTTCCTGCTAGTGCCGATCGGTGCGATTACGTTTGCTCACATCCGGCGTGAAATGCGGTTTCACCATACGATGGTGATTCAGGTCGCTAGCACGGTTGCTTCGGCGGTGGTTGGCATACTTGCCGCTCTCGCTGGCGAAGCCTACCGTAGTCTCGTCTGGAGCGCCATTGCCGGCACCTTGACCAGCGTCATTTTCACCCTCGTATATCGCCCGCCGGGCATGTTGCTGCTGCCAGGCTTTCGCGAGATACCCCACGTTTTCGCTTTTTGCCGCTATGCCGGCCCTCGACAGCTCATCACCCATGCTGGGCAGACCGCACCGGACTGGATACTCGGAAAACTATTGGACATGAGCGCGGTGGGCTTATATAGTCGCGCATTGGGCACAATTAATATTTTCAATAAAGCATTTTTGGAAGGACTGTGGGGCGTCATATTACCCCACTTTTCAAAACAGCATCGCGACGAGGCCATAGATAAGGACCAGTATCTATT
Organism: Nitrosospira briensis C-128; assembly: GCF_000619905.2. Lineage (NCBI taxonomy): Bacteria > Pseudomonadati > Pseudomonadota > Betaproteobacteria > Nitrosomonadales > Nitrosomonadaceae > Nitrosospira > Nitrosospira briensis. Next base: position 2,066,264 of record NZ_CP012371.1, on the reverse strand, counting down.
TTTGGTAGACTGCATTACCGCGGTTGCCTGGCCTTTCTTTGCGACGCTCGCTGTACTGTCTGAGCCGGTGATACGAATCTTATTTGGCGAGCAATGGCTGGAATCGGTGCCCGTGTTGCGCATCCTCTGCCTCGGGGCCATGTTCGTTTATACGACGGTGCTGGTGGATCAGGTTTTGATATCCACTGGCCGCATCCGCAGTTCCTTTCGAATCATTCTCGCTATCCAGGTGCTAATGGTTATATCGGTATTGATTTCAGCCCCATATGGCCTGATTTGGGTTGCCGTAGCGACGGCGGCGGTCAACTTGGTTCAGCTTTGCATTTATCAAATTATTGGTCAGCGTGCCTTCAATATAAATTTTAAGGCGTTCGCGCGCATTTATATCAAAAATATCATGCTAACCTGCGCGACAGCCGTTCCCTCACTCATTGCGGTTCTAACCTTGAACAGCTCACCATTTGTTTTTTTTCCCCATATGGTGGCAGTGGTTGCAGTGACGGGTCTTATCTGGATAGGGTTAATTTGGTTACTTAAGTCGCCTCTGTCGACGGAATTAATCAAAATGCTGTCACACATAAAAACATGGCGCGCCGCTAAAGTGGGTGGCGGATCACCTCGGTGACCGCGATTAGCAAGGCGCTACTCGTCTCCGCATGGCAGCCGACGAGGCCGGGCGCTACCCAAAGCGGGTTATATCGACGATTAACGATAATGATCGATGCGATCAAACAAAATTGCTCGACGATCGAAGCTCTGTTTTTTTTGCGCCACCAAGATGACAATATCGCGGAAAACCAAGTTCGAGCAGTCGAGCGCGATTTGTCCGAACGTTGGGAGGTGGACGTTCGCGCATCATTTTGTCGGCGCGAACCGCCGAGAAATACCGAGCGCTTTGACCGATATCTCAAATCAGCCAGTAGTTTCTTTCGACTACCGGGTTACAGCGAATTTTCAGGCACGGCTCAGATTGCTGCTGTGGATGATTGCCTTGCGCGCAATCCAGACATCGTCTTCATCCACCGGCTTCAATGTATGACGCCGTTAATGCTGACGAGACAAATTTTGCCACCGGTGTTCTTCGATATCGATGACATCGAGCATGTCGCGATGCTACGTCACTTATCGCAACCTCCGCACTGGTGGCGCAAGAATCTTGCCTACTTACAGTTGCCTGCGCTTTTATGGGGGGAACGTAACGCAATTAAATTATCGTTCGCAACTCTTGTTTGCTCTGATCTTGACCGGGATAAACTCATGCGACTTTGTCCCGTCGGAAATATCATGACGATTCCCAATGCGGTGACGCTGCCAGTAGCCACGAGCCCCTCGCAGGAGCCTAGAATCGTCATGTTGGGAAACTATGAATATTCACCCAACCGACTAGGTGCAGAGTTCTTTCTAGACAAGGTATGGCCCATAATATCTGCTGGTTGCCCTAGCGCCGAAGCTATCTTTGCCGGACATCGGGTTGAGGCAATACGGCATTTTGCGCATCCGCCGCCGCAGGTAACGTTTCCTGGATTTGTAGAAGACCTGGACGAACTCTATCGACGAGCCCGTATCGTAATATGTCCGATTCTGACAGGAGGCGGAACCAGGGTGAAGATCATGGAAGCTGCAGCTTACGGGCGTCCAGTTGTGTCAACATGCATAGGTGCTGAAGGAATCGATTTAATTGATGGAAAGGAAATTATTTTGCGAGATTCCGCCGAGGATTTTGCCAATGCCTGTACTGATCTACTTAAAGATTACGAAATGGCACGGATACTTGGGCTTACGGTACGGTCGGTCGCTGAGTGCAGGTATGATCGAAGCAGAATAGTGGCAAAGCTAGCCGGCTTGATGCACCAAGCGGTAAAGTAGGTATAAGCCTGTTGGGCTTGGTAAGCGAGAACACGGGGGAAAGAACTGCTGCTCAACCGCGCCCTAAATTTGCAAAGGAATCGATAATCCTAGCCATAGAGGTTATGGACTGACTGGACCATTCATTCGCCTACGGTTAATGAACACTGCGTCATATTCGATTACTCTTAAATTTCGATCATGGTTAACGGGGAACATGCCGACGAGATCGAATTCCAGGTTGCGCATTTCTACGATGACCTGCTCTATAGATGGCATTCCCTCATAAATATTGAGTACCGAAACCTCAGTTTGGAGCGCGCAAATATTTTGCAGAGAATTTTTTGCGCCTGCAATGACTTGCATATCATAGCCTTGCGTGTCGAGCTTTAAATAAATCGCCTCCTTAACGCCATCTATTTTCATCTCGGACAACACTTCATCCAATGATTTTACGATTATTTCCTCCGTATGATCTATCACGTTGAGGTCTTGCAGTCCGTCAATGAACTTATGGGTTGGTTGGAGAAATGATGAAAACTGATCTGATTTCATCACGTTTATTTTCTGCGTTGAGTTTTCCTTCCCTAAAGCAAATTGACGTGTATCCCACAGCGGGTCCAACTCAGCTTTTTTTATAAGGGATTGGTAGCAATGAGAAACGGGTTCGAAAGAAATTACGCGTCCTTCATATCCCGCAAACTGCCGCAAAAATCGAACGTATTGTCCTGTATTGGCCCCAACATCCAATACGTAGTTAATCTTGTTGCGTTGGAACAAGTCGGTTAATAGTGTCGTAAAGCCCAGCGTTTCGAACCGCCAACTGGGCACTACTTCATAACCGAGGAGCCTCGCGGTGGAATACGCGATATGTTTGAATTTGTTAGCGATCTTCATTTCACTTGTCGATCCTGCTAGTTTATTGAAAGTGTATGCAATGAGCCCTTCGATCAATTTTATATTCGTGTAACCGCGTTGGCCGGATTATGGCGCAACACAGAAACTCCACTTCCAGCAGCGGCAAACCATGGGAATTGAGCGCTACATACCAAGCCCGCGCTTCTCACGACACGGGCGCTAGGTCGACTATCAGGCGAGAACCTATTTGACGCACCCAACGTTACCTATTATAAAAAATTAAGGATGCGGACTGAGCTTATCATGAAGGACAATGGATCGATATATCATTGGGGAAATTTGATAAACTGTTGAGGATACCCTGCATGAGTCTTGAGGCAAGCGTTCGCCGCTTACACAATGTCAAGAGGAATAATAGGAGCGACCGAACGTTCCATGTAACCTATGATGGATGAAAAGGGGGCTTATTCCATACGGTATAGCGCTAAATGTTCGCGAATTAAACTGTCGGGCTGGGCAGTTTTTTTAATTTCGAGCACCGCACTTTAGTAATCAAGATTGCCTTCCGTTATCCCTCAGTAAGCGTGATGACCGCAGATAATATATGAAAACTTGATTAACCAGCCTTCATCAATTACACATCGGCCCGCTGCAAAGAACGGCTTGACCTGCACGGACAAGCCCAGGACATCGCATCTATAATGAAAATCGTCGCCATACTAGCCAGTTACAACGAGCAGAAATTTATCCGCGCTTGCCTCGAGCACTACCTTCAACAGGGGATAGAAGTCTATCTGCTGGATAATGACTCCACGGACAAAACGCTGGACATCGCCCGTGAGTACCTTGGCCGCAACCTGATCGGTATCGAGCGAATCCCCCGCCACGGCATGTATCAGTGGCAGAAAATCCTCATGCGCAAGGAGGAGCTGGCGGATGAGATTGAAGCCGACTGGCTAATGCATGCGGATCCGGATGAAATCCGGGTTGCGCCAACCTCGGCCCACACCCTGGCAGAAGCCATCGCGGAAGTGGACCAGAAAGGCTACAACGCCGTGAATTTTATGGAATATACCTTTCTGCCCGTGCGTGAGTCGCCCGATCACGATAATGCGGAATTTCAGGAAACGATGCGCTGGTATTATCCTTTTGCCCAGCGCCACCCGCATCGATTAAATGCCTGGAAAAAACAGAGCCGGTGCTGGCCCGGCGCCAAGGCTTTTTTAAGCGAGTTGGCGCGAAACCACCGGACGACACCATCGGTGAATCTGCGCGATACCGGTGGGCATGTGGTTCAATTCGCAGGGATACATCCCTACCCGGTGGACTTCAAGCTGAAACATTACATCGTGCTGAGCCTTGAACATGCAATCCAGAAGTATGTGAAGAAATCTTTTGATCCTAAAGAAATAGCGGGTTCCCATGGCTGGCGCGCGACGGCCAAGGAGCATGAGTTTCTATTGCCTTCCAAATCCCAGATGCGCCTTTATACGTCGGATGATGAGCTGGATGCGGACGGCCCACTCAAAGAGCATTTGCTGGTGCAGCAATAATTGAACCGGATATTTACGGCGAGCTGGATGCGTTCGGTTGCAGCAGCAATCGAACGTTCGCTATAACGCTCGTGCGCTTCCTAAATCGTTGAAGCTATGACGTACCATGCTACTGGAAGCTCAGGAATCGATGGATCGCTCCTGGCATCGAGAGAGAAGCTCGTTCGTTTGGCTGAGGAGGAGTTAGCATCGTGAAACGTACTGCGATCCTGTTCAGCAGCCATCTTCTGGGAGACACGGTGCTGACGAGGCTGGCAAAGCTACGCGCCGAGGTACCGTCCAATCATGACGTGATTTTTTATTATGATGAGACGAAACTGCGCCATGGGCTTGTCAAACGTCGCGCTGGACCGGTGCTCGCGCATGGCAGCGATGACTGGCCGCGCTACAAGCGACCCAGCCATTATTTCCCAGGCAAAATCCCAGGAAATGAGGATGGCATGCTGCTCAGCGCATTTCATCGTTTGCCCGACTACGATAACTACTGGTACCTGGAATACGATGTGGTGTACTCAGGCCATTGGGAAAATTTTTTCTTAAATTTTGCCGACAACACGGCAGATATGCTCAGCACCAGCATCACGCGGCATGACCAGATCCCTGACTGGCCGTTATGGAAATCCCTGGAACTGCCCAGTGAGATAAAACTGCCGCGGCAGAAATGGCTACGTTCGTTCAACCCCATCCTGCGCCTGTCGAGACACGCTTTGGAGACCCTTACCGTTGAGTATGATCGGCATGCCTGGGCGGGCCATTCCGAATGCGTCATGCCAACAGTATTGGAATACTGCGGGTTGCGGATAGAAGATATCGGTGGCGAGGGGGAGTTTGTGCCAAAGGGACTGGAAAATCGCCACTATCGTAATAACCGGCTCAGCAAGGCGCTTACCCCTGGAACTTTTGTTTTCCGCCCACCCATGGTAGCGCCTGGGCTGGAACCCAATCTCTTATGGCATCCTGTCAAGGATGCAAATCACCGCACCTGGGATCGCGCCTCGGGGCAATTTTCTTCGCTTTTAATGCGGCTGCAAGGATTGCTCAAGCGGTGAACAGGGCGCCGACGGTCGTAAAATTGTTAAGCGTCGTGAAAATGCTGAGCCCTCATAGTCTGCTTGACCTATAACGGCATCTCTGACTTATAGACAGCATCTGACCGAACTGGGTCGGAGAATGCTCCCCGTTGGGCTAGAAAATTTACAACAGTTTGGATAAATCGTACTGATTTAACGGTTTGTTTCCAGCCAAAACGAAAATCCCTGAAACCCGAACATATGTGTAAGTGCATGCTTATATGCTTTGTGCATTTCGTGATGATCCCATAATGGCTGAATTTCCTTGCTAAGCTGCTCGTCTTGACTCACAAAGACATTCGGCAATAGAACGTTGAATTTGGGTCCATCGGCGAGAAGCAATGCTGCCAATAAATATTGCTCGGAGTAGTGCCTTTCTATCCACTGAGGCGGGTAGTCCAACGGCAGGAAAATATCATGAATTTGGACAATGACGCCCTTTTTTAGCCTAGGAAGGATGTCAAGAAATACAACTGTTGCGTCAGAGTTCATAAATACTCTATGGGAATTATCCACAAACAAGATATCCCCCGCTTGCAATTGATCGAACACGGCAGGGGCGATATCTTCTACTGGACTACGAATCACTTGATCGCATATAGCATCTATTTCAACACGCGGATATGGGTCACACGATATGATTTGAGTGTCCAGCCCATGATCGGTAATTGCTCTCCGCGCAAATTTGGTCGAATTACCAGATCCGATCTCGAAAAAAATTGCAGGTTTCTTTAATCGCACCAAGCTATACAAAGCTGCTGCGTCCAAACCCATGAAGTAAGGATTGCACCAGATTGGAGCACCTGTGTTCTCGGGATTTTCATTGGAAATTGCGGCTAAATCACCGCTAAATTCCTGGAAAGAATGAAGTAAACTTGCATATTTATTTCTATTGCTGTCGATGAGATTTTTCAATAGCGTATGAGGCGGTTTACCATAACCATATCGAGGTTGGCTGTTGATCGGATAGTCCAACAGGATTGGGTATGCTGGATAGAGCAACGAATCCAGACGCCACGACATATAACGATTGAAGAGATAACGTAGAAGTTTATCTTTTTGCATTTCGTTCTCTAACGTTCGTCTGGCCTCGAGCGAGGGCTAAAGCTTATTGTATTGATTCTCACGGGATTGTTGATCAAGATGAAATACTTCGCACCACTATTGTTCTACGTTCAGTGAAACAGGATAACAAGTATTTTGCTAGCAGCGATATTGTTATAAAAAAACAGCGGTTGTAACCTTTACAAGACCGATAATCTCGATGGCGATAGAGCGGAATTTCCTTGTTTATATATTTGTCGTCCGAAGATGCAGCTTTGTTCAGGTAGCCGTTTGAAAACGTTTTTCGTTAGCCTGAAACAACTTTACTCACCACGTAACGAAACTTGCCCGATTTTTCCAGCGGAATTTCATTCACTTCTTCGACAACGATTTCCACTCCCTGGCCTAGCCTGGCCTTGAACCCTTCCTTGATTTTACTGGTCAGCCCGACTTCCAGCCTTTCATCCGAAACCACCCATACACGCGTCAGATTCAGATTTTCCTGGATGATCTTGAAGTTGCGTATCTGGGGCAGGTCACGCAGGATATAAATGAGCGCCAGGCCGTGGATAACCGTGCCATTTTGCGCAACAAGAAAATCGGTACTGCGGCCCTGGATTTCCTTGAGCAGAGGAAGACCTCTTCCACAAATGCAAGGCTTGCTGCCCAGTACGCCGATATCGCCGGTACGGTAGCGGATGAAGGGAAAATCCCCGGTGGCCAGATGGGTGACGATAATTTCTCCGGCCTCTCCACAGGGCAGCGGCGTACCCTGCTGATCCACAATCTCGACGATGATATCCTCTGCGGTAATATGCATGCCGCCCTCCGGGCATTCATGGGCGATAAAACCAGCGTCGCGCCCCCCATAGCCATTGGCCACCGGGCATCCGAATATTCTGCTGATCTGCTGGCGCTGCTCGTCGTAAAGGCGTTCTGAAGTAACGAATGCGACGTTGATGCCCAAGTCGTCCATCCGGCACCCGCGGGCCTCTGCATGGCGGGCGATATGCGATAGCGCGGAGGGATAGCCGAAAAGCATTTTAGGGCGAATGGCTCGGATTTCATGCAGGAACCGATCGAGCTTTTGCGCAGACATTTCGAAGGCGGGGAGCAGGCGGGTCCTGAGCAGCTTGTCGCGAAGTGCGCGAAGGCCGTCCTGGGCGCCAAGTTCAATGGGTGAACCCCAGATGACAACCTCGGGGTCGCCGATATCCACGTTCCACCAGCGTGTAGCGCGCCACTTGGCGGCGACATCATGCCCAACACGCTCTTTGCTGATATAAAAAATCAGCGGTTCGCCGCTGGAGCCGCCGGTGTTAAAGCGGGAGAGGTCTCGGCCATTTGCGGACTTCAGCGCTTCGGTGTGGGCGCGAATTTTGGGTTTATCCAGAAGAGGCAGGCGTGACAGGTCTGCGAGGCTGTGCACGTCTGCCGCCTTGAACCCAACGCTTGCGAACATGTCGCGGTAATAGGGGACGCTTGTCTCGACGTGGGCAAGAAGCCGCTGCAGTTTGAGAAGCTGGAGCGCTTCCAGACGTTTTGTATCCCACCATTGCGATAGCTCCATCTCTTTGCGAACCGCAACGCTGCTGTGATTTTTGATGCGCTCGTGAAGGGGGAAAACAAGGCTGGAGATCAGTGATGTATATAAGCTCATTTTGAAGGATCTCGCAGACTTGACGCTGCCTGGTAGCGAATTAGACCGGGGAAGAGATTATGCTTTCGCCGTATCATGGCTGCCAGAAGCGGGAAACCAGATACTCTGAGCCGGCTTGTGTCAGATGCGAGACATCCCAATGCATCATCGATTCAACGCGATCGCCAACCCTTGTGAGACAACCATTCATATCGCACAAAATGGTGTATGGTGAAATGAAGTTAGCTCCATGCGCTTCAGCAAATTTTTTCATCTGCGAATCGAGTTGCTTTACCGCAGGGTCCAACCCAAGCGTGGTACGTCGAGGCAGCTCGGAAAAACCCACGCCGAAGCGGGTTAGAACAACGGGTAGGGAAGGATGCCACCTGGGCACGGGGCCTACGATATCTATCCGCTTGATTCCCAGCTTTTTCAGCCCCTGCATGGTTTTCTCGAGCTTTTCCCATTTGTAGTTGCCCCATACCGCTGCGAGAATAACGCGATCGGGCATCTCTTTAGTGATTCTCGCGAAAACAAAATCATTGATATCGCGGCAACCCGCTCTGGAGTCGCTATTGAGGAATGGGGGGCAAGCGCTGGCTGTCAGGTAGGTAACTTTATGGTCTGCCGCGAGCTGTTTTTTTAGACCGGAATACAGGTGTGCTGCGTGGGAATCCCCCCATAGGAACACGGATTCGACAGGGGAAGGCGGGAGTTCGGTGCATTCCCCAAACGAGGTACTGTCCTGCTCCGGCCCCAGGAAACAGGGCTCGCTCGGGAACCCCCTTGTGTGATTTTCGGGGTCGTCGCCAAAAGCCATGATTTCTTGCTGTTCTGGAGTGAGCCGATCAGGAAATCCTTCCATGCGGTGTCCGGCGAAGCCCAACCCGATAAAGAGCAGCGAACCGGCCACGGACGAAAGAAAGATCTGCTTGCGAGAGAATTTTCGTTTGTCCCTGACCGGTTTCTCGACGAACTGCCAGGTAAGATATCCCATGCCTATGGAAAGAATGCCCAAGGCGGAAAAAACCAGCAGGGATGGTTTGTCTACGCTATAGATGCGGGCGAATGCGAACAGGGGTTGGTGCCACAGGTAGACGCTGTATGAGATAAGCCCGATACCGACCATTCCGCGCAATGAAAGGAACCTGCCAACCAGGGTATCACGATTAGCGAAAGCGATAATCAGCGCTGCGCCGAGCGTCGGTGGCACCGCGTATAAACCCGGGAATCGGGTTGACTGTTCGTAGAGGACAGCGGGTGCAAGAATCAGCAGGAGACCTGTGACGCTGAGGAAGTTGCGCAGCATCAGGCTCAGGCGCTGTTCAGGTATGCCGCTCGCCGCAATGATCGCAAGGAAGGAGCCCAAAGCAAGCTCCCAGGCCCGTGTGGGTGCCAGATAAAAGTTGCCCACGGGATAGGCGCGCGAAGCCCATTCGCTGAGCCCGAATGAAACCAGTGCGGTGATGGCGACAAGCAATGTCAGTGCTTTTGGCCCCCATCTCCAGCACAAGAGCACGAGCAACGGAAAGCCAATATAGTATTGCTCTTCGACGCCGAGGCTCCATGTATGGAGCAGCGGTTTTTCATCGCTGTCGAGATCAAAGTAGCCGCTCTTCAGGAAAAAATAAATATTGGGTGCAAAAAGGGAGGCAGCGACCATGCTTTGCGAGAAAGCTTTGAGGTGGTGCGGCGTCATCCAGAACCAGGCAAACGGAAGACTTGCCAGCATCACCAGGAACAGGGGCGGGAGGATGCGGCGCGCCCGCCGCTCATAAAAGCTCACGATAGAAAATTTGCCGGCCTTATGCTCGCTGAGAATTATCGAGGTGATGAGATAACCGCTGATGACAAAGAATACGTCCACGCCGATGTAGCCGCCGCTAAACCACTCAAAACCAGCATGGAAAAGAACGACGGGGATAACCGCGATGGCTCTCAGTCCATCCACTTCGGCGCGATATTTGAATCCCCCTGCGTGCTCTTTCACCACGCTTTGTGGTATCACGGCAGCTTCACCTCGTGCCTTTGGTTCACGTGATAACGCTAAACTGAATCCAGCAGCTGAGGGTCGTTTATTCGACCATTTGACAACCAGCCGCTGTAACCGAACAGGATTCTTTGTGCCCCATGGGTTTCATTTTCTTATGAACTCACTACGGTGCACCAGATGAATCAGTTTATCGCAGTCTTGAAGCAAGACGTGGATGGATTTGCGGAATAGCGCCTTGGCAGGGCTGAAAAGCATGAACAGGCTACGTCTCGTCATTTTTGCAGGGCCTGCTTGTAAACGTGGAGCAGACGATCCCGAACATTCGGCCAAGTGTAGCGCTGCACGGCCTCGACGCCGGCCTTGCAGAGCTGCATTGCCTTGGCAGGGTCGTTCAGCAGTGCAAGAACCGCGTTTGCCATGGCCTCCGGGTTTTGCGGGGGGACAAGCAAAGCCGTCTTTTCATGCTCCACCATAAAGGGCACTCCGCCGACATCTGTGCTCACTACGGGAACGCTACTCGCCAATGCTTCCAGCAATGAGATGGGCATGTTATCGACCAGGCTGGGATTGATCATGATATCGGCGCTCTGATATAGAGCGGCCATGCCCTCATTATCCACGCGACCCGTGAAGGTGACCACATCCGCCAAGCCCAACCTGCATGCAAGTTCTTCCAGCATCTGCCGCTCTGGCCCGGACCCGGCCAAGGTAAGTTTTGCCGCCGGAAATGCTTGCTTTATGATAGCGAAGGCGCGCAAGGCAGTGGCATTGTCGTAGATCGGCTCCAGGTTACGGGTAACGATGATATGCGGAAAATCCGCCTTCGGCGGAGGTGCAGGACACGCTGCCGTCCCAAAGCGGCTGAGGTCAATAATGTTGGGCACGATGCTGGTGGGGAAACCCCGCTTTCCAAATACCGCTTGAAGAAAACCGGAAGGAACGATGATTGCATCGGCCCGGCACAGGCTTGGCTTTACCCAAAAAAAAGCTTTATTGAAAAAGACATCGGCCTCACCGCCGCGGTAATTGATAATGACGGGTATGTTTCGGATTCTCGCTATCCAAATGGCCGGGGCGGCAAAAAGGTGCCATGACCAGCCGGAATTAGCCATTACGTGAAATAACTGAACCCTGCTTGCCGAAAACCAGAGGTGAGCAAGATAAGGGAGCAGCCGAAAACCCGCTCTTATCCCCTTGAGCCTGCCAATCCAATGCGGATGGTAAGGGCGGTTGACCTGAATCAACTCCACCGTGACATCTTCCTCACGCAGCAACCGGGCTAATTGCAGCATCTGGTTCGCCATTCCCCCCGATGGAGGCGGCAGCGGCCCAATCAAACCGATCCGCAAGCCGGTCGCTTTCACGGGGATGACTGCTTTGCGACAAGCGGGGCGTAGACACCCCGGTAACGGGCAACGCTGACAGGCCAATTACGCTGCGTTTCTACAAAACTTCGGGCTGCATTACGCAGGCCCGGCCATTGATCGGGACTGGCAAGAAGCTTCAGCACCTTGGACGCCAGGGCATGTGGATCGCCAGCCTTGAAAAGAACGCCGGTTTTTCCGTCCTGGATTAATTCCAGATGGCCGCCGACATCAGACGCCGCGACGAGTCTGCCTTGTGCCATGGCTTCGAGGGGCTTGAGTGGCGTGACGAGGTCGGTGAGCCGCATTTGCAGACGGGGATAGATGAGAATATCGATCAGATTGTAATAGTGGGGCACCTGCTCATGAGGAATACGGCCGGTGAAGATCACCCTGTCTTCGAGGCGCAACTGTTTGGTTATGGCTTTTAATTCTTTTTCCTGCGGGCCGCCGCCGACCAGCAGTACGCGAATGTCGGGATTTCCGGACAGCATTTCCGGTAGTGCCCGCAGCAGGACGGTCAAGCCCTCATAAGCATAAAATGAACCAATGAAGCCCAGCAGTGTTTTTCCCTCAACGCCGAGATCTTCGGCAAGCTGCGGGTCCCGACTTTTGCCCACGCTGAAATTTTCGATATTCACGGCATTGGGGATGACCGTTACCTTTTCCGACGCAATGCCTCGCCCGAGGATGTCGCCGCGCAGTCCTTCGCAAATGGTGGTTATTGCGTCCACGCGCCTCAAGGCATAACTCTCCAGTCCCCGTGTAAGGCGATATCGTATTCCCCACTCGCGACTGGTGCCGTGATCCACGGCCGCGTCTTCCCAGAACGCCCTGATTTCATAGACTACGGGAATGCCCAGCCTGCGGCCCACGCGCAGGGCGGGGATGGCGTTAAGTACCGGGGAGTGGGCATGCAGGATATCTGGCTTGACGATCTGGGCCACCTCGCTCAGGCGGCGGGTGAGACTTTCGATGACAGAAACCTGATTCAGGACGGGAAGTCTCGCCCTCAAACCTGTTGCCGCCGGTGTTCTATAAAAGTGCCAGCCTTCGATATCTTCTTCCAGCACACTGCAATTTTCCTGTTTTGATCCGGTCAGGTGAAAGGTTTCCCAACCCAGGGCGCGCTGCTCCTTGAGGATGGAGAGCGTCCTGAATGTATAGCCACTGTGGAGAGGAATGGAATGGTCAAGAATATGCAGGATACGCATCAATTTACTTAGGTTATTTGGGTATGCTCTAGAGCTATTACGGCGGATTGGTGAAAAGTTCAAGTTCTACGCTTGGTCCTAGACGATATACCACGCTTAACAACCGATGTCGTCCATGACCATTGGTTTTCAGGCTTTATCTTTTCCCCGGTCCCATGTTATTCGAGCTTGCGACGTGGGCGACATATCCGGGAAAACAGCTTATTCATCGAGATTTGTTCTGTTGGGGTTTCAGCTTGATTTCCATGCCCATGTGCGGCAGTGGAATAACGAGATCACCTGCCTGTTCCTTTTTATCCAGATAGCGGTAAACCCGGATGGACAGGTTATCAAACTCCGCCACATTAGTTAGTACCGGGATTTCCTTGATCATCCGGAACCGGTGATCATCCATTGCTTTAGCCAGGAGTTTGAATTCAGGCAAATCCACTACGTCGCGGCTCTCGATCACGATGGTGCCTACTCCGTAACGATCGATTAACCCGATGACATCTTCCACGTTCTGGACATAGGAGACCATGCCGAATGACTTGTGCACCGCCATGGATACCAGGATCTTGTCGGCCCGCAATACCGCCTTGTTCTTGCCGGGATCGACGGCACGCAGGTGAAAGATGAAATTGCCGTCATGTTTCCCGGCAAACAGAATCAGGCCGGTATCGTCCTGCCCGGCGACAAATTCAGCCGCCTGTTCGTATCCGGCGATGTAAGGGTGCGGCTTGGTCGAGCCCGCATATACATTCCAACCGGCAAGCACGGACAGAAACACGAACGCTGTTCGGCGGATAGCGGTGTTCAGCACGACCTCCCGGCTTAACGGCATGCAGGCCAGCAATGCCAACGGGGGCAAGGCATACATCGTGTAGCGCGGAACATTCCCTTCGCCGCTTCCGACGACTAATGTCGTAAACAGATATGAGGCTGTAAGCCAAAAGATTATCAGCGAATCCTGCGGTTTGCCTCTGGTACCCATGCCTGCCCGAAACGCTACGCCTATCAGGATGGCGATACCAAGTGGCCATCCGCAAACACCCCACAGTGCGGACCAGAAATATCCCCAGCGCCTTCCGTTGAATAGTTGCGAGCTATTTGGACCGAATTGATCCACCAGGGAATTGACCGGTACTGCACCGAACTTGAGCGCATGCATTGTGAGCAATGCGATGGCAGTGCCGACGATGATGTATGCCAGCGCAACTTCCTTGCGCCATAGCAACTGTCCATGTCCGGCCAGCAATGCATAGGCCAGCAAAGCGGGCAGGATGAATACGGTAGTCTGCTTGAGCAGCAACATGGAGGCCAGCGCAAGCCCGGCAAGCGCAGCGCGGCGCCAACCTGGAAGAGCCAGATAACGTTCGAATGCGAGAATCGACATGATGATCATCGCCACTGCTGGGACTTCCAGCATGACGGAACGTGTCCAATCAAGCACGCCGGGTGCCGAAAGGTAGAGCAGACAGGAAAGCACGGCGGCCGCTCTTCCCCAGATTGGGCTCGTCCACGCATACCACGCCGATACGCCAGCCAGGGCGAACACCATTACCGTGAGATGCGCACTGAATTCGGTAATCCCGAACACAGCAAGAAAAACAGATTCAACGACGGGGAAAAATGGCGGATACCAGTTTAATGCCAGGGCAGGATATTGAGCAAAATACTGAAGAGCGTACTCGTAGGGTGCCTTCCAGGGCATGTCCTGCCAGAGATCAAAAAAGAAGACGCCATTCATGGCATGGCGCGATTCATCGGTCCACCAGAATTCGCCGGGATGCAGGGACTTCCAGAAGAGCAGGCAGACGCCGCACCACAGGGCCAGCAGAGCCAGCGCATCGCGGGAATTGACACGTACGTCCGATTCGAGCTTTGAATCAGCCTGATCAGTTTGCACCGAATGCCGGACGTCTGGCGTAGTCATCCCTTCATAACTCTGCAATGACCTTCAGGATGACTTCGCTTTGGAACTCTTCCAACCCCAGCCATAACGGCAACCGTACCAACCGTTCGCTCAGCAATTGCGTCTGGGCTAGCGATCCGGATTTGCGGCCGTGCTTTTCTCCCATGGGGGAACTGTCAAGCGGCACGTAGTGAAAGACGGTCCCTATTCCCTTCTGTTTGAGTCCGGCGATAAAGGTGCTGCGCTTGTCGAGATTCGGCAACAAAAGATAGTACATGTGCGCGTTATGCATGCAATCGGACGGGATAACGGGACGGCGTATTTTGCCCTGCATTTCAAGCATGTCGAAGTTATCATGGTAGGTGTTCCAGATATCCAGCCGACGATTCGTAATGGAATCGGCCTCTTCCATTTGGGCCCATAGAAAAGCAGCGATCAGTTCACTCGGAAGATAGGATGAACCGAAATCAACCCAGGTGTATTTATCGACTTGGCCGCGAAAAAAAAGGCTGCGGTTTGTGCCTTTTTCCCTGATTATTTCAGCTTTTTCGGCGAAATTTGGCGCATTTATCAACAAAGCGCCCCCTTCTCCGGAAATGATATTCTTGGTCTCGTGGAAACTCAAAGCGGCGAGATGTCCGATACTCCCCAGCGGTCGCCCTTTATAGGTGGACATGATGCCCTGCGCGGCGTCCTCGATTACCAGCAAGCCGTATCTTTCCGCTATCGACATGATGGTATCCATCTCACAAGCGACGCCTGCATAATGAACTGCCACGATAGCCCTTGTTTTCGGCGTAATTGCCGTCTCTATCAAAGCCTCATCGATGTTGAAGGTGTCAGGCCGAATATCAACGAATACCGGCACGCCTCCCCTCAATGCAAACGCATTGGCGGTCGAGACAAAAGTGTAGGAGGGCATGATGATCTCATCGCCGGGATGAATGTCAGCAAGAATCGCCGCCATCTCCAGCGCAGCCGTGCAGGAATGCGTCAGCAATGCCTTCTCGCACCCGATGCGACGTTCCAGCCATGCGTTGCACTTTTTGGTAAAGATTCCGTCACCCGCGAGGTGTCCACTGGCATGAGCCTGGCTTACGTACCACAGCTCTTTTCCGGTCATGTAAGGCTTGTTGAATGGGATCATAGCCGCGCTTGTTTGAGTTGTATTATTCACGAAAAATAAGGTTGCGAGTGTTATGCGCGGGCAATAATAATCAAGCCGCCGACCACCATTATCGTACCTATAATACTTTGTATGGTGAGTGTCTCATTCAGGAAAATCACGGAGAAAATCATGACGATGATAAAGGCCAGGCTCATGAAAGGATAAGCGTAATTGAGCTCGAAACGGGTCATGGCCGCCATCCAGGCAAGCGAGGCAAGAAAAGCAGAAAGCAAGCCTGATATGATCCAGGGGTTGAAGAACTGCTGGAGAAGAAATAAAAGCTTATCCAACCCGCCTTCGGGCATGCCACGCGTTTGCGCCATCTGCCACCTGAGCACCAACTGGCCATATACCGTGAACAGCAGGGTCAGCAGGATGTAGATATGTCCCGCCATATCGAATCGTCCGTTCATCTTTTCCTCATGCTTGATATTCGTTCTGATGCCATCCCCAGATGTAACGAGGCGCTTCCGGTCCCGCATTCATCAGCAGGTCGAGTATGGTGACGAAGGGCGAGAATGGCGAAAAACATTGCCGATAAGGGGGATATCCCGGATATTCCTTATACGCCAGCTCAATGCCGGCCTCCACAAACATGGGCTCATCGATATAGTCCCTGGCTGAAGGACCGCTGATATATTTTGTCGCGCCTACGCTCTCCAGGATACCGATTAACCGCTCGGTTTTGCGGCCATTGACGCCGAGAAGCCGACTGTCGGCAAACTGTGTATGTATTCCCAAAATATTGGAGAGATGCCTTATGGCACGCTGATTGTAATCAGAGAGACTTGTTATTGTATTGGCATACAGGAAATCCAGCAGCGGTTGCGATTCCTCGATGAAAGGCGCATTTCTGTAATTCTGTTCAATGATGCTTCTGTGTTGCTGCTTCCAGCTTTGATCCGGGATTTCCACCTCGCATATCAGGCGCTTCAAGTCGTGACCTGCTGGAATGGTAAGCCACCGCGGCCCGTCTCGGGTCATCAATTTGTTCCGGTGGCGCCAGTCGGAATGCGTATATTGGACATCGTCATAAAAGATGAAAAGATCAACGTCATGGATGAGATCGAAATAACCCTTCCAGGGGATATAGTTCGATTGGAGTATGGCAACCTTTTTGCAGCTCGCTTGCATAAAATGATTCGGCTAGAGTAGTGATTGCAATCGTTGGCTGGGGACACCCGCTTCCGGACTGGCTGCGGCGAGATGAGCGGTATTCTCCTTGGTGCTGGCGATAATCAGCGCACCCGCCCCAACCAGGGTCTGCTCTGCCAAGGTGATCTTGTCACGAAGCGTGGCATTTACACCGACGAAACTGTGAGCGCCAATCTTCACGTGACCCGAGACGACTGCATGCGCACCAATGAAACAATTGTCGTCGATTTCGACGTGATGACTCACCAGGCTACCGCACCAGATGATGACATTATTACCTATCCGCACGAAAGGCTGGATTATGTTCCCTTCCATGATGAAACAGTTTTCGCCAATGATCAGGTCGGTCCATGTCACGCTCCTGCTGCTGATATAGGTTGCCAGGCGGTAGCCTCGCGCTTTGGCTTCTAAACACTTTTCCGCTCGAGCCTGATTGAGGCGAGCATAGCCTATCGCCACAAACATGTCATATTCCTGGGGCGCATAGTGTACGTGCACCTCCTCAAAAGGCAGTACGGGTAACCCCATGCATTGATCCTGCTGAAGGTGGGCGCCATCCACGGTGAAGGCGACCACCTGCCGGAGGCTATCATGGGTAAAGTAAAAATAGGCCAGTTGGGCCAGTTCGCCTACACCGAAGATGATCAAAGGCCTATCACGCCGCTCATCATTCATGGGCATTTAATCCGTAGCGCCTCCAATAAGAGGTTCAGGCTGTTTATACCCGCTATTTCCTGGTCATTGAACTCGACGCTGAATTCATCCTCCAGCGCCAGGATCAAATTCATGTGCTTGAGCGAATCCCAGGCCGCAAGCGTCTCGCGGGAAGCATCCACGGAAATATCTTGCGGTGGCATTTGCAGTACTTTGCCCATGACAACACGGGTACGGCGCTCTATATCAGACATAAGGGTGTTACTCTCTTTCGACATGGATAAAAAAAGGGGACGCCATCTCAGGCATGGAAGCCGGCAACCTGTAGCGCCGATCTCCTTTCACTTCTTCCAGCAGCATGAAACCTAACCCGCCCCAGAAATCGGCTACCTGGTTATTCTTGGCTGAGGGCAGGTATTCCGCCTCCCACGCTTGAACTTGCCAGTCTGCCACAATGTGCCGCATGCACTCCAGGACGAATGCGAACTCGAGCTGGCGGCCGAGTGCTCTACAACTCATCAGAAGAGAATCGACCACCGCAGTATCTTGCCGCCGTTGGGCGATAAAAACACCTGTCAACCCAAGAGAGCCAAAGCGATCACGGGCGGATAAGGTATAGACGCGAGCGTCCGGGGAGGCACGAAAGTTCGCGATCTCGTGGTCGGAATAGCGCCGGGTCGTCAAGTTAAACTGGTTCGTTTTCTGGGTCAATTGCGCAACCCGTCTGGCTTCCCCATCGGTGGCGGTGTGAATGGCCGCCACCTGCCCCAGCGATGAAAGATAGTCCTCCAGATTTGCATGCTGGTTGCGCTCGGTTCTCCGCTGCGTCTCGGTCTGATAAAGGCTGGCGCGTATCCTATCCTCCTGGCTGATGATCAGCGTATCGAACAAGCCGTCGCGTAACAGCAATGCCGGGTATTCATAGAGCCGATCCGGTACCTGCAGGGTGGTGACTTGAGGTAATACCTGCCTCAATAATTCCAGCTCCCGAGGATTGTCGTCCACGAATACGAATGCATCGAGGCCAAGATTCAATTCCTTTGCCAGACCCGCCAGGTTAGCGGCCTTGTCGTTCCAGTTGATTCGGAAAGCGGATAGATGGGTGCGCTTGAGCAGACTCCACGGATGGTTATCCAGTACCTCAAGCACATCCTGTTCGTTGTTCTTGGAACAGAGCGCAATCAGCACTCCGCGCTCGGCCAATTGCAGAACGTTCTTCTGGAAATCATAGTACACGCGGCCTGGGTAATCATGACCATCCAACTGGATACCTTCGATGCCATCCTCCCCGATTACACCTCCCCAGAGCGTGTTATCGCAATCCAGGACCAGGCACTTCTTGCCGCGTCCGTTGAGGGTAAGCACAACCTTTACCAACTCACGCGCCAGCGCATCAAGAAAGGGCCGTTTGAACGGCGCCTTGGAAATATACCAGTACCGATAGTCCATCGCCTCGGCTTCGCCTATTCGATGTGCAAGCCGATCCCAATCCATTAAACAGAAGCGTGGGCTGTGCTCACGGACAAAGTTGCGCACAAAATCATTCAGCCTGGCTACCTGGTTGGCAACATCCAGCGCAGCGATTAAAGCGCCTGTCTCGGAATAAAAAGGAACGATGAACGTATTGAGGGCGATAGTGGGCACGTCGGTCGCCATCAAGGCCGCAAAAATCGCACTCAACTCTTCTTGTGAACGGGAAGCGTCCCAACCGGGCAGTCCGTAGCTGGAATCCAACTCCTCAAGCATGAATGCTGTTACCAGAATGTTCGGACTACATTTAACCAGAGGCGAGTCCGGCGATACGAGGTCCTGACGCAGCGATCCATAACCACCGAAAACCAGAGTCGGCCGCATCCCGATCGCCAGCATGTGGTAGCGCAGGTAAGGCTCGATGCCTTCCAGCGTTATGTTACGCAAGAAGCCGAAGCGATACTCGGGAACCGTTGACGACAGTGCGGCATACATCGTATCGCCGGTACTGATCAGATCGGATAACGCCGGGGGGGGATCCGTGGGGAATGAGGAAGCCACTGCAACCACTCTAGTCTGTCGATATCATCAGGCGGGCTCCAATAACTCGATTATGCCAAAATCCTTGACCATGTAGAAGCTGACCTGCCTGTTATTGAAAAGGATCGCGGGCTTGGGAGCCGATATGCAGATCACACGGAATCCGGCTACCTTCATGGATTCAAGACTGACAGCGAGATTTTCCGTTTCGTAACAAAGATGATAGATGCTTTCATTCGATGCAGCGAGGATTGCATCCAGCGGCCCCGACCCCTCGGCCGGACCGACCAACTCGACGGTCGGCATGGAGAAGTGGGTACACAGCCAGAGATTCACATTTTGTAGCGGGTCGTAGACCTGCGCGGCTACCTCATGGCCCAATCCCCGGAGGAATCGAAGGGTCTGCTCCGGTCGTCTGCTGGCCAGACCAAAATGGTGGAAGCGAAGAAGAAACGCTTGCATTGAGATATCGTTTCGGTTACGAAGCTGCTTGGAGGGTTCTATATGAGCACTCAAGAAATTGGTAAATTGTGGTGGGCGGAGATTTGCTGGATATTCCGTCTACCTGGGCCAGCTCGCCCGCATTAATAACGAATTGCACAATTCGGGATAACTGACGCCTACTTTGAGCATGGCCTGCAAAATCGCTTCGCTGAGATTCAAATCGAGCATCTGCTGTGTCGTGATCGGTTTGAGCAAGAGGCCTTCAACCTTGCGCACCTCCAACCCCTCGCTCTGCACCATCGCAAGCAAAGACTCCAGCGTGAAATAGCGTTTATGGCCGAACTCGAGATCCGCTGAGCTTAAAGCGCCCATGTCGGCGAGCAAGCCCGCGGCGTACCCGAAACGGCGGTGCAAAGACTCAGCGTTGGGGACAGCAATGTATATCGATCCATCCGGGGATAACAGGCG
This sequence comes from Nitrosospira briensis C-128, assembly GCF_000619905.2. Taxonomy (NCBI): domain Bacteria; kingdom Pseudomonadati; phylum Pseudomonadota; class Betaproteobacteria; order Nitrosomonadales; family Nitrosomonadaceae; genus Nitrosospira; species Nitrosospira briensis. The sequence continues at coordinate 2,045,891 of NZ_CP012371.1, read as the reverse complement.
GGCATACTTTCGGATAATCAAAGCAGGATCGTCCACATGCTCAAGAATAAAGCCCATGCTGACAGCATCGAAGCGCTCGTCGGTCTCGAAGTCCTCGAAATAACCATGGATAATATCGATTCCTTCAGTTGCAAAACGCTCGCGGAAGCGATCGATCATTTCCTGGGAGCCTTCCAGCACGCGATAACGCTGGAATGCGTTGGCAAAGTATTCCGTAGAGAAACCATGTCCCAGACCCAGTTCCAGCATGCTGCCAGTTCGAGCCTGCGCCATGTCCACAACTCGCTGCGGATACCACTGCAGGGTCAGATTATTATCCAGAACATAATTTCGGTCGTATGCGGTTAAATCCTGATCAATTTCCTGGCTCATGGATATTCCTTTGTCATTCTCGATAGATGTTCTTGAGTGTATAGGTCAGGCAAGTTCTCCTTTCGAGGCTAACGGCCTCGGGATGGAAAACCTGAATGGCCGAAAAGAGGACTGAAGCATTACCCAGTGGACACAATTTTCTGCCGTAAAGGATGCAAAGCAGCTCATGAGAAGGGTTTGCACACGAGTTTCCACTCCCGGTTCTTCGAAGCCAACCCGTCATTTAATTCCTGATGGATCGTTCTGCCAAATATCTTCTTTCCAGCTCCAGGAGATCCCGGCTTCTATTTTTTATTTTTTTGGCTGGCGTTCCGAAATATACCGCCCATGGATCAGTCGACTTGGTTACCATGCTACACGAACCGATTGCGGACCCCTCTCTAAGTATTACACCAGGAACAATAACGCTTCCCGCACCGACAATGGCATGACGACCTATCTCAACCCGCGCTCTCGAGATCTTGCGAAATTCCATGGGTACGGTCGGATTTGTTAACGCGTTTCCGCCATAATCGTCCGATTGAGCAAATATAGTTACGCCAAATGCCAATCCCGAGAAGTCCGCCATGATAATGCCCTCGCGGCCAGCGATAACTCGACAGCCATGAGCAACGTGAACATTCTTGCCAATCTCGACATTTCCGGAGAGGATACAGAAATCGTCCACGATGGAAAAATCGTCAATCGAGATATACTCCGGCATGTAAAGACGTGAAATACGGCTTATAAGCACATCCCGGCCCAGTTTCCTGAATTTCATTCCCTCGAGTTCTGGTCTTGTATAGTAACGATCTTTTTCTTGTTGGTTCATGACATTCCGATAACTGAAAGGAATCGAGCGAAATAATGAAGGGTTATAAAAGGGTGAATGTTCAGCGGTAAATATCCCTGACTATATACGTCGGACGGTTTTGCACCTGGGTGAATACTTTTCCGAGATATATACCGACAATGCCCGTCGCCGTGGTCAAAATACCAAGACTAAGCGTCATGACAGTCATTAGCGAGGTGAAACCCAGCAGGGTGTCGTCAAAAAATAATTTCCGAAAGATCAGGTAGAACGCGAAGGAGAAACTTAGCAGGGTTATGGTTACCCCGGTGTTGAACAGCCAAACCAAAGGCTGGGCGGAAAAAGAACTGACTGCGTTAACCATCAAGCCTATACGCCGCATGAGCGTATAGGTACTGCCGCCAGCGCGCTGTTTTTTTACGATGGGCAGGCCAATCTGCTGGAATCCGGTCCAGCTCATCATCCCGCCAAGAAACAGGTTACGGTCGCCCATTTGCAACAGCGCTTCGACATAGCGACGCGACATGATCCTTTCGGTAAGGATATTTTCGGGAATCTTTATATCGCTGAGCAAATTGAATCCCTTCCAGAACAGGCTTCCACTTATCCGCTCGAATCGTCCGCCCTTGCGCGCTTCCTGGTAACCAAAAACAACGTCGCAGTCCGATTCACGAAGCTTATGGTGAAACTCAGCCAATATTAAAGGCGATACTTCCAGGTCGCAATCGATGAGGAAGACCAGTTTCCCCTGCGCATGCTGCAATCCGGCTTGTATCGCATGATGATGGCCAAAGTTGCGTGACAGATCAATTATTGCCAGTTGGGAAATGTCAGTCCTGCGTTCCAGCGCATAGGCTAATGAATCGTCCGGGGATCCATCATTGACCAGCAATATCTCAAAGTGATCGCATTTTATATCGGATAAAGCTTGTAGGCATTCGGCAAGAAACCGCTCAAGGAACGGTCGCGATCGATACATGGTAGAGACGATGGTAATATCGGGCAGCATATCGGTAGTCTGGGATTGTTTTGTCATCTAACGCTATCCTGCCGCAGGGTAAAGGGTACTTGGGTTGTCCTGGATGTTACGCCTCGAAAAAAACAAATCAAGCTACGGTGGACGAGCGGATTTCCTCACGAAACGCGGCTCGACTTCCGATAGGTTTGCACTATCACACCCAAAGCAGCCATATTTCCCCCCACATTCATCATGCACCGGGGAGTGCAGCAAGTGCAGCAACCCGTTTTCTTGAATTCAACATCTCATTTACGATCCAGGCGACATACGCGATAACAAATGGCATGACAGGAAAGTGATAACGCGACTGTCCGGAAAAAACAAGACTGATAAGAGTGAAATAGATTGCGATTACCAAACCGTAATACATGGCAGGCTTTGCCGGCGTACGCAAGAGTTTCCAGATCGCTACTGCGAAGCCGCTCAACAGGAGAAAATAGTAAATCTGATTGATTACGCGCACCGACCGAAACCATTTGGCATGCTGGTCATACCAGGGGGTACCGGATTGATAGCCCCACTCCCCTTCGCCATCCATGCCCCAGAAGCGGAAGAATTTCTTGGGCATCATGCCGATAAACGTACCCGGGTTTTCGAGAATCCACTCCTTGGCGAGCTTTCGAGCGCGTTTATCCGCCGCGACCTGGTCGGCAACGCTGAACTCGGCTTGCTTGAATAGCGGGTCGGTTTCAGAGTAATCATGCCCATAGTCCCCAACAACGGATGGATTATTCCCGGCTAAAAGAGATGTTCCACCGTTTGTCGAGACAGGAACAAATTCATCAAAAACAAGGTAGTTTCGCAAAGTCCACGGCGCTATTACAGCCAGCATCAGTATTGAAACCGCTATAGCACGGATGACTCCGGCTTTGAGGTCGAGCAGAGTCCAGCCCCGGGAATAAGCAATCGCGGCGAGGATCGGTGCGAGTAGCAGCGTTTGTGTTTTTATTAATGTGGCTAAGCCCAGCGTTATGCCGCATAACAATATGGCCAAGGCAGAGTGACGGCTTAGCATCAATAGACTAACAAATAGGAGCACGCATGTGTAGAGCACTTCGGAAGCCACCAATGGTATGTAGGCTGCGCTATTAGGATACAGAGTGAGCAGAAAAATACTCAGGCGAGCTGTCGAACTGCTTTTAAATACAGTTTTCACAAAGTAAAAGAGCAGCCAGAAAGTGCATCCCGCCAGAACCAGATTGGCAAATTGCACCGCAATGAGATGCGGACCGGTGAAAGTAAACAAGAACGCAAGAAATGCAGGATAACCGACTGGCCAGTAAGCAGTTGGAAAGCCCCCTTCAGAATATGAGCCATGCTCTACGATGTTGACAGCCCTGCTGAAATACCACATTGCATCGGAACTTGGTTCTACAGGAACAAAAAGAAGAAGCGCAAGACGGGTTCCGATAAATACGGAAAAGCACACGGGGGTAAACCACGGATGCATGAGCAGGGACTGAAGCCGTGCAAGTAAGGTATCAACTTTCATCGTATTTTTTGAAAAAGAGCGAAAAAGTTGATCGGGGCGGCTGCCGAAACACCAACATGAGCACCATCATGAGATTAGTTGATCGGTCCGGCGCTCTTTCTTCCTTAAAATATTATCCTTACCCTCGTTCTCGAGTATATTGCCGTGGCGGAATTTTTGCCGCCACATCTATTCGGCGGCAGTGTGGCGCCTTGCCGACCCCAGAACCTCAGATTCGGAGATGTGCTTATCGAGATCAAGTCCCTGCGCGTTCCAGAGCATCGCGGAGCCTGACATTCACCCACGATTTGGGGTGAAAACATAGTACCGGCTGCCAAGATAAAAGACGACGGTATAAGGTACTATGCCTATAGTCTGTGCAAGATATGAATTTATTCCGGCGCCATCCCGCAACCCGTAAAGCGTCATCAAGTTTGCAATATAGGCAAGCAGAAAAGCCAGCAGGAAACGCGCAGCAGTGGGATAAATGCCGCCATTGTGGCGAAATGTCCATTTTCTGTTAAAAAAGAAACTCAGCAGCAATCCAAAACCGTATCCGAGCAGATTAGAGACGAAGTCATCGAGTCCGGCGAGGCCTTTTGCAGCAAATATAACCGATAGACCGAATAATGTATTCGCAACCCCCACCAGAATAAAGCGTAATGGTTGCAGTAAGCTTGCAAGCACGTGTGTTCTCCACTTGCCGTTGGCGAAAAACGCGACGTAACGGGGAGGCTAGTCACCTTTTGCGGCGGTTACATAATATTGGGCACCAAGCGGTAGCCACCCCAGCGAGGCCTCGATGCTCCGGATAAAGCTGAGCAGCTTTGGAAAAAAAACCCGGTAGCTCACCGACGCAGATGGGAAACCCGCTGACCTGAAATTTCTGTACATGGTGCTGGCCCTGATCAGCACGGCATTTTCATCAAAGGGACAGGAATTAACCGCCCGAACGGTAAGCGGATTGAGGGGATTATGCTCATAAATCATGACGATCCCGTTCCGCTTCAGAACGCGCCGCAGTTCCCGCAATAAATAAACATGTTCCTCGGGAGAAATATGATGGAAAACACAACAGGCGTAAGCGGCATCAAAGCTGTTATCTTCGAACGGAAGCGCCCTCCCGTCAAAAGCGATATATTTCGCCATACTGCCGAAATTTGCAGCCGCAATTTCAAGACTGGCTTCTGAAACGTCCAGACAAGTAAGGTGTGCGGAAGGAAAATACTTACGGAAGAAAGGCACTGAAGTACCCACTCCCGCTCCAAAGTCGAGGAAGGACCCATCTATCTCAATATCCCGGGCCACTTGAACAATTCTTCTCAAGTCCTTCATTTTGTACTCCGCGAAGTACTCCGGGTTTTCGCCTGAAGCGACTATATTTTCGCGATGAAGCGACTTGTATTCTTCGGCAAATTTATCGAACTCTGCGCGATCCATTTGGGTTACCTGATCGGTTGGTCGTGCCGCTAAATCATTTTCTCAATGATGTATCGGGGCCTGCGTTTCGTCTCGGCGTAAATCTTGGCAATATATTCTCCTATAATCCCTAGGCTTAAAAGCTGGATTCCGCCTAAAAAATACATGGGGATCACAGTGGACGCCCATCCCGGCACGCTTCCATCGAAGAAAAGACGCGCTATCAACGCCCAGCTCCCGATGGCGAAGCTGAACATGGATACGGTGAATCCCAGTAGTGTAATCCATCGCAGAGGAAGCGATGAGAATGAAGTCAGGCCGTCCCACGCCAGGGCAAGCATCTTTTTTAAAGGATATTTTGATTCACCGGCAAAACGCTCGGCGCGCCTGTAATATACATTTTCCGTTTTGAAACCAAGCTGGGGAATAATTCCGCGCAAGAATACATTGGCTTCGCCATACTGCTTCAAGGCCTCTATCGCGTGGTAGCCCATCAGGCGATAATCTGCATGGTTAAATACGATATCAACACCCAGCAGGCGCAGCACCCGATAATATCCTTCTGCACTCATTCTTTTGAATCGCGCATCCGTTCTGCGATCCACCCTGATACCATAGACGATTTCAGCACCTCCCCGATATTTGATCACCATCTCCCTTATCGCCGATAAATCATCCTGAAGATCTGCGTCAACACTAATTATCGCGTCCCCGCTAACGGTCATGAGCCCGGCGATCAAAGCGTTCTGATGCCCGCGATTTCTCGACAGTTTAATGCCATGCATTGAACTATCACATCTTGCGACATTTTCGATCAGATTCCATGTTTTGTCTTTCGAGCCATCGTCTATAAAGGTTATCGTACTCTCGGGATCAACCAGTCGCTCGGCTATAAGCCGATTCAGCAGTTCCCGGAGGTGGCTGATCGTGGTTCCAAGCACTTCTTCCTCGTTAAAACATGGAACTACTATTGCGAGATTCATCTATACCTCATCTTTACTCGGTCCATCTCGCGCGCATCGGTAGATTACAAAAGAGAACCGTGCCTCTTCGTATTCCAGCGTTGCGCCTGAGAACTATTTGTTGGAGTGATCCCGATGTAGCTGACGACCATCATTCTTGCTCATCTACGACATATTTGCGGAAATCTGTTGCGGGATAGGCCGAGCATGACACATGAGATCAGCATCGGCCAGAAGGATAATCTTGGCAGGACGGAATTATCTCCTTCGATATGGGCGATTCCGCGTAGCTCATCCGATCAAGTGAAAAAGAAAACCTCTCAGCAATGATCGCAAATTTCAAATTTGCCTGTCACGTGCGGGAGCAAGGCATGGCGTTCCGGAAATCGTGTCAAGCACCTCTGATCGCGATTGAGGAGAGCGCCAGCTTTGCTGGCGCTTCGGTATTTCTTGACGCCTGCGAGCGAACCATCCGATCAGGCCAAGCCCCGCAAGCAGAAGCGCATATGTTTCCGGTTCGGGAACCACCCCCGCGACCGGCTTGTATAACCACACAGCGGCATCCCACGCTCCGCCGTTCTCAGGGGCAATCTGGTCCAGCGCGACGAACGCGCCCAGCGTGGGATCATAATGCCACTTACCGAGAACGCCGGTAGCAAAATCACCATGAGGATGACTTGACGTCGAGCTTTGCATCTCATGGATAGTCCACGTGGTGTTGGAGCCGATGTTGCCATCTGCGTCGGTGAGAACGTTCGCTGCCCAAACTGTTCCGCCGCCGCCACTTCCATCCCATAGCACAACCATGTTATCGGCCGAATCATAACCAATACCATAAGTCGCACCCATTACGAAATCACTGCCATCGCTGTTTACGAGATTGATTCCGATATCGGCATTACTATTGGGATTGGCTGCATTGGAATTGTCCAAATCCCATATGGCCAAATCTGCCGTGTATGGCCCGATATGATTGGCGGTCCTAATGTAAAGGTTGTGCGTCGTATCAATTGTTGCGGTGCCCTGGTATCCGACAGAATTCCATGTAGTGCCAATAGCTTCCCATGAGTCCTTACCGCCGTTCCTCACGTCCCCCACTGCATAGCGATAGAGTACCGGAAACCCTGATGCATTCGAGTCTGCGGTAAGGTAGACTACGTCCTTGCCGTTCTCGGTACGGTAGGCAGTGGTAGCGTTAACGTAAATAGGCGGTTCAGATCCGGTCCATTGCCCTTGCCGGTCGGTCCACATGTTGCCGCCTTGCGCAATATTGGTCGTATTCCAGCCCGAACCGGTCGTACCACCGACCTTATTGGGATCTGCCTTATCAGGATCCCACAAGAAAGGACCGGCACGGGTCACATTCTTGCCATCCGTCTTCTCGAAATTTCCACCGTTCTGCGCTGCCCCTCCGAACGTAATGAACATCTTATTGACAGGCAGATAGTTGTTGTTGTCGTAGGTATGCGCCGATTGTGGCGCCGCGCTGTCGACGATAAATCCATGGGCGTCTATTCTGCTTGGGAGAGAACCCCGCTCCCATTTGCCTGTAGCGCCATCCCACACGTACATTTCATTACCCACGTAATTCGCGTGGCCGCCGCCCCAAAGCATCATTTGTCCACGACTTGAATCCCAGGCGAAAGAACTCCAGGCATTCACAATAGCGCCGGGCCAACTATTCGGTACCGCATCGGCGCCTACCGGCCAAGCATCGGAAAAGAGGTTGGTGCTTGCCTTGACCCAACCACCCTCAGGCGTCGCCGCCAGCAGTGATGACAAACGTTCGAACGAGGTGTCCGCATATGCTGGTGCCATGAAGAATGACGCTGAACTAGTGACGAGGAGAGCGGAAAACGCAAAATTTGCCACCCGATTGTTCCGCGCATGCATACTCATATGGGCTCCCCGTTTTTGTACGTTAAGTTTATGCATACCCCTACTCTTCCCAATCAGGGCAACTTTTTTGAAGCGTACAAGAAAATACATTGAAAAGTAAAGCGATTTCTACTTTTAAGAATTAACCTTCCGTGACTTATAGTACTATTGACGCGTTTTTACCAAGAGTCACAAAATAACGCCGCACGGAACAGAACCCAACTGATTTTCTACCGAGATCTTGGCGATTTCGGTATCAGAAAGCCACTATTCCTGGGCTAAAGGCTGCAGCAGCGGAATTTACCAAAGTCTGCGGATAAAATAAGAAAACTGGATTGAAGATGCTGGCGCTTCATTCTCGGTCCCGCTTATAAAATATTCAGGTCGCCGGACTGGTTTTATTATGTCGTAATTTCTCGTTACCACCTGTATTTGATATCTTGGCTACTCAATGGTTTTGCGTGATGACCTCAATAGCAGTGAAAAAAAAAGCATTTCATCAGATGTTACAACACTGGGGTTGGTTCAATGTCGGGCTTTTCGTACTCGGCAAGTTTTTGGGGATGATATCAAGAGGAAAGATTCGCCTATACAGGTATTATTTAATCGCCCAGCCAGTCGCAAAGACAGCTTTACTTCCGCCGGGAAGGGGCAGGAAAATAGAAATCCGGCTGATTCAAGAGCAGGACGAGATCATCCGGGAGTTTCCCAGACCTGCCGCGGTGATCCGAGCCAGGTTCAAGCAAGGAGCCAAATGTCTGGTCGCTTTGAAGGGGGAGCGCTTTATTGGTTTTCTGTGGCTATTGCTGGGAAGCTATCAAGAGGATGAAGTGCGGGCCCGCTACATACCGCTACCGGCAGAACGGGCCGCTTGGGATTTCGATGTGTATGTGACGCCGGATCTCCGACTGGGATTGACTTTTCCGCGTCTATGGGAACAGGCAAACCGCATCTTGACTGAAAATAACATTTTATGGTCGTGCAGCCGTATTTCCGCATTCAACTCCGGTTCACTCGATGCCCATGCACATTTTGGAACATTGCCCTTGGGCAGCGCACTCTTTTTTTGTGCCGGCCGGTGGCAAATTACGTTCTCCTCTATATCGCCCTACTTTCATTTGTCGTCCCGCCCCGATTCATTCCCGGAATTTCGTCTTGATACTGAGGGGCTTGAGGCGTCTTCCTGCTCAAAAAGATAATCAACTATGGAGTAAACATGCAGCATCTTGAAGAAGTAAAGAAAATTCTGTCCGACGTACTGAGCCTCGGGGAACGAAAAAATTCCCTCAATGAAGATTCCTCCTTGCTCGGCAGCATTCCCGAATTGGACTCCATGGCGGTGGTTAATCTGATCACCGCCATGGAAGAGCATTTTGATATAACCGTCGATGATGATGAGATTACCGCAAGCACCTTTGAAACCGTTGGCACACTGACGCGCTTCGTTGAGCAAAAATTGGCTGAATGAACTCATTTTTTCACGTCGCTCCCGCCACGCCTTTCTTTTTAAAAGCGGAGTTGGGCGAGCGTTTTTGTCTTTTCTACGCCCCTCCTCCCGGTTGGGAATACCGCGGTGTGCTGATTTACGTTCATCCCTTCGGCGACGAAATGAATAAATCGCGCCGTATGGCGGCGATGCAGGCAAGAGCTTTTGCTGCGGCGGGGTTTGGCGTGCTGCAGATAGATCTTTTCGGCTGTGGAGACAGTAGCGGCGAATTCGGGAATGCAAGCTGGAATATCTGGAAGCGGGACCTGGCTGCTGCATGGAGTTGGCTGGAGGACAGGGTTGCCGCTCCGATCAGCCTCTGGGGTCTGCGCCTGGGCGCTCTGCTAGCACTCGACTTTGCCAGGAGCTCGGAAAACGCAATTGACCGAATTATTCTTTGGCAACCTGTAATTAGCGGAGAATCTTTCCTGACCCGGTTTTTGCGCCTTCGGCTCGCCAATGAAATTCTTTTGGGCGAGGCCGGTACAGAAAAAAATACCGGAACGAATGCAATGCGCAATGCCTTGAGGGCCGGAAATCCGCTTGAAGTAGCCGGCTATGAACTCGCACCGGACATGGCTGCCGCCATTGATATCTTGCAAGCGGCTGAGCTACTCGTAACACGATGCCCCGTTCACTGGTTCGAGGTTGTGGCTGAACCGGGCCGTTCCATGACAGCGGCCGGAGCGAAGGTTGTCACCGCATGGAAGCAGAATGGCGTTGATCTGCATTTGCAGCTTGTGCCTTGCTTACCGTTTTGGGCGACACAGGAAATCGCGGAGTGTCCTGAACTCGTGTTGGCGACAGCTGATATTTTTGCTGAACAAGCCAGATGAATTTCGAGGAACGCGCGCTTGCCCTTCAGTGCAATGATTCGTGGATGTATGGAATTTTGAGCCTGCCTGAGCGAACTGCTTCGAGAGGTGTGCTGATCGTTGTGGGCGGGCCGCAATATCGGGTCGGAAGCCATCGCCAGTTCACATTGCTTGCTCGTCACCTCGCCTCTATCGGCATACCCGTTCTACGTTTCGATTACCGAGGAATGGGAGATAGCGAAGGCGCCCCGAGAACTTTTGAAGATTTGGAAGATGATCTCCACTGTGCGATAGAACGTTTTTTTAAAGAAGTGCCGGCGCTCAGTAATTTGGTGATTTGGGGCTTATGCGATGCTGCCTCAGCTGCGCTTTTCCATGCGCACCGCGATCGGCGCATAACTGGCCTGGTATTACTGAATCCCTGGGTAAGAACAGATCAAGGTGCTGCAAAAGCCTATCTAAAACATTACTATCTCGCTCGCATTCTCGACCCTGAGTTCTGGAGAAAGGTGTGGAGCGGGCGTTTTAATTATGCCAACGCAACTCAATCTCTTGTGAAGACTGTCGAGAAAGCCCTGCCGGGTCGAAAAATTGCAGCCGCGAGTGATAAGGCTGGCGATAGATCCTGTGATTTCGCCAGCTTGCCGGAACGAATGCTGGATGCACTCAGTCGTTATAAAGGAAAGATACTGCTAATAACGAGCGGGGACGACCTCACCGCCCAGGAGTTTCTGGAGCTGGTTAAAAGTTCGCGTGAGTGGCAGCGACTGCTGGCGGCACCAGGTGTATCGCGTCTGAATTTACCGGAAGCTAACCATACTTTTTCGCGGCGCGCATGGCGCGATGAGGTAGCCGTTGGGACGAGCGACTGGATTCAGTCGTGGTGAAAGATTAACGATCGTTTTCGATCGGGCCTTACTCGACATGAACGGTTTCTCGGCATGAACATCCGAGTGCGCCAATGGAAAAAACCTGACGTACTCGCGAGTCAGGAGTCATAATTGATACACCTTTCCGGAAAGCGCTGGATGAACTGTACTGTACTGCGCTTGTTGAAGCGTCCTCCGAAACACGCTAATTGTAAGGAACGTTTATGAAAGCTATGCCGTTCATTGTTATATTAGTTGTCTCGATTATTTCAGCAGACCTCAAGGCGGCTCCCGCTCCCTATTGTGGAGAAGTCATACCAGGAGGTGCGGGAGGTGATTATACGAACAGCGACTATAGAGGAAATCTGAAAACCGTTGAAGATTATCATTTTACGCCTAATGTCGAGAAACTGATCAGTGGCAACACCGGATACATCGGCGGAGACTTGAGCTACACACTTCTGCTGTTTCCGAATCACCATCGCGCATTGGCAGCAATGGGTAAACTTGCCTTAAAGGAGAAAACCTTAAAGCCGAGCGGCTCCAAATATTCGGTTGAATGCTTTTTTGATCGAGCCATGCGGTTTAAACCAACCGATGGCATGGTTCGTATGGTATATGGCAATTATTTGATGAAAGCAGGGCAAATTGATAAGGCCACAGAGCAGCTTCAGATAGCGGCTGAGCTCCAGCCAGAAAACCCTACCATCAACTACAATCTCGGCTTGCTCTATATGCAGAGGAAAAACTATGAACAGGCAAAAACTTATGCAAAGAAAGCGTACGAACTGGGCTTCCCCCTTCCGGGTCTGAAAAATCAGTTGATAAAAGCAGGAAAATGGGACGGTGATTGAAAGGCGCGACGGATCAGCTTTGAGAAAAGCCCGAATATACGATAAAAATGTGTATCTAAGCCGATTCGCCCGTTGCCTCTTCCTCGGGCGCAAGATGGGCGATATACCAGGCCATGGCCTGCTTGAGCCCTTCATCTATCCGATGAGTTGGCTCAAAACCCAACATTTTTCCGGCCTTGGAAATGTCCGCCTGAGAATGTCGTACATCACCCCTGCGAAAATCCGCGTACGTGGGCTTATGGTTCCGCAAGTCGGGAAATTTCTCCACAAGTAGCGCGCAAATCATCTCATAGAGTTGGTTCAGACTTGTACGCTCGCCAACTGCTACATTGTAAATCTGATTGGCTGCTTCGGAATTTTCAGCCAGCGCCGCAAGAAGATTAACTTGAACGACGTTCTCGATAAAGCAGAAATCCCGGCTGGTTTCGCCATCTCCATTAATGTATAAAGTCTGACCCCGGATAAGCGCAGCAATCCATTGAGGAATCACTGCCGCATAAGCGCCATTTGGATCCTGCCTGGGGCCAAAAACATTAAAATAGCGTAACCCTATGGATTGCATACCATAGCAGCGCGCGAATACATCTGCGTAGAGCTCGTTGACATACTTGGTAACGGCATATGGCGAAAGGGGCTGGCCAATTACCGACTCCACCTTGGGCAGACCGGGATGGTCGCCATATGTCGAACTGGAGGCTGCGTAAATGAAGCGCTTCACCTGGGCGTCACGCGAGGCCACCAGTAAATTCAGGAATCCGGAAATATTGCTTTCATTTGTCCGGATAGGATCTTGAATAGACCGCGGCACAGATCCAAGCGCGGCCTCATGCAGCACATAATCCATGCCTTTGCATGCATCCCTGCATGCTTGCAGGTCCCGGATATCCCCTTCGATAAAGCTGAAATTGAGCCAGGCCTCTTCCCCCACCAACTCCCTTATCTGCTCGAGATTATGCCGGTGACCGGTCGAAAAGTTATCCAGACCTGTTACCTTTTGATTCAGCTTGAGCAAAGTCTCCAGTAAACTGGACCCGATAAACCCGGCAACGCCGGTGATCAGCCAGTGATATGGGTGATTCTTCAAATGCTGAAGCACGTCTTGGTATCTTGTCATTATTCGATTAGCCCTTCCTGAAGAATCTGTGAATAATTTCCGATTTTACCAGCTCAGTCGTCAAACAAGCGCTCCGCGAAAGATTTGTTCAGCGCTCTTCATTTTCTTCAAAGCCGCCAGACGTTGAAACCGGCCTCACGCAGGGCTGCTGGGTCAAACTGGGATTTAACATCGATAAAGCAACCTTTAGCGGTAATTTTGGATTGGAAATCGGTCAAGGGTCTATTCATAAATTGCCGATGCGAGACGGCAACAATGAGTGCATCAGCGCGTGGAAGATTTTCCCATGACTCAAGTTCCAGGCTATATTCGTGCCGAGCTTCTTCGGGATCGGCTACAGGATCATGGATGTGAATTTCTATGCCATAGGACTTGAGTTCGCTGATCAAGTCGGCAGTTTTAGAGTTTCTGAGATCGGGGCAGTTCTCTTTGAAGGACAAGCCCAGCACATTCACTCGGGCACCCTTGACATTAATGTCAGCCTTGATGATGTGTTTTATGGTCTGCTCAGCAACAAATTTAGCCATACTATCGTTGATACGCCGGCCAGCCAGAATAACCTGTGGTATGTAGCCGATCATTTCAGCCTTGTGGGTAAGGTAATATGGATCGACACCAATACAATGGCCCCCAACTAGGCCGGGGCGAAAAGGAAGAAAATTCCATTTCGTGCCGGCTGCCTGAAGAACCTCCATGGTGTCGATTCCCAGCTTATCGAAAATGATGGCTAGCTCATTCATCAATGCGATATTCAAGTCACGCTGCGTATTTTCGATCACTTTTGCGGCTTCGGCCACCTTGATACTGGATGCACGGTATACGCCTGCGGTAATGATGCTTTCGTAAAGCGCGGCGATTTTCTCCAACGTGTCCTGGTCGTCTCCCGACACAACCTTCAAGATACTGGTAAGCGTATGCTGCTTATCGCCAGGGTTAATACGTTCTGGGGAAAAGCCGACGTGAAAGTCATCTTTCCATTTCATACCAGAGTGCTTTTCGAGAACCGGAACGCAGATTTCTTCCGTTGCGCCTGGGTAAACCGTAGATTCGTAAATAACGATGGCGCCCCGCTTCATATGTTTTCCGACGACCCCGCTGGCGCCGATGAGCGACGAAAAATCGGGCTGATGAGCAAGGTCTACCGGGGTGGGAACTGCGACAACGATATAATCAGCCTCGGACAGCTCAGCCGGATCGGTGGTAACAGACAAGTGACATGCCGCTTGTAGATTATCAAAGGAAACTTCGCCGGTCGGATCTATGCCGCGCTTGTAGCTGTCGACTTTGCTGCTGGAAAGATCATATCCTATGGTTCGCCGCTTTTTTCCAAATTCAACTGCCAAGGGTAACCCTACATACCCCAATCCAACTACAGCCACCAGGCTCATCAGTTATCTCCCACTCCGTTTATCATTCATATCGGCAAAGCGCCCTGCCGTACTGTACTCCAACTCCCTATCATCCGGCAGTATCTCCTTGAATAACATTGTACTGAAGTGCAATTTCCACAAGACTTATTTCAGATATCATGCCGGCAGGTGACTCAGAGCAAGAGCGTGGGAAAATCCGGCAGCAAATCAATCTCAGGAGGAACAGCCTGAGCAACGCGCCGACCGGGGCCGTAAGTACTTCGCGGATTGCCTGGAGGCAGGGATCGAAAACGCAACAAACACGACATGGCCCCGGCAAGAATAAAACAGGGCGTAGATTGTTACTGGAGCAGGGGAACTATTACTTGATACGCCGCCACTTTCGCAAATCTGCCGGGCACGGGAATGGTCAGCTTGCTTCGAGCTGATGCATTCATTTTTAGTGGCTCGCTTCCTGTCGGCCTTGTACGTTTAGGCATCATAACGCCCATTGCCTGACGTGTTTATTGGAGTTTCAGATTTTTTGTCCGTGGCGCAACAGCAGCCCGGTTCTTTATCAGGCATTTCTTTGTCTGCGTACGCTATCCTCAAACGCCGTATCAGAATTGGCTACGTCAGCTTGACGTCCCTGGGCATTTGCAGACGCTTCACCCCAAATCCGCCGCAGTGCATCCCACATACTGGTCCGCACCGTCTTCAGATAAAGTGTGTTGTCGCTCAAGCCATTCACGAGACGTCGTTGGGCCTCACCGAGGTTGTGGTAGGGCAAGCTCATGAAAAGATGGTGGGTCGCGTGATAGCGCAAGCCAACCGGAGCCCATAAGGCGGTAATGAACAGGTTGCCCGGAACATTTATCGAGTCGAGGTATTGCTCGTGAAATTCCATGGGTTGATCACCGGGATTGCGATAAGCATGTGCGCTCAGCGTACGCAAGGAATTTATAAAAAAGATGAACATTGCAATGACATACCAGAAGACCAGAAAGTGATAGGTCAGCACGCCCAGCGCAATACAGGCAACCACCGCTGTTATGAATACAAAAGCGGCAAACTCCTGGAGTTTCCAGTGCTTGTCGCTGCGAATCGCATTTTCCTCACGTTTGTAATTCATATCGATGGTGAGAGAAGAAGCCCGTTCCCAAACCAGTTTACGCAGCGGGGGGATGAAATACGATAACGGCGTGAGAACCAAAAAACGGATGATGAAAAAGAGCGGCAGAATAAATGAGAGCAGTACATAGCCGACCATGATCACCGGCCTCAAGGTAGCAAAAGGGACGTATTCCCCATCCTTGGCGGTACCATAGACATCACGCTTGTGATGATCGTTGTGAACGCCGTCATAGGTAAAAGAGGGAATCAGCAACGGTATGCCGCATGTGACGTTCCACACCAGGCGGAATAGCCCGAATGTTCCCGTTTTCAGGTGGGCCAGTTCGTGAATGAAAATAGCTGCACGATAAAACGCAAGTGTAGCGATAATAAAAAGTGGAAGTTGCCAGGCAGAAAACAGCGGCATGGACAGGACAGCCAAAAAGGCGGCCCAACCCAGCGAGATATGAAAGAGAAAATCCGCCCAGTAAATCCAGGGATTGGGCGTCATGAGATCGCGGACAAGACTGTGCGCCTCCCGCAAGGGAAATTCCCGGCCCGCTGTCGTTTCTATCATTCCTGGATACTCATAGAATCGTTCGTTTTGTGATTGAATCAGGATTGTCGGGCATTTACTACTTGATCAAATCATCCATGTTTCCTATGTCGATACACAACCCGAAGGGTTCCTCGGCTTGGCACACCACAAGATTGCAGGCGAGAAGCCTCAAAATACCTCGGCATCAGCCAGCGTTGGTGCAATTGCGTCTTTCGCCGAAATAATGGGTTGCGCACCCGCTTCGACTGGCCATGAAATCGCGATTTGCGGGTCATTCCAAACAATGCTGCGCTCAAAGTCGGAAATGTAGTAATCCGTAGTTTTATACAAAAAATCGGCACTTTCGCTCAACACGTAAAAACCATGGGCAAAACCCGGTGGCACCCATACCTGACGGTAATTATCTTCGGTTAATTCCACCCCGACCCACCGGCCAAAAGTTGGAGATGACTTGCGGATATCGACCGCCACATCAAAAACCGCACCGCGTACTACACGCACCAGCTTGCCCTGAGGCTGTCGGATCTGATAATGCAAGCCGCGCAATACACCTTTGACCGAGCGGCTATGATTATCCTGCACGAAGTTTACGCCAAGCCCGGTAGCCTGGCTGAAATTTTTCTGATTGAAGCTTTCGAAGAAGAATCCCCGGCTATCACCAAAGACTCTCGGTTCGATTATCAGCACGTCCGGAATGGCGGTGGGAATTACCTTCATATGACCACCCGCTCATTCAAGAGACGCAATAAATACTGACCGTAGCCGTTTTTTTCCAAGGGTTTCGCCAGCTTCTCAAGCTGCGCGGCGTCTATAAAACCTTGACGATAGGCGATCTCTTCCGGACACGCTACCTTGAGACCCTGGCGGTGCTCAATGGTTTCGATAAAATTGCTGGCTTCAATCAGGCTTTCGTGAGTACCTGTGTCCAGCCATGCATAACCACGGCCCATGATTTCGACGTTAAGCTGGCTGTGTTCCAGGTAGCTTCGGTTTACATCGGTGATTTCCAGCTCGCCCCGAGCGGAAGGCTTGAGCCTGCTGGCAATATCGACAACCTGGTTATCGTAGAAATACAGGCCGGTCACAGCATAGTTGCTCTTGGGCCGGACCGGTTTTTCCTCCAGCGAGGAAGCCTGATTATGACCATCAAAAGCAACCACGCCATAGCGCTCGGGGTCTTGTACGTGATAGGCGAATATGGTCGCCCCTTCCTGCTTTGCCATGGCGCGCTGGAGGCGCAGGTGCAAATCGTGTCCATAAAAAATGTTATCGCCGAGCACCAGGGCGCTGGGATTATGCCCGATAAAGTCTTTACCAATGGTAAAGGCCTGAGCCAACCCATCCGGACTGGCTTGCACGGCATATTGCAAGTTCAGCCCCCAATCGCTTCCATCGCCCAGCAGTTGTTCAAAACGCGGCGTGTCCTGCGGCGTGGAGATGATGAGGATATCGCGAATACCCGCCAGCATGAGTGTACTTAACGGATAATAGATCATCGGTTTGTCGTAAATAGGCAGCAGTTGTTTCGAAACCGCCTTTGTGACTGGGTAAAGCCGGGTACCGGATCCGCCGGCGAGGATAATGCCTTTACGCTGGGTCATCGATTCTTCTCAAGGGTTTCAGTGAGCATGCGTGCTACACCCGTTTGCCATGAAGGCAAACTCAAGTCGAAGGTGCTTTGCAGTTTTTCGGTATCCAGACGCGAATTTTTCGGTCGCGTGGCGGGTGAAGGAAATGCACTGGCAGGGACCGGGAGGATATTTTCCTGCGCCACCTCGAGCCTGACCCCAGCTTGACGAGCAAAGTTTAATACAAACCGGGCGTAACCGTACCATGAGGTTTCGCCCGCTGCAACCAGATGATAAAGGCCGGATACGTTCGGCCGCTTCACGGCCGTCCGAATGGCATGGGCAGTAATATCGGCCAACAGATCGGCACCAGTGGGCGCGCCGATCTGGTCGTCGATAATGGTGAGGCGATCGCGCTCCTGTGCCAGGCGCAACATTGTTTTTGCGAAGTTACCACCCCGCTCGGCAAAAACCCAACTGGTGCGGAAGATCAGATGGCGGCAGCCAGACGCTGAAATGGCGTTCTCGGCTTCAAGTTTTGTCCGACCGTATACATTCAAAGGCCCGGTAGGGTCGGTTTCTACCCAGGGTTTGCTCCCACTGCCGTCAAATACATAATCAGTGGAGTAATGGACCAGCCAGGCGCCAAGCTTACCGGCTTCTCCAGCAAGAGTAGCCGGAGCAAGGGCGTTAATAACATGAACCCGTTCCGGCTCGTCTTCAGCTTTGTCCACAGCGGTATGTGCGGCCGCATTCACTATCACATCGGGTGAAACCGTCCGAACGGTTTGCGCAATACCATCAAGGTTTGTGAAATCACCGCAGAAATCCTGGTTGTCAAAATCGACCGCTATCAATTCGCCTAACGGCGCAAGACTGCGCTGTAGCTCCCACCCCGCCTGCCCATTTTTACCGAACAGCAGAATTTTCATCAGGTGCGCCCATTGTAATTCTTCTCAACCCAGGTCCGGTAGGCGCCGGACTGAACATTGGCGACCCAGGACGGATTGCCAAGATACCATTGCACGGTTTTGCGTATGCCTGTTTCAAAAGTCTCAGCAGGCTTCCAGCCCAGTTCGCGCTCGATTTTACTCGCATCGATTGCATAGCGGCGGTCATGACCAGGACGGTCAGTGACAAAATTGATCAGGTTACGGTAGGGCCCGCTGGCTCGAGGTCGTAACGTATCCAGCAATGCACAAATCGTATGGATGATGTCGATGTTGGGTTTCTCGTTCCAGCCGCCTATATTGTAAATCTGCCCGGGAATTCCCGCTTCCAGCACACGACGGATGGCGCTGCAATGGTCTTTTACATATAGCCAATCGCGAATTTGCTGACCGTCTCCATACACAGGCAAGGGTTTGCCGGCAAGCGCGTTGACGATGATCAACGGGATAAGTTTTTCAGGGAATTGATAAGGACCATAGTTGTTGGAGCAATTGGTGGTGAGCACAGGCAAGCCGTAGGTATGATGATATGCACGCACCAGATGGTCGCTGGCGGCTTTGGTCGCCGAGTATGGGCTATTCGGCTCGTAGCGGTGCGCCTCATCGAAGGCTGGCTCGCCCTTGGCGAGGGAACCATAAACTTCGTCGGTCGAAACCTGGAGGAAGCGAAAATCCCGCTTTGCATTTTCATCCAGGGCATTCCAGTAACCGCGTCCGGCTTCCAGAAGACGAAAGGTACCGACGATATTGGTCTGTATGAAGTCTTCCGGGCCATGAATAGAACGGTCGACGTGACTTTCAGCGGCAAAATTGACGATGGCGCGGGGTCGATAGCGTCGGAGTAGATCAGTTAAGAGGGAAGCGTCGCCTATATCGCCTTTTACAAAAATGTGCCGCGCATCTTCCACCAGCGTGGAGAGATTCTCCAGATTACCCGCGTAGCTGAGTATGTCGAGGTTGATTACCGCTTCGTCAGATTGCGCCAACCAGTCCAGCACAAAGTTCGCACCAATGAATCCGGCGCCGCCCGTTACTAAAATCATTGTTATCCTTCGACTTGAGAGACTAATCGCATGGCATTTAGCGGGAACACCGGGTCAAAACTCTTCGCCATGCCGCAAAAAACGCCATTTTTCTACCGGCAGGTCACCCAATTTTACCCTGCCAATGCGGACGCGCTTTAACCCAGTAACTTTCAGTCCGACCAATTCGCACATTCTACGGATCTGGCGTTTCTTGCCTTCGCGTAGAATAAAGCGTAATTGGTCCTTATTTTGCCGGATCACTTCGGCGCGCTTTAATACCTGACCATCGAGGCTCAGGCCATGGTTCAGCAGATCCAATGCGGGCTTCGACAAGATTCCCTCGATACGCACCAGGTATTCCTTCTCAATCCCCGATTCCGCGCCGATCAACTGTTTGGCAATGCGACCGTCCTGCGTGAGCACCAACAAGCCGCACGAATCGATATCCAGCCGACCCGCAGGAGCCAGACCTTTCAAATGCATCGGACTGAAGCGTTTTGGTGTTTGATCGCCATGAAAGCGCGATTCCTTGTTAACCAGGCTGATCGCGGGCTTGTATCCTGGTTCCGGTTGCCCTGATACGTAGCCGATGGGCTTGTTCAACAGTATTGTAACTTGATCTAGCTGCTGGGCTTCCGCCATGTTATGCAGCCTTATTTTCTGCAGGGGATAAATCTTTGTACCCAATTCGGTGACAGGTTCGTCATCGACATATACCCATCCGCGTTCGATGTAATTATCCGCTTCCCTGCGAGAACACAGCCCTTGTTGAGACATGAGCTTGGATAACCGGATTTTTTCCATGGGTCCCCGTGAGTTCCTGTAGCGGCTTTATGATCGACATTGAAAGATATTCTCCTCCTTCCCGCCCCTTTTGCCGGAATTTTGCCAGAGTTCGATTATTATAATTTGAACCCCCCTTCTGTTTCATATAAAATTCGATTTTCCAGGCGCGTAGCTCAGCTGGTTAGAGCACCACCTTGACATGGTGGGGGTCGTTGGTTCGAGTCCAATCGCGCCTACCAGGAACTTGGCGAGAGTATAAATAAGCCCCGGCATTCGCCGCTCAATAAACCGCCCTTGGCGGTTTTCTTTTGCGCGCCCGGCATGGCGCACAAAGAAACGGCCTCTTGCAAGAGGCCGTAACAATGAATTACAGAGTAGATACAATAATGCCTGAGTCTGGCTTGATTCAGGACGTCTTGCGGCTACTCCGGCGGCGAACAACCGCACCCATCAATCCCAGGCCAGCCAACAGCATGGCATAGGTTTCGGGCTCGGGAACCGGCGCCGCAACTGTCTCGATCGAGCCGGAGTAAATACCGCCCAGTGTACCGCTCGTCACGCCACCTATGCTGAGATATGCCGGACCGGTAATAGGTTGATCCCAGGATAAGCTGAGATGATCCTGCGTGTTGCCGGCCGACGGAAGCACGACCGACTTCAGGACCTGATCATCTCCGGTTCCCTGCAGTCCATCAGTACCAAATGTAACCAGCGACATTGTGGACAGTATTGTTCCCAAGCTGCCTACATTCGGAATATCCAGCGGAAAATTGACGACACTATAGCCGGAACTCATGTTGGGTTGCGACAAAGTGAAGGTGAAAATATCGCTGAAGCTTTGCTGATTCCCCAACACGCTACCCGTGAACGTCGTGGGCACGCCGGGAGACACTTCACCCAGGGCAGTTGTTGTTGCATTCGCGCCGACGCTGACTCCTGCCAGAATCGCAACACCAATGGCTCGCTTCAAAAAAATATTAACCATGATTGTAATCTCCTATAAGTACGTACTTTGAACACTTGGATACCAACGATCTGTGCAGTTTTGCAACAGCGTCGATAATTATTTTTTACTGTACTTACTACACCGGATCTGGAAAAATTTAACTCGCAGAACTCGAGGTATGAAGGTTACACCTGAGAAACGAGGGGTCAATAGACCGTATGGACTAGCAAGGACCAAAAAGCATTTAACCTTCTTGCCGTCCGTAAACATCCTCAAAGCGCACGATATCATCTTCGCCCAAATATGAGCCTGATTGGACCTCGATCATCTCAAGGGGCACGCAGCCCGGATTTTCCAATCGGTGGCGAGTACCCAACGGAATAAAAGTCGATTCATTTTCGGATACGAGATAGCTGGCGTCACCCCGCGTCACCTGTGCCGTTCCGCTTACTACAATCCAATGTTCCGCACGGTGATGATGCATCTGCAGCGATAGGGCTGCCCCGGGTTTGACAACGATGCGTTTTACCTGAAAACGCTTGCCGGCATCGACAGCATCGTACCAACCCCAGGGGCGGAATACCTTGCGATGCAATTCGCCCTCGGGCCGACCCTGACGCTTTAAGCTATCAACAATTTTCTTCACGTGCTGCGTCTTGTTCATGTGGGCTACCAGGATGGCGTCCGCCGTTTCGACCACCACCATATCCTCTACCCCTACGCACGCCACCAGTCTGTGCTCCGCCATGATCAGCATGTTATGGCAATCATCCAGCAACACATCTCCTTGCGATACATTGCCGTGATGATCCTTGGGCAATACCTGCCATAAGGAATCCCATGCGCCAACATCAGACCAGCCAGCCGACAGCGGAATCACCGCACCCATCGGCAATGAGTCATCGCCCACAGCAATACGCTCCATGACCGCGTAATCGATCGAGTCGCTCGGACATTGCATGAATGCTTCTTTGCTCACGCGTAAAAAATCGCCATCCACAACACCCCGATCCCACGCTGCACGGCAAGCCGCCAGGATGTCCGCTCGACAGCAACCGATGGCCGAGATCCATACCGAAGCATGCAGCATGAATAAGCCGCTGTTCCAGAAGTAAGAACCGGCGTCAAGATAAGCTTGTGCCGTTGCGAGATCGGGCTTCTCCACAAAACGCGCTATCCGATTGACCCCATCCTGTCCGAGAGGCTCACCCGATTGAATGTAGCCGTAACTCGTCTCGGGTGAATCCGGCTTGATACCGAAAGTCACTACCATGCCTTCATTGGCTAGCGTTATGCCTTTGCGTACCGCCGCCTGAAAACCTGATATATCCAGAATCAAATGATCAGCGGGCATCACCAGCAGGACTGGATCGTCTCCGCCGCGCATTGCCGCCAAGGCAGCCAGAGTCAGGGCGGGTGCGGTATTACGCCCTACGGGTTCAAGCAGGATCGTGCCTTCGGTTTCCATCAGGCGTAGCTGTTCCGCAATTACGAAACGGTATTCTTCGTTGCAAACGATCAGCGGTGACCCGAGTTCCACACCGGTGAGCCCCTCCATGCGTCTCACCGTGGACTGCAACAGTGAATCTTCTCCAATAAGCGGCAAAAGCTGCTTGGGATACTTCTCGCGCGAGAGCGGCCAGAGGCGCGTGCCGGAGCCTCCAGAGAGCACAACAGGAATCAATGGCTGCATGAACCTTCCATAGGGCGATATTCCCATCCGTTAAAAATCTATTCCTGAAACCACTTACTGCCGGTTCCGATTGCTGACCGCCGGTTAATAACGAATAACGCGGACCTCTTCGTTAACGTCGGCCTTCAAATCCCTCGGGATTGGCACTTTGCCAGCGCCAACTATCGGCGCACATTTCCTCCAACCCACGTTCCGCCTTCCAACCCAGTAAATCAAATGCCAATTTGGGGTCGGCATAGCAAGACGCGATGTCGCCGGGGCGCCGGGACCCAATCTGGTATGGCACCGGCCGACCGCTTGCCTGCTCAAAAGCCCGAATCATCTCCAGTACGCTATAGCCTGTCCCCGTTCCGAGATTTACCGTCAGGCACCCCGCCTGCGCGTGCCGATCCGAAGTACCTGGGGCGGCAACGGCATCCAGGACTTTCAGGGCTTTAAGGTGACCCAGCGCCAGATCCACGACATGGATGTAGTCCCGCACACCGGTACCATCCGGCGTTGGATAATCGTTGCCCCAAACATTGAGAATTTCTCGTCGTCCTATCGCTACCTGGGTAACGAAAGGCATCAGGTTATCTGGAATGCCCTGTGGATCCTCGCCGATCAGGCCGCTGGGGTGGGCACCCACGGGGTTGAAATAACGCAGGATGCCGCAGCGCCAGGAAGAATCACTGCGGTATAGATCGCGCAAAATTTCCTCAACCATCAGCTTGCTGCGCCCGTACGGATTTGTGGTGGAGAGAGGATGGTCTTCAGTTAACGGAAGCCACTTGGGATCACCATAAACCGTGGCGGAAGAACTGAATACCAAGGTTTTCACATCGCACTCAGTCATCGCTTCCAACAGGCGAAGGGTACCGACCACATTATTATCGTAATAAGCCAATGGCTGCTTGACCGACTCCCCCACCGCCTTGAGGCCGGCGAAATGAATAACCGCACTGGCGCCGCTCTCGCGCAATGCTGCAACCAACGCGGCACGATCCCGACTATCGCCACGCACCAGGTGCAGTTTTTTGCCGGTGATGCGCTCCACCCGGGCTAATGCCTCGGGATGGCTGTTGCAGAAATTGTCGAAAACCGTCACGTCGAAGCCCGCATTCAGCAACTCCACGCACGTATGCGACCCGATATAACCTGCTCCGCCGGTGACAAGAATCATGATTACCTATTATCTTAAACTAGAGATTAAATGCAAAGCCCAACTATTGGAATCTAGCTTGGCCGAGTGCATATTCATCGCTGCGATCCGGTGAATCGTAGCAGAATTCAATGGCCTTATTCTATTACACCAGTCCGCTGACTCTGATAATCCAGAAGTCATCCCCCGCGATCTGCTTGCCCTCCCCCGAAGCGCCTTGCACTATTTGTCAACAATTTCGTCATTGGGCAGCCTGAATAACGCAGCAATTATTTTGAGTAGCCCGGAGAACTACAAGCCAGCTTGAACTGACACTCGTCAGATTGCCGTCCCATCCCATCGCTTACTTCAAAACAGGCTTAGGAAGCATTATTCCGTCTATTTCGCCAATACATTAGCGAAATCCTCCAAGCACTCTTAGAGTCAAGTCTTCATCAGTTTCAGTGCCTTGGTCTTCCAACCGAGATTTGGCAGTTCTGAATAATTCTTGTAGAAACAATCTGTTATTTCATATCCCGTGTTGCTCAGAACAGCCAACAAAAAACCAGTCCGAAATACTGTGAGCAACCAAGCGATTGATTTCTTCCGGCATGCTTTTGTCGCCGCTACGCAGTCCCGCTTCAACGCGGCTACAGGAATATTCAGCTTCTTGGCCACAATTGAGCAAGCCAATGTTGAATTCACATCGCCCAAAATCAGCACCGCGTCAGGCCGCTCTGTCTGACAAGACTCCTCAAAAGCGAGCAGGGCCTTGCTGGTCAGTTGAGTATGGCTTCCTCGACCAGCGCCCATGAAGACATTTGACAAAAATATGTTCTCGAACCATATTCTTCGCTTGCCATTTTCTGGGATAGGTTAGCTGAACAGGACAATCGGATTCAGATTACGTGATTTCGCGCGCGGGAATAGGTATTTCCGGGTCAGCTAGAGGCCGGCTTGCGCCGAGCAGCGCTGCAAAGGTTAAGATGTGCCAGTTGACGAGAGAAATCCCCGCAAATGACAGGCTTCGTTTCTTTATGCCGAGCGCAATCCAAAGACTCATCCAAGTGCCAAGTTCCAGCACCAGCCATTTACTTATTATATTGAGCGAGCTGCTGCTGAACGAGATTGCCATCCCTAAGATCGCGAGATGTATCGCAAGTGTAAAAATTAACGGCCATTGGTTTCGCACAGTAAGCCACCACCATGCTTTACGAAAAGCAGAACGCAGGAACATGCCGCCAGCGTGAGCACGACGATTCCGCCAAAGTCTACGAAGCATCTCCCGACTTGATTCTGCATGGCCGGTATGCAATACCGCAACGTCGGGCAATCGGACTAGACGCCAACCCGCGGCATGTAAGCGGAAGCCTAACTCAGCCTCCTCCAAGGCCGGAAGCCAGCGATGAGCGAGATAACCCACGGACTCGATCGCTTTGCGCCGATAAAGACCGCCGCCACCCAGATGATCCACTTCTGTTCGCTCGCTCAAGTTCCCCACTGTCTGAGCACGTCTTGCATCTGCAGCGGTTCGGATATGAGTATCGACAAGTTTTCCGCTAACCCCAGCGAGATCCGGTTCCGCCTCCAGCATAGCCAATGCCTTGGCAATAAAACCAGCCTGCAACTCCATATCGCCATCAAGTACATAAATGTAATCCCCCTTCGCGAATTGATACCCAAGCTGAACCGCAGCGCCACAGCCACAGTCTTCCAAGCGGAAAAACTGTACAATCCGAACGGAGTAGCGACTCGCAATTTCAACAGTTCTATCGGTTGAGAGTGAGTCAACTAAAATCACTTCCCCGTTAATTGATTGTGCCTCACGCACAGCAGCAGCCAGGCAACCGCCAATCCGCGCCTCTTCGTTGAGCGCCTTAATAAGAATGCTAACGCGCACTGTCGCCTTGCCCATAGATCAAGTATGGTAAATTCTTCAAGCCGAAATTCGGATTCGGATACGGATTTGGATTACACGTTCCAATATTATCCGCATGCGTGAGATATTATCAGAAGCAAAGGCAAAGTTAGTACGAAGCACTAATCTGGTTCGATCCCATAATCCTGAATCCGGCAGTTGACCGCTCATTTTTAAATTTTTACCCATAATCCGGAAGGATTTTTTATGACCCGTGAACCTCACCTTTTTGGTGAGCTCGCTCCGGGGCGGATTGAACAGTTTTTGCGGCACAGGGCTGCGATGCAACTCCTTGGGAATGGGCGCCCGGAGCGTCGCCCGAGGACCCCGCGAAGCGGGGATAGGGCAACGAAGGGATGCCGCGACCGCATTCCAGGGCGCCCATTCCGCGTCGTTGCGTCTTGCCCTGCACCCAAAAACCGCTCACTCCGCCCGTCCAACTGCCGGATTTAGGATAATCGACTACTCGCGCCTGCCGGGCGCAAACGAAAAGGACTTGAAATAATTAGATCATTTTGAGTGTTAGCAACAAATAGAAGTAATGGATTAAAGCAGATAAATTGCTTGCTTCTTCCGCGTCAGTTCTTTCAGCAGCAGCCAGAAAAAAAACATGTTTTCGATAAAATAGCGTTTAAACATACGTCGAGGCTCCTGCAGGAACCGGTAAAACCATTCAAGACCGGAATTTCTCATCCAGACCGGTGCGCGTTTGACCTTGCCCGCCGCCACATCGAAAGTGCCGCCAACACCCATGGCAAACGGAATCTTCATCTCTGCCTGATAATGCCCGAGAAAATACTCTTTTCTTGGTGAACTGATTGCAACGAACAATATGTCCGCCTGCGTGGCTTTAATGCGCTCGACGACTTCCGCTTCTTCCCCAGGCTTCCAGTATCCATTGCGGTGTCCGGCAATGGTCAAACCAGGATACTTGCCAGCGTAAACCTGCTTTACAGTGGAAACCACGTCTTCCCGAGCACCAAGCAAGTATACGCGCCAACCTTTCTCGGCTGAACGCCGCATTAGCGATTCGAACACATCTACGCCAGCTACGCGCTCTTTTAGCGGCTTGCCGAGCAGCCGGGACGCCCACACGATCGGCATCCCATCTACATTGATCAACTGGCAATCATTGATAATACGGCGCAATTTATCGTCGCGGCTGGCCTTGACCAACTTATTGACATTGATAACGACATGCTGGTGAGGCTCCCGAGTCTGAATGAATGTCTCGATGGTCTGCAACGTCTCTTCCATTGATAGATTATCGATTTTACAGCCCATCATCTCAATGCGACGCGTCATGACAATTCCCTCGCGAGCACTTCGACAATCCGCTGGGCGGCTCTACCATCCCAAAGATGAGGCCGGCGGCCCTGCTTGCCTTCGCCGCGAAGTATCTTCCGTACTTCGGCGACGATTCGTACAGGGTCCGTGCCGGCCACCACATTGGACCCTTCATCCACCGTCACGGGCCGCTCGGTGTTTTCGCGGATGGTAATGCATGGCACGCCAAGCGCGGTGGTTTCTTCCTGGAGACCGCCGCTGTCGGTTAATACCACAGCGGCATCTTTCCATAAATGAAGAAAGCTCATATAGGGTTGCGGTCCCACCAGAGTAATATTCGGCCCAAGATCGATTCCAAATTTTTCAAGAGTTCCCCTGGTACGCGGATGCACGGGGAAAACCAGCGGCAGTTCGGTTGCTATCTCGCACAACGCGCTGGCGATACGCGCAAGCATCCCGGCGTTGTCCACATTGCTCGGCCGGTGCAGGGTAACTACCCCATACTGTGCACCATTGTCCGCATACGCCGCCTTGAAATTGCTTGTTTCAAATCCAGAGGTGTCGGAGCGAGCCAGCTTTTCCGCCTGGTATAATAAATTATCCACCATCACGTGACCGGCATAATGAATTGCCGCGTCCGGCTTTCCCTCGCGCTTCAGGTGCGCAATACCACTTGGCTCGGTCACGAAAAACCAGTCTGCAATGCTGTCGGTGACCACGCGGTTGATCTCTTCCGGCATTGTCATATCGCCGCTGCGCAAACCGGCCTCTACATGCGCCACGGGGATACCCAGTTTCTTGGCTACAATCGAGCAGGCCAATGTTGAATTTACGTCACCGACCACCAGCACCGCATCAGGTCGCTCCGTGTCGCAGAGTTCCTCAAAAACCAGCATGATCTTGCCCGTCTGCTGTGCATGGCTACCTCCACCGGCTCCCATGAAGACATCTGGCTGGGGGATGCCCAGTTCCTCAAAAAAAACCTCATTCATCTCGCGATCATAATGTTGACCGGTATGGATAATCTTGTATGCCAAGCCGCCATGGGCTTGTAACGCACGCACTATGGGAGCGATTTTCATGAAATTCGGACGTGCCCCGGCAATCAAATAAAGACTTTTCACGTATTTATCCCGGCAGATTTGGGCACGGGGCTTCGCCTCGAGGCAAAGAAACCGATACCTACGAGTCCCGCCATCATCATCATATAATTGCTCGGCTCGGAAACAACCGACATGGACATAGACCGAAACGTTTCTTTCCCATCTCCGATAAGAACACCAGTCGAATAAGCCGAAACTGATTCTTGACCGGGCGACCAGTTGTATATACCGTTTTTGAACCAAACCCCTGCTTTGTCATTGAAAGTATTGATGTGATCATGCTCTTGAAAAAGCAACACCCCATCCTTCCAGACTTCAAGAAAACCTGTATCGTCTCCTGCCCACCTTACATGGAGATCCAAGTAAGTCCATCTCCCCGTTTCGAGTTCCCATGAAGTCAATTCCCGACGCTCAAAATCAACACCTGCCATGGCTTTGCGGTCAGATGGCGATGTAATATTGTCGTAATCGAATGCATTGATCAGTTTCAATTTGTTATCCTGAACGATAACGGCGAGAGTCGGGTTCCGGAATCC
This sequence comes from Nitrosospira briensis C-128, assembly GCF_000619905.2. Lineage (NCBI taxonomy): Bacteria > Pseudomonadati > Pseudomonadota > Betaproteobacteria > Nitrosomonadales > Nitrosomonadaceae > Nitrosospira > Nitrosospira briensis. Next base: position 2,016,890 of record NZ_CP012371.1, on the reverse strand, counting down.
GCTCTCATTCTCATCGGGCGTGTCGTGAATTTGCGCAATAGCACTATCGATCTTGATAGACTTCCACGTATCAGGAAGATAGTAACCCCAGGAATACCAGCGTTCCGCGCCAATGGGATCTTTGAAAGTGCTTGCTTCGGAGCGATAGCCAGAATGAGTCTCAATATCGCCCGCGATATATGTCGCACGCATCACCGATTTCGCAGACCCTGCCGGATCAAGAACACTTTCCAGCCGGGCTTGAATACCGTTGGGCACGGATGCGCCGCTAACAGCATTACCGTTCGCCTCCAATGCCCAATAACCGGAGAAATCGCCCTTATCGAATCTTCCATCGAAAACTATCTCGGCATAAGCATAATTACAAGAAAGCGCAAAGACAAGGTTGGCAAAAATATATTTTGGTCGAATCATGATGACTTCCTTATAGGACAAACGATACGGCACCGCCTCAAAGTGAACGGTCAGATTGAGATGAACTCGAATTGATCCACAATTTTTCTAATTGCGGACGCAAAACTTGCATTGAGTATTCAAGCTCGATTTTATGCCTTCCTGCTTCCCCAAGTTCGCGGCGAAGTGATGGCGCAGTAAGCAACCGCTTCAGTGCGTGCGCCAGTTCTGGAATATCGCCAGAATTGACCAGCAGTCCTTCCTGTCCTTCTATTATGACTTCCGGTATGCCTCCCACTGGGGTCGTTACAACGGGAATTGCCCATGACATCGCCTCCAGAATTGCCATCGGCATACCCTCATTATATGAAGGAAGCACAAATATGTCTGCGCGCGCGAGCAGATGTTCCTTTTCTACTTTGCTGAGCCATCCTGCAAATTGGATCTTTTCACTGACACCCAATTCTTGGGACAATGCCCGCCCTCGTTGTAGCTCACCGTCACCTCCCAGGATCAATCTGAAGCTCTCATCTAGCAAAGAAACGGCCTGAATCAGATCAAATACACCTTTACGTCTACCAATTTGACCAAGAAACAATATCAGCGGCGGGTCGAACAAATCGCCATTACGCGCGTGTTCCTCCGCATCACCCAACTTCATTTCAGGTAGTCCCACGGAGTTGAAAAGAATCACGGTACGTGTAGCAGGAATTAGTTTTTCTATAGCTTTAGCCCAACTTGACGATAAGGTAATAACACGGGCCGCATGAGATAGAACGAACCTAATTAGCCTTTTTTTGCGTTTCCCACATTCATGCTCAAAAAAATCAACGAAGTCAGGACTGTGTAAGTGAACGAGATAAGGCACCCGGAACGTCATCGCTACCAATATAAAAAGCACCTTTCTCCATGTACTTGCTCTGGATGACATGTGCACATGAAGCAGTTCAATTTGCCCAGCAAAAAGTATTGAACACAGCCGAAACATCGCAATCGCCGCCACCCGCGCTTTTTTTAACCGGGAGCCCTCCACATGCGTCACTAGATACCTGACCTTCCACTCCTTTAAGATACCGGAATCTCTGTAATTGCCCACCAAGGTTGCGATACCGCCGTGGGCCTCAGGTGATGTTCCAAGCATTACTATTGACTTGTGCGCCGGAATTTTCATAAAGTTCAATTGATCATCAAAGCAAGCCGGTCCACCGGATCGGCATCCATTGGTAGTGATTCCATCAGCACGGCTGAAAACACATCCGAACTCGGTGACAAGATTACGCTCCCACAGGATGAAGTAATCTTATAGTACTCATGCTCGCTCCAGGCTTGCCATGTCAAGCAACTCGTCTCGGCTCTCCGAACGCTAGAATCCGGCCTCTTCCCAACAAGCCATGAACCAGGGAAAAATGGTAGCTGTTGGGTTTCGAGCTTGATCACATCTTCGACCGTTGGCTTAGCGGCATTTGTTTTGAAGACTCGATCGATGTGAGTTTTCCCAGACCGAAGCTTAAATGTGGAAGGATCCTAGATCCGGAAGTTGACCGCTCATTTTTTCAGTTAAGACCATAATACAAAAGGATTTTTTGTGCCCCGTGAGCTTCACCTTTTTGGTGAACTCGCTTCGCGGCAGATTTAGGATGATCGCGAAGTCGGCCAACGCCGTCGGTGGAACATTACCAGAAAATAACATCAAAACTGACGCACACCTCAATCTGATCTACTCAACAAGTCGCTTTTCCGGATGTCGACTCCCAAAGCTTGACATATTTCGTTTTCGTTGTGGAGACGCTTTGAAGCGCATAGCGCTCATATGAGCTTCTTGGAAAACTCCCCCGGTGATCTGAGCGGAGGCATTCCCCTCTACGGGCCAAACTCACCTGAAGAGTGGTTTTGTTGGATTTCCTGACTCGTCAACAAACTCTCTTACATTAGGTGCAGGAGTTCTTCAATTTTTGGAGAACCTGACACAAACCAAACTGCAGAGCTTCTGTGACTTTTCTACTTAGCCAAAACCAATAATGAAAATCCCCCTAATACTCTTACAGTCAGATCAGGATGAACTTTAAAGAAAAGCTTTCTAGGCACTTTCATGAAGTTGGCTTTCCAGCCGCGATTGGAAAGCTCTAATGAACTGTTTGTATAGCAGTAATCCACAACATCATAGCCAGTATCCTGTAAGGTCGCCAAGGCTGTTTCCTTTATGAAATAATGGATATGACCCACTGATGACCTGGAGTGTAATATTGGCGAGAGGCGAGAAACTGATTGAACGGATAAGTCCAGAGGAATATGAAACAACTTATATTTCGCTTTTTTTCTAAGTTCCCTTAGAAATCCAAAGTAATCCTCAACGTGTTCAAATACGTCAATGGCCAGCAATACGTCGAACGCGGGGTCTTTATAGTCAAGTAGATTTTCGAGAAAAAAATGAAGATTCTTCTTTTCTTTATTCTTGCAGATCGCAAAAGCTTGGGGGGAAATTTCATATCCGGAAAAAACTACTTCGTCACCATACTCATGTGATAGACAGTTCAATATTTCACCAGCACCGCAGCCAATTTCACATAATGTCGAAGGAGCAACGCTATTTTTCCTGAGTATTTTTAATATTTGCTTTGCTTTCCATGATGAATCCTCTTGATGCCACCCCGGATGTCTTTCCAAATAGGTACCATCGCTATAAATATTACCAGAGCTCATATTTCCCTTCCCCGTGGTCTACTGACAAGCGGTAGTTTTCTAAAACGTACGGTACTTACATATTATAAACCATTGCCAAATGGTCCTTCGGTAGCCATTCGCCCACGGAGGATGGCAAAGATAGGCGGAGCCTTGCGATCGATCAGACGGAATGACCCCTGTCAAGTAGAGGTATTCGAACAACCAAAATTTCTCATAGGACAAGCTACTTCCGATGGACTGCTAGCGCTTCCGGCGCTGTTGTTCCAATTTGAATATCATCCGGCCGTCTGTCGCCGTATAAATACGCTCGGCCTTTTCGAAGCCGCCCCAATCCTTTACTAATTGTACAAATTCATTTGGCGGTGGATTTATGAATACGCCTTGCATCTGCGGTTCATCCGGATGATGGGGCTCAAAAAACATAGCTCCGATCTGAACGTTACTCATAAATTGACGAAGCCGCTCATATCCATCCTTCGTTTTGATGAAATGGTGAAAAATATTCAGCGCTATCACGACGTCAAAGCCAGAGTCCCCAACCTCCCTCAGCGTTTCTGAACTAAGTATGTCGCCTGTCACTATTTTCAGCTTACGATCCTCAGCATATGCAATCTTTCGTGCGGCAAGCGCAATTGTTGGCAGGTACTCAACGCCGACACAGGAATAGCCGCTTTCTTCCAATCTATGACAAAAAAAACCGAGATTGCAGCCGATATCAAGAGCCATGCCGGATGCCGCATCCAATTTATTTTTTATTGCCTCCCATCGATCCTCGCATGCATGCTCCGATGGAATATCCGCCAGATCGAAATGCATAGGTGTTTGATAGAGCACACCCCGTTTGCTGGCACCGCCGTCACCGCGCGCCATATGATGCATCAACTCACGAAATGATTGCCAACCTGAATGCCTTACCAGAACCTGCACGGGAACGCGCTTGAGCCCGAGCGCAAGCGCGATAGCCAACCGATGTCTGCCATCCTGAAATAAACACAAGCCATCCCGACTGATGTTGATAAGAATTTCCTTGCCTCCGGAATACGCCGACATCGACGGATCTGCTAATCTTTCACAGTATCCCTTGCTATCTATGGACTCAATTAATCGATCTATCTCATCGCAGCGCCTATCGAAACTTGCGCGATCTGAACAATCCCATAATTCTCGACCGTCGTTGATCTGACTTATGGCGTGCTGATAATATTCCGTCGCGTGCCATGCAACTCCCTGATGAATTCGCTCGCTGATCGCGCGGCACACCCGCATGTCCGCAACGCGGTGCAAAGGAAGGTCCCAGTCACCATCCTGAACCTGTGCAACAAATTTGTTTTGGTCGAATACAAAGTCTTCCCAATCCGGGGAATCAACCTTGTAATTTGTATGAAAGTTAACGCGCGCGGGGTCAGTCCAATATATTGTATAGGGGTCAGGCAATCTCGCACCCTCTAAGCGGCCAATCAGATTAGCGGTTGCAATTTCTTTTTTCATTTGCAATTTTCGAACGGTCGCCTTTATGCCACGTCCTTCATCAGGAAGCCGGTGAAGCGCGCCTTTAACCAACTGCTTGAATTTTTTCATATCCTGTTCTTAAATCTGGTGGGATATCCCGCGAGGCTCGCTGACGTGTATCAAGCCCGTGAGCGAACGCACTCTTGGCTGATTTGCGCCGCCACATCAGTATCAACATGATCAACCAGAGAATCGCGCTCAAAATAGCATTCACTACGAAACCGATATCTACTAAAAATGAGAAATGCTGCGGCTAATCGCTACCATGGTGCCGGACAGAAAGTAACGTGCCGCGGTAATTGCCTGGCAAAGCACATTCACATCTGTGGAGAAGCTGCGAGCATCAGCGGTAAAAGGCGATCATTCATTGGCTCCCATGTTACCAAATAAAAATCTTGCGGCCGAGCAATTGATTCAAGCTCGCACGCTCCTCCACCCGAAAAGGTTTGAAGAAGTAAGACACCAGCATAAAACAAGCGCATGCAAGCGCGGCCAATATTATCAACCGTGGCCAACCGTGTGCCGGTATTGCAATCTGGTGCGCTAGCACGAATCCCGCTAAAGCTGCCGTCCCCAGTTTGTAAAGTCCGATAGTATCAGATCTATAAGTGGTGATACGCGCCAGCGCGATAATGACCGTAGCGTTGAATATCATTTCGCTTATGATAATAGCGATGATGGGTCCCCACAAACCCAACCCGGATTTTAGCAGCAAGTAAGTCAAGGGCAACACCAGTATCCCCAACGACGCTCCCCACATACATAAATGACTCTTGCCACTGGCCACTGCCACAGTCTCAAGTATCTGGCGCTGGCTATAAAGGATAAGGGCCATTAGCAAGCCTGCCAGGTAAAAGCCTGACTGCGCGAACTTACCACCGCTGAGTACAGTTAAAAGTTCACCACCGGCAAGCCAGACAAACACCAGTATGGGCATCAGAACGAACAGGCTCAGCTTTCCGACGAGGTTGGCGTTGCGTGTCAAATCTGCCATACCGCCTTCTCCTATATAGGAGGCTACCAGCTTGGGCCTGACCAGACTGAACAGCAAGGTCGCCGGCAAATAACGGGAAACCTGTCCGTAGAGTCTCCGCAGAAAACCAAATAATGCGGCGGCTTCAAGGCCGAGATAAAACTGGATAAGAAAAACGAAGCTCTGCGGGCTGTAAGCCAGAGTAACGAGGCGGCTGAAATACATATGACGAGCCATTCGCCACATAACAGGCCAAGGCGGAGGTTGCCATCCATCCTGCTTCAGCAAGCCCCTGTGTTTGTGCAAATGCTTGATCATGCTATAGAAAGCCAGGGTTGTTCCGAATATAGATGCGGTCAACTCAGCCAGCACCACGTGATCTAAATGAACCTCTTCATGAAATGCCGTGATACTCAGGAGTAACAGCAGGACCATGTTACGCATCACAAGACTTGTTTGTGCCTGGCGCTGCTGCAAAAGTGGTTCCAGCGTGTTTTCCCGGATTTGCCAGCCTAAGCCATCCACCAGCAGCACGAGCAGAAAAAGCCGTGCCACATCCGTTTGTTGAGGGAGCTTCAGATGCTCCAGCAGCCAAGGCATCGCCAAATAGAGCAGCACCGAAACGGCGACTAAAAGCAAGCCGATCCGGGCGGTAATGTTCCATACGAAATGCGCAAGCATCTTTCCGCTGGCATGCAGACGAAATTCTGGCAGATAGCGAGCCGCTATCCATGGCAGGCCCAGTGATGCTATTGCCAGCATAAGCTCCATCCCGGCGACGAATGTTACGTACACTCCATACTCCTCCACGGTCAGCAAGCGCACCAACCAAAACAGGATAATCAATGTAAGCACAGCGGAGACAGCTTTGCCTGCGAGAAAATGGACCGCGCTGCGCTTGAGTGCATGGCGGGAATAGGGCGAAGCACTCATGAATGATTTTCGGCAGTTGGGCTAACATGCCCATGGCGCAACCAAGCAAGACGGGCAGCAGCATGCCAAGCAAACTTACGAAGCTCAGACTGTCCAGCAACGAGAGGCGATAAAAAGGGATAAAAGTAAGACAATGGCTTAGCGGTTCGTTTGGCGTTAGCAGTGGCTTATATGGTTGACAGAATAAATTTCTCTGAAAACGGCGAGTGGGATTCATTTGCGTAGGTGCGCATGACCACGCTGCCCGTTTGCGGCGATGCAGCGGCGCTACAACACTTTAAAACGATATATTTGAATAGCTGCAGGATTGACAGGTACTGCAAGAATTATAGCTTGGGTGATTAAGATTTATACCTGAAGCAGGGGAATCCAAGGTGACCCTGGACTCCCGACTCTGCTGGCGCTCAAGCCCTCATTACACTAAGGACATGGATAGCCAGATTTACCTCATAGCTCGTTTGAATACATGATCCCTGTCAAGTTGATAGCTTACCGTCATTGCAGACCTGCTGAGGATGGTCAAACAAGCTTACTTGATGTAATCAGCCTGAATCGCACTTGTGCCGCCGGATCAACATCACCGTTGTTTTTACTAGCAGTATGTCGCGCAAAGGATTATCTCTCATGGTATCCGGCGCAGCGGTTAAAACCGGAAATATGCTCACCTTCATCATTCATCTGCAATCTCGAAGAAAAGCGCCGGACCATTCGGTAGTGCTGCTGTATCCAGGCGCAATTCGATGGCGCCCCCTACCTGCGTAAGAGGAATTGCCTGACGCCGAACGCCTCCCAAAGAGAGCGGCCAAGCCTTGAGCCCAGCACTATTCTCCGCCGCGACACGTAATGTAGCCGAGATCGTCTGTACCTGCGGGGGAAATTTACCCAGGGTTTTAATCGTAGTGCGTTCCGCGTCCGTGAAGGTCATGCCTGTATTGATGGCGTCTGTCAATACCCACAGCAGTAAGTGACGGCTCTGAGCAATCGGCTTTTTATCCAGAGAAGAAACCGCGAACAGCGCCGGTGCGCTCGCGGAGCTTACGCTCAGCGTGCCGGCCGAGGCACTACCGCCTTTCAGCACCAGTGCTGCTGTTCGATCGGTCGTTACCTGAATAAGGCCAGCCCCCGAGTCCACGACGAGCTGTCCTGTGTCGGATTGGAACAACTGATTTTCGGGCTGAGAGCGATTGCCAGAGCCTATCAATTTCGCATCTTGCAGTGCAGCTACGGCAGCCGAGCGTAAATCCCGTCCAGCCGCTGGGCCATTCGCCGATTTCACGAGCCACCAAGGTTGCCCCCCTGTCAGGTTGACCCAGAGTTCGCCAGGTTTCGGCCGTTCTGAAATCGGGCCAAAATCCAAACCCATGGGGGAGATGAGGGAAAGCTTTGAAAGTGGGTCCGGTACTTGTTCCCAACCACCGCTTCTGGCCAGCACTTTCTCAGCATCCATGTGCACGTATATGCGGTCTCGTGAACTCGCGACATCTCCACGCAAGTACAGTATGGCGGCGAGACGCTCAGCGGCGTGGGTAATTGGATCGGCTCCGACGCTGAACGGGTAGATTGCTTGCCGTCGCACAAAATGGGATGGGCCGTAATCGACCTGAATAGGTGCTTCGGCGTACTGGCAAATTGCATCCCAGCTTTGATGCGCGGCGATTGCCGGTATCAAAGCGGCCGATTCGTGGCGCCACCGGTTCCAGAATGGTTGTCCATATTCGGTGACGGTAAATGGCTTGTCCCATTGTCGCCCAGTACTGAGTTCGCGAATATACTGAGCCGTATTTTGATGTAAACTCGATTGGGCCATCTTTGAGCCCGGATCGCCCATTACGCTGGGCAAAACATGGTAACTGTGCAGGTCCACCCATTGAAGGCTGGAACGGGTAATGTCCGCAGCCAGAAAACTCCAGTTGTTAAAAGCGGTGCTCAGACCCTTGAAACCCAGATCGCGCACCCGTTTTTCCATCGCGCGATAACTCCGCTGCTCCAGTTCGACAACGAAGCGATCAAAATCGATATCGCGGCGCCCGCTTCCGCGAAGGGCATCAGGCAGGTCGATCCTTCCTCCAATGGATTCTCCGCTTTTTAGCTCTTTGCCCCAGGCTGACTTCAAGGCAGTATCGGTGCCATAACGCGTCTGCAGCCAGTCACGAAACTGGAGAGCCAATTGGTCTGGGTACAACTTGCCATAACCAGGGAGCGCCGGGTAGCGCTTGCTATAAGTGGTAGCGAGATAGAAGAAACTCCCTTCGTTGACCAGTATCATACCCAGCATCGCTGAGTCTTTTATGGGAGCGATGCCCGTGTAGGGGTTCTTCGCGCCCCACAACCGCTCAACCAGGGTTGCCCAGTGAGCGAAACCTGCGGAATCGGTGAGCACATCCATTCTGGCACGGTATTTTTTTACCCAGCGGTGCGGCCGCACGTCGCCCCATCCGCCATTGTCAGAAGCCATACCATCGACGATCCAATAAATGCCCGCTGCCTTAAGCTCGGCAAGCAGGAAGTGCAACCGGTCAAGCTGCTCGGGATCGAAATCAAAGTCCTTAAAGCGACCGCTCATCAGCTGTGCGTCAACCATATGCAGCCGAGCCAGGTTATAGCCTGTTTGCTTGAGTTGCCGCACAAATTGCTCACTCCCCGCTTTATCGGGGAAACCGCCGCTCAGCGGGCTTAACGCTATCGAGGCGCAAAGGAAGCGCTCTGGCGTACGACGGCGCTCGAAGCCGATATGCCCATCTGATAACGCAATGGCCGGGCCGTGTTTGCCTGCTGGCGCGGTTGTGACCAAGGCGGAGAAATCTAGCGCGCTCCCGGAAGAAACGGTCAGATCATGATCAGTAAGTGTTTCCCAATTATCCTCGGCCAACGCGCTCCGCGCTATCAATAATGTTATTAGCAGCGGTACGATGACGAGACTGCAAAGTAATCGGAACATTTGCAAGTCCTCCTAAAGTTATGCCTTCCAGACTGTGAGATTGGATTAGATAATACCCTCTCTTGTGCATTGGGGCGCCTCGTGTATTTGATCTGGCAAAAATGTAATAGCTATTTTCTCATCCGCGGCAACCATATAAATCTGGGTGTCTGATCCTCCGTGCGACTCGCTGATTGATCGTTGATTTTTCTTCAGTCCGGGCCCATTCGGATGGGCTTTTACAACTGTGTTGCTCCGATCTTGATACGTACGACTTAAACATACACCAACACTCAAGCAAGCGATCCAATAGATTGCTCCTGCGCCAGCAATTCACTCGCATATCGATCGCATGCCTATGGATCAGACCTCTTGGTGGTGCTACCACGCTTGCCCACATACAGAACGGCGATAAGAATCTGCAGGTTAAAAAGACTTACCCGGCCTCATTGTCGAAGGAAACAACCTTCGGTTTGCTGATATTGAACTTCGGTAACTTGAATTTATTCATCAGTGTTAATGGTAATGACTTAATTTAAACTCTTGCGATCGGCTTAGCGCCCCTGTCGATCACATAGGTGAAATGAGCAATCATTACGAAAAATTCTCCTGCAAGAACCGAGTTGAGTTGAAAACTCGTCTCGAACATGGATCGCATCAGGAGGACGGCCAGTATGGCTAGACTTCCACCACGGGTGGGTTTGGCTGCTCGTATTGAATAACGAACAAGAAAATAAAAAAAAACCAATAATGCAGCAAGCCCGATGAGTCCTGATCGGCTGAATGTCTGCAAGAAAAGGTTGTGCGCGCTGGTAGCACCCCCGAGGCCGAGTCGAAGCCGATTATCAATTCCCCAGAAATCTGCGCCCTGCCCAAATAGAGGGCTTTGCAACCCGCCCTCTAACGCGGCGTTCCATATCAACGTTCGACCGGTTGCCGTAGACAGCGTGCCCACCGCACGCGCATCCAATTGACTCTTAAGTGCAGCAAGCATATCCGTATCAATGAATATAGCGAATGCTCCAATCGCTGCAATTGAAACAATAAGTGAACCCAATAAGACTATCGGGACTGAGCTCCCATGTTTACTACCAACGATTACTTCGTGGGTTCGATTCAATAATCGCCAGCCAAAAATGATCGAAAAACCTATGAATGCGGCTACAATTGATGCTTTGGATTGCGTTAAGACCAGCGTCAGCGCGGCAGCCGCAAGTATAGTCGTTCTAAGCCATGGCCTGGTTGACGGCTCGGCCAACTCCAGGATGAGAAGCATGCATGCAACTGCGCCAAGCGTATTCGCGTGCGAAGTAACTCCCCAAAATCTTAAATCGAATCCGGGAATCAGGCCGATATAGCCGGGCTGCATGACAAGCTGCGGTGCGACGATCGCTGCGATCAAACTGGAGAATACTATCCAGGCGAGACATTGTTTTGCGACAATAACCGGGTCGACAGCTGACAATCTAGCCCAGAGAAACAACGCAAGACATACGAAAAGCGGGTAAATCAGATTTACGTGGAAGTAGTAACGCTCCCCGAAAAAAATCGGGAGAATGCTGAACGCAACTTGGAAAACCATGAACGCGATGGTGATGTCAGTCGGCGCTTTCATCCCCCTCTTATCAAATCGGTCAAAGCTTGTTTTATAATTTTTAAAATTGAAAACCCACGCCGTACAAAGCGCGACAGAGCATCCAATCACAGCTGCGAGAAGCAGCTTTGTATATACGGTACTTCCAGTATCGGCCTCGGACGAGACAATCAGGCTTTCGTCCATAAAAGCCAAGACCCGGCCGGAGAAAACAATAGTCGCTACGCTCGTGCTCACGATCAACAACATTAAATAGTTGAACATTCGGCCAGGCCAGCGAAACCCTGCCCCCGCAACGATAACGATTGCCGTGGTCGAAAGCAGTGCGAGAACAAATGCAGCCAATGGTAAGACCATGAGTTGTAACACAACTAATTCTCGCTAACGTTTGAAGGATTCTCTTAGTGGTTATTAGGAAGTGCTGATGAATTCGCAAATATTATTGAACCCCTGACGCAACAACAAAATCAGCGGGCTTATTCAGGAACATCATCGATAATATGTCGATGTAATCGCAGCTGTTGCCCGGCCGCATGACGCGTTCGGGACGCCGAGTCAGAAGTTGATTTCGCAGACTAAACCCTACATATGCCGGTAAACGAGTGATGCCGGGAGTAACATGATTTTCCCCATGAACAGGTTTTCGCGATCAAGTAGCCGTCCTGCCCCTTTTATGCCGTTGATAAGTGTGGTTTCTTTCATGGGCGGGCCGGGTTCAATATGCCATTCAGCTTTTGGCGATGTTCGAGTGTCAACGCGGCAAGCATCTGATCCGTAAATAGGGTTTGCATTTCATATGCGTGCGTCGCTTCTGCGTCGATCGAGGAAATACGTACGAGCATGCCATCGGGAATCTTGCCGTTCAGGCCGTAGCGCATTTCGGTAAGTTTCTTTTGGATACTACCCTGAAATACCTGATCGCCAACTGTTGTCCAGTAGGTAACGGGTTCGTTGCGCTGACCGAGATTGGTCAGGATACGAGTGACGGGAATTAAACCGTTTGCAGTAGCCAAGGTACCCGTTTGCTTACTCTGGAGCGAGAATCCTTGGGCAGGATAGCAAACTTCGGGGTAATGCATCTGCATGGAATCCCTCTGGTCGTCTCCATAGGCGATCGCGAGCATTATGCGGTAACCGCGGTTGTTCAGGTAGGTACGGCTGAGTGTCTGTGTGTAAATTTTTTCGATCATTTCCTGTTGCTGCGGATCTACCATTTGCACCGAGTTCTGCTGCTCTTCGCTCCAATCCCCGAATGTATGCGGAATCATCGTTTCCAAATCGATGACAGGCCCCTGATCGGCAATTTTTTCGGTAGGGCGCAACGCCAGCGCAAGACCCGAGGCCGCGAGCATGAGTATTAAAAGAATGAAATTCCTGAACCAGAGACTCATTGCCTTTTACACTCCGTCCAACACATTATTACGGTTGCGGCGCACCTTTACGCCGAGGTGCAGCAGTGAATCAACCCCAATGATCAGCAATAGTGCGCTAAGGAAGAGCACCATGCCTGCGAAGCCATGTAAAAAGCCCTGCCCGGCCTCATCACCAAAATGATAGGTGATCAACGTTAATACCATTACCCGTATGACGTTAGCCGTAAAAGAAATGGGTACGATAAAAATGGCAAGGGCAATATTTCGGAATAATGAATCGTGCCGGATGATATTAAGGTAGAGCAGGCCTAGCGCTTCAAGCGTAAAAAGGGTGTGCAGCCCCGCGCATGCATCAGCTACTAGCAGTTTGTATTGCCCAATCTGGAGAATAACGCCCGTGCGGGCGATGGGGTAGTTCGCCCAGAAAAGTATGTTTTCAGCCACATAAGACACTGCCATCTTCATGGGCATCGTCAAGTTATCCACAATCGTGGCGGGTAATGGAATCATGAAGAGCATGAAGAAAAGCGAAAACCATTGTGCCTTGAGTGCGGCGCTACCACGCATGAGCAAGAGGATAGCAACGAGTATCCAAATGACAGAACCGATCTCCAGAAGCAGGATGTCTTGCGAGCGGCCAATCACATAGAGAAGCAGCCCAAAAATAAAGATGGGCCAACCGGCTGAAGGTACCATTGGTTGACCTTCGCTCAAACGCCACATTTCCGGCCACTTGCGATAAATAAGCCAGCAAGCGATACCGAGTACAATCGGACCATGCGCTTGCTGATCGGTACTCCAGATGCCGCGAAAGAGATCGACCAGACTTGGCAAATAAAGTACGATTAATCCGGTAATAATTGGTAACCAGATGGGTAGCCGGCCGCGCCAGTCTTCCGGTTGGCCTGATGGTCTGTTGAATGTAGTTGACAAATTGGCACTCATCTTGTTTTTACAACATATGCTATCCCGCCATCTTCGTACCGCAGCCATACTGCTGGCACTTGGGATCGTGACTAGCTTGTTCCTTGGAGGAGCACAACCTGTTGCTGTGAATCTGGTGCCGGAACCATGGGATAAATTGCTTCATGGCATCGTGTTTGCGTTGCTCGCATGGGCACTTGGCTTCGCTAGCGGACTCCATGGATGGCGCAGTCTGGCTGTTGCGTTTTTCGGCTCGTTGCTGATTGGATTGCTCGATGAGTGGCATCAGCTGTATCTTCCAGGTCGACAAGCGGGATGGTCTGACTTCGTTGCGGATATGGCGGGCAGCCTCATCGGTACGGTATCGCTGACATTGTGGAACAGAAAGCGTGGCTAGAATTCGACAGTAGCGAAAAATTCTCATCGTCCAATTCTCCTCACCTATGAGAAAAGAGAAAAAACGGATAAAAGCGGTGGAGAACACAATTGCCTCCTGGTAAAAATACTTGAAGCGCTTTCGGACTACTGCTAAGGCTTGACTGCTCGCTTTTATTGCCAGTTGGAAGTCTGAGGCTTTGTACACCGTTTTCCTTCACTCAGAATTCGTTCAGCACCGACCCCACGGGCGTTGTGCCCGTTTGCTGGAGACTACGGGCCAGCTCAATTGTTTGCGCGACTGATGTTCGATCTTTGCGGGCGACTATGAGGGCGGCTGAAGCGCGCGCCGCAATAATCTGAGCTTCGGCGTATTCGTGCGCGGCAGGCGTGTCAATAATGACAACGTCAAAATCGCGGGCCATCGACTGTAACAATTCGGGGAAGCCAGTGCGGCCGAGCAGTTCCTGCGGATTCGGCGGCACAGCACCGGCTGGCAGCACGGAAAGCCCCAGCAACGAAGGTACGCGTGCGATCGCCTCGATCCCGATACGACCCGCCAGCATACTGGATAAACCTGCATTGTTGCCTAACTTGAATAGCTCATGCTGGCGCGGCGCACGCAGATTTGCGTCGATGAGCAAGGTGCGCTTTCCCAGTTGCGAGAAGACAACCGCCAAATTTGCAGCAATGAAGCTGCGTCCTTCCCCTATGCCAGGACTCATGATAGCGAGGGAGTTCAACCTGACTTCAGTATCGAACCACCGCAGCATTAGCTGACTACGCAAGGCGCGCAGCTTCTCGACGATAGGACTGAACGGTTTATAGGCGGCTACGAGTTGATAGCTGAGGCTGTTATCCCCCGCAGGAAGGTAGAGGTTATTAAATTGGCGAGAGAGGGCAAAACGAACGTCGTCTTCCGTAAGCAGGCCCAGCTCAATAGCGGTATCACCAAAGCGTTTGCCCTGCTCTATCTGCAACCGGAGAATGCGATCGGCGTTATCGGCGGAGAGGCGTCCGGTATCGACGAGGATGGCCCCTATTGAACTGCCATTGCCGGTGACCTGCGCTTTACCGTAAATTGAAGACTCGCCTGGTGTCGTGGTCTGATTCCGTTTGATGAGTGGTAGGCTAGCGCTTACGGGTTTCATGATCTGGTTCCGTTTTAGGTATTTAGCTGGCTACCGGGCCAAGCTGCTTGGGAATTTTTTGCACCGGCCTGCTGGAAATCACCGCAAGTACTGGTAGATCGATGACCTGGATAAGATCTTCTGATGAGCGCACACAACGGCTGCTGAGTTCAAGCATCAAAGCAATCCCTATACCGAGTAAGGTACCGAGGAAAATGGAGATTAGAACGTTGAGCAGGATTCTGGGCCGCGAGTGCTTGGTTGGTATTGTGGCTGGATTCAGAATCGCGATGTTGGTCTGAGCCGACAGGCTTTCAAGACGGGTTTGAGCAGAACGCTGGCTCACACCCTCAAACGTATGCTGGGCAGCTTCAACATCACGTTTGAGTACGGCGATTTCATCGCGCTCCTTGTTGAGCTCGAGTATACGTTTTTTTTGAGACTCCATTGCTTCAAGCAGTTCTTTTTCCTTTTGCTTACCCACCTCGTAGGAGGTACTGATACTGTCCGAGATTTGCCGGGTTTCGCTAGCCAGCCTCCTTCTGAGCGAGGCAAGTTCAGTTTCCGTACGTTTCGTTTGCGGATGGTTTACACCGAGATTCACATTGCTTTCGTTGTGTTTGGCCTCAAGGCGCGCAATGTCTGATTTAAGCATATTAATCATTGGGCTTTGCATCACTTCAGCCAGTGTTTCGGAATTGCCGGCGGATTTACGCTTGCTGCTGCTATCCGAGGTTTCAGCCTGTACGTTCGTTAATCGAGCCGACAATTCGTTGAGTTTGGCAGTTTCATGATCAAGCCGCTCATCGGTAGCGATGATGCCGGTCTTTTGCTGAAATGCCGAGAGTGCCGCCTGGGCTTTTTCCAGTTTCTCACGCACCACTTTGGTCTGGTCCTCAAACCAGGTGGCTGATTCACGGGCGGGCGCGACTTTCAGTGCAAGGTGAACGTCGATGTAAGCCTGGGCGAAGGCATTCGCCACGGTTGCAACAAAGCTGGGCTCACTGCCGCTGAATTCGATGTTGATTACATTGCTTTCGCGTGAAGGTCTGACTTCAAGCTTTTGCTTGAGCAGGTCAGCCAGCCAAATCATCAAATCCCCTTCACCTTCCGTGGCGTCCATCCATTGCTCCCGGATAGCCGGGCTTTCGTCCATACGCAATAACTTGACCACGCGATGAGCTACACGATCGCTGTTGAGGATATCTTCCTGCGTCGCCATATATGCAGGCGTTGCCAACCCTGGCATGATCATACCGGCGATGGGATCAGGCGACCTGACATCGATCACTACGGAGCTGGTAGCACTATATTGCTTGGGTAACAACAAGCTGATAAAAAACGTGGCAGCCACCGTAATCAGCAGCGTAAGCGCGGCTACCTTGTAGCGCGCCCGGAGAATGAGCAGGAATTGTAGAAGTGTCATTACGCCCCGACCATTAATTAGAAAATACTTTCTCGAACGTAAATTATATCGTTGGGCTGTATCGAATCGGTCATCTCCGGAGAGAGCCTTTCCACAACACCCTCAGCGTTTGTTCGATGAAGGCGAAGCCACCATTCGCTCCCGCGCTGCGTCGGGCCGCCACCCTGGGCTAGGGCTTGCATGATGGTCATGCCGCGCTCGATACGATAGGCACCCGGACGCTGAGCTTCACCATAGATATAGAAAACCGGCGCACGGTGGATGTAAATTGTGTCCCCCCCCGCGAGGATGATATCTTCATCCGATTTTTCCGCGAGGTAGAGTGCCGGAATATCTATTACTTTTCGGAAGGGTTTACCGTCTCGTAAACCTGTAACGATGGCGAAGTCGTCACCCGTTGGCGCGGCGCCGCCCGCAGCGGCAAGCATGTCGCTTACGCGGCTGAGCGTATCAAGCGGGAAACGCCCAGGCCGGTTGACCTGGCCAAGCACGCTTACTTGGCTACCGCGCATTTGTAAGATGACGATGTTCACCTGCGGTTGTTTGACGAAGCCTCCATTCTTGAGTGCGGCAGCGATCTTCTGTTCCGCAGCAGCGATAGCAAGCCCTCCCACTTCGACAGCGCCGACGAGCGGGTATGTAATAGAGCCATTCTCGGATACCCGAGTTTCTGTCGTCAGATCAGGGTTCTGGAATACTTGAATGCGTACGATATCTCCCGGTCCAAGCGGATAGTCGAGAATATGTTGCGCATACGCACTCATAGATAACAGAGTAAAGAAAAAAGCAAGTAGCCTTATCGAAGTTTTGGTCATGTTGTCATATTTCCTTAAGCATATGCTAAATTGGATGAGGCGTTATTTCAAACCCGCAATGCCTTTCTCAACACTAATGTCAGTGTTGGATTTTACGGCGCTCACGTCTGCGTTGCTTATGGCCGCTGGAGCTGCAGCGGCCTGGGACGGTGTGTTGGTATCAGCGTCAGAAAACCCGTTCATATAGGTAATTTTAGCTTTCTCCTTAAGCGTCTTGAGCTCCTGTTTTGCGGCTTCCGTTACACGTTGGTTGCCAAGAAACTGCTGGATGCGCGGTAGCGCCGCGGCTTCTGATATAGGCACGGATTGCGTCGCAGCAAGGCGCATTACCGTAATGGACTGCGGGCCTTGGATGATCAGCCCGTCGTTGACTTTGAGCGAGTGTATTTTAGGCAGCAACTCAAGGGGAATCTGTTCGGCTGACCGTGTAGCGCTACCGGCGCCAAATTTTATTCCCTTGTCCTTGAGCCAATTGGCGATACTTTCCATCGATTTGCCCGTATTGAGCATTTCTCGCAGTTCGCCATCTACCCCGGCAGTTATCGGAACCACAATTTCCTGTATGTTGTATATGCGGCGCTCGGCAAAGAGCTGTGGATTGTCAATATAATATTGTTTCGCTTCATCAACAGTCGGCTTCGGCATCTCCGCAGTAACTTGCGCAATATATGCCCGGGCAAGAATTTCGCGGCGAGCGTTTTCGACAGCCATAAGAATATCAGGCGAACGGTCAAGTTTTTTCCCAATGGCTTGTTCAACAGCCAGCTCCTGATCAATGAGTCGATCGAGAATTTCACGGCGGACTTTAGGCGCTGTTTCCGGTGTGCCAGCGTTGGCCCCCGCGTGAGAAAGTATATAGTTAATCTGATGAACGGAAATTTCTCCGGAGTTGACTTTAGCCGCTATTTGACTGACGGGCTTTTCGGCGTCTTTGCTGCCACATGCGGCAAGCCCGAGTGCAAGTGACGCCGAGAGTATTTGCAATATGATTTTATTTTGGCTGAGTTTCATCTGAGCTTGAGTGAGAGATATCAATAACAACAATGTTTAAAACCTGGATAGGACGTCCTGTAATCATGCACCCATCAGCTAAAACCATCGCCAATCCGACCAATGTGCCCGGTTGTAGTAAAAATTACATACGCATTTTAGACATACAATATTACGCTATCGTAACTTGCTCGACGTTCTATTGAAACCTTGATGCCCACACTCAAAAAAATGTCGTTTAATAAAAGAATATACACCATGCTAACGGTCGTCAATTCGTTTTTTGACTATAGTTTTTGATGGATTCATGGGAATAGTTGATCGGCGGCGATAGGTAGGCCACACCTTTTGACCCGGCATTCTGAATTACCGCAACATGTTGCCGTCGTATATCATTTTTGTTTTCTCAAGATAACGAGTTAGCGTTTAGCGTGCAATAGTCCATATGCACTATCAAAAAATCTATCTGGACGGCCACACTCTTCATCAGGGGAAGAATTATCCACCATCAGCTAGACAAATTACTGTAACAGTATGTCTTCCATAACTCTTGCGGAGCCTTTTCGAGTGTTTGAGTATCAGAAATTAAGTTTTGCTGAAATACTGCCTGCGGTGCTGTCAAAGTCGAAACCCCGTAGATTGGAAGTACGTCTATCTCGGTGGAAAGCGGCGCTAAGGAAGACTACCTTCAGTGGTTGCCAATCCAGCGCGACGAGGCCGGAGTGCATTGAATCGCTACGGCTTTCGGTAGGCAGCGAAATGACCGCTCCTTCAAAATCACTCAGAACGTAATCGTAGCGTAAGCGTAATGCGGTTTTTTCTGTGATCTGCCAAACCGGGGATACCGTAAAACGGTTGGTGGTAACGGAACTACTCGAGAAACGTTGAAAGGCGGAGTTCAGGAACGCGGATGGAGCCGTTTGGTAATTCGAAAGCTGACGCGTCCAATTTGCATTAACGCGTAGCTTGCCCGTAGCAGCCCAGGTTAGATTGACGTTACCTACGATGCCGGCGTAATCGCGCTGAGGAAAGTGTGCATGTTCGCGCGACAGATATCCGCCGCGTGCATCAATGAAGGCCTTGCCGGTGACGGGCCATAATAAGCGTACTTCATGTTCTATCTCATTGAAACGGGTATCGAAGAGGCTCTCGACAATAGGTTTTGGTCTATTAATAAATTCACCGGTCCCACTTCTTACCTTATAGGTGAGCGAGGCACCCGACGGGCGCGTATAACGAATGCCTCCTTCGACTGAGGAAACACGGTTGCTGAAGTCTTGTATAGTAAGTTTACTGTTCTTTGAGACGTTGTGATCAAGACCACCGACAATGTGCCAAGCCCTGTCAATTTCGAAAATTCCTTCAAAATGATAGTTGTCATTAGTGCGCAGATTTTGGGTGGTAGAGTTAGCAAAACCCGTCAAATTGGCGAAATTGTTGAGCACTTCGCTATGAGAACTGGTCAATCTGCCGTGTAGATAAGGCGTAACGTACCAATGCCAAGCCGCCGTATAATTTTTCCCGAGGAAATTCAGAAAATCAAAATTGTTATAACGGTTATCGATAAGGCTGCCGGTAACATCAAACCGCTGCATTGAATAAACCTTGTTCAGGTTGAGCGAGAACGTCGAGATGATGATCTGATCGGATCGCGTGGGCATACCCGTTACCGCAACAGGATTGATGACAGGTGATAAACGGAAGACGTTGCTGTCGTATGTGAACGCGGTGCCAACAGTTGCGTTGAATGTATCTCCGGGAGCGGCATCCGCGTATCGCGGCATCAACAATAAAAATAGACAAGCGGTAACCGCGGGCCAACGGTTATAACTTCGAATATTACGAAAGGAAAGAGTCAGCGGCGGCATTTTTTCTAGCTCTTTTTCTTCCCAACGACATAAGTTCCGCAAGAGTATCACTCGGAGCCTATGGAAGGTTGGTAAACTTCATTTGCGGACGTTAAGGCGACAGTTTATAGCGTCAGAGCTCGTTCAATAAGCTGCCCGATCCTTAAGAACTATCAGGACAGTCTTCAGGATGATATGAAGATCAAGCCGCAATGACCAGTTGCGCAAATAATCGAGATCGTGATCAATACGCGCCTGCATTTTATCGAGGGTTCGAGTTTCGCCGCGGTAACCATTGACTTGTGCCCAACCGGTAATCCCGGGCTTGACCTTGTGGCGAATCATATAACCTTTTATCAAATTGCGGTATATCTCGTTGTGAGCTACTGCATGAGGCCTGGGGCCGACGATGCTCATTCGACCCTGCAGGACGTTGACGAACTGCGGCAACTCGTCCAACGAATTCTTGCGCAAGAAAGCGCCGATGCGTGTGATGCGACTGTCTCCCTTCTCCGCCTGCCGGATGTTATCGCCATCCTCGCACACGCGCATTGACCGGAATTTATAAACAAGGATTTCTTCCCCATCCAGACCATAACGTCGCTGTTTGAAAATGATGGGGCCGGGTGAATCCAGCCTTATTGCGATTGCGATAAGCAGAAGGAGCGGCGCAATCAACGTCAGGATAATCAGGGATAAAATAATGTCGCTTGCCCGCTTCACGATCCCGTTGGAGCCCGTGAAGGGCGATTCGCACACCGAGATTACCGGGGTACCGCAAACTGCGCCGCTTCGACCTTGGATAAGATCGGTAATAAACATGTCCGGTACGAAGTAGATCGAGGCCGTGGTGTCTTTCAGCTCATCGAGAATATGTAGAATGCGCGGCTGCGAGGCCATAGGCAGCGAAAGATAGATGAACTGGATGCGGTTTTCCTTGACAAATTCGGGGAGTTCACGAAGCCTGCCGAGCAGCGAACTGTGTTCCGCTTGATGAAGCCTGCTTGGGTTCCGGTCATCGAAAAATCCGGACAATGCTATTTTTGAGTAGCGTGTTTCATGAATTCGATTGGCAAGCGCAAGCCCCTGTTCGTTCATGCCGACAATGATTGCGCGCTGCGGGGGTCCCTGAAGCAAGAGCAGATAGGGAGCGGCGGAGCGCAACGCCAGTTGAGCGCCGATCTGGCTCAGGGGAGCCGCCCATAACCAGGTGATCAACGCGTGGCTGGAGAATTCGGCAATGTAGCCAGTGGCAACGCCGAGAAAGAGTAGCAGCAAAGCCACCCAAAACCAACTGTAGAGGATATTGAAGATAAGCAATTTGACTGAAGATTGCAGACGCGATGTGCCCGGGAAGGTGATCGAAAATACAATGACCGCAAGAATCAGGTAGGGTGGACGCAATTCTCCGTAGACGCTGGCGCTCACAAGCCAAAGCGAAAGTGCAAGTACCGCCGGGTCCAGGATGGCCTCGACTGCGCTCAGCATATTATTGCCGAGCGGTACCTGCGCATGACGCGCAGAAACTGTTGATGCTGAAAATATGGGATGGACTTCAGCCATGGCTTGGGCTGCGCTCAACTTTGGAAACCGCTTGCATGCGATTGTAGACGTCAAGTTTTCGGAAAATCTGGTGCAAGTGGTTCTTTACGGTGTAAGAACTGATGCACAGAATACTGCCTATTTCGGCATTGGTTTTGCCCTTCTTTACCCAATCCATTATTTCGATTTCACGCTCGCTCAATCCACGGCCTTCGCTTCGTGGTTGATCCGCCAAGAGCGACGGCATATATGAGCGCTGCGCCAGGGGCACTATCCGGCGCAAGGCAGTGTCAAGATATGGTAATAGTATCTCCATCGCGCTGAGCGTGGAATCATCGAGTTTGTCTTCGGAGCTAAAAATAACGTAAAGGCAATCATGGTGTCCACGCTTGTCGCTGATGCCATGCAAAAGCGATGAGCGCATGCCGTGCAGAGCTCTCCCAAAAGAACATGGAGGAGCGCGGTCTGCACTAAAAATATCGAATTCACCAATACCGGGTTTGCAAATGCTTGATGTGCACGGCATTCTGCCCAGTTCGACCCAGCGATTATGAAACGCCTGCAATAATGGTGAAAGACTTGCCGGTTCCGATCGCGCGGTTCTGACTCCAGGCAGTGAGGATATAATGTCATGCCGTATGGAGTTCGAACTAAAATCGCCCCACGCGACAAGCATGATTTCGTGGGGAAGATAATGCTGCACCTCTCCCTGCAACCATCTGAGCAGGTCTACATGCCGGCGCACCGCTATCCCTTCCTGAATGATGCGGAAGTAGCGTTGGAGATGATCAGCAGAGAGTGAGGGGAAAAAACCCATGTCGTGAATGAGTAAAATATTTGGATGGGTTGGACTGTTGGAACTGCGATAAAAACATTGAAGCAAAAGTTTTTATTGTCCTTTTCTGCTGAGCGCAGTCTGTTCGGCAGCACACATAGCATTGCGCAGCATATTTCTATACTTTCGCGCCACCTGCTTCTCATCAAAAGCTTTAATCATTCGATCTGGAGCTCGCGCTTCTGGTCAACACATGTTTAAGGGGCACTTGGCGTAATATCAAGCACAATTCATGCCAGATAATTTCCTCTTTAAATAAAGCAATTAGCGCACTGATTTGGTGTTAAATGTCGCCAAAGCACATCAATTGCTTATGATTCGTATATAACCCTATGTTTATTGCAATATTTGGATGTCGCTGGAATGAGACACCTTGATGTACCCCGGTTGCAGTTGATGCTGGCTGGTCAAACCTAGGGACAGGCTGGCTCAACTATTGACTGGGTCCGCAAATGATGTTCTTTCGCTTCGCCAACCATTTGGATTTAGTCATGTGAAGCAGGAATGTGAAACCCTATCTCAATCCAAGGGTGAACGCGCGGGGTGGATGCAATACAAGCATGTGCCGAGAGGATAGATAAATACGCATCGCCGAAACCAGCGCAAGGACCCCGGTAGAAGCTTATGCGCGTCTATTGAATGTGATGGACGCATCAATATCCAGCAGCGAAATAGATGACAGGACTGGAAGAGTGGCAGTAGATGCCGACGAAGAAGAGCACGTTTTTCATCGTGCTTCGAACGCGGCTCCCAAGCTAAGGGGGAGCTTGTTCCGAAGGAAAATAGCTGTTTTTTGCTGATTATTTTTGGGGTGGCTGATGGGGATCGAACCCACGACAACCGGAATCACAATCCGGGACTCTACCACTGAGCTACAGCCACCATCCGAGAAAAATAACGCATTGTTGATGCTCAGGCACCAATGGCTAAAGAAATAGCTTATGGCGTGCCCGACAGGAATCGAACCTGTAACCCCCAGCTTAGAAGGCTGGTGCTCTATCCGGTTGAGCTACGGGCACCACTCAAATCGGATTTCGCCTCAGATTAGCATGAATTGGTCGGGGTGGAGAGATTTGAACTCCCGACATCCTGGTCCCAAACCAGGCGCGCTACCAGGCTACGCTACACCCCGGAAGGGCGATAATATACCTTTCCGGCTACAAAAGGTCAATTTATACTGATGGGGAATGGTATATCGAATCTCACGCATTGACAGGAATTTCTTCTGCACTCCAGCACACAGGTTAATTTGCCGACTTCTTGATTTGAACTAAGCCTCAGCTCTCGCATTTATTCCGCTCGATCAACGCATATGCAGAGTGATTATGGATGGATTCGAAATTTTCAGATTCCACCACATAGGCGTCTATACGTTCGTCCCGATTCAGTATCGCCGCTATGTCACGCACCACGTCCTCGACGAATTTCGGATTATCATAAGCCTTTTCGGTTACATACTTCTCATCCGAACGTTTCAATAATCCGTAGAGTTCACACGATGCCTGGTCTTCTGCCATACGTACCAGATCTTCTATCCATACGAAGCTCCTGGTTCTAACTGATATTGACACATGGGACCGCTGGTTATGTGCGCCATAATCGGAAACTTGCTTCGAGCACGGGCACAGGCTGGTCACGGGTACAACGACTTTCAGGGTGAATTGGTAGCTTCCTTTTTTTAGTTCGCCGGTAAAAGTCACTTCATAATCCAGCAGGCTTTTTATGCGTGAAACGGGAGCCATTTTGCTGATGAAATAAGGAAACGTCATTTCGATATCGCCAGATTCCGTTTCCAGCTTCTCCACCATGGCCTGTAGCAGGCTTTCAAACGATTCCACGGAAATCGCCTGGTCGTGGCTGTTAAGTATTTCCACAAAGCGCGACATATGTACGCCTTTGAATTGATGCGGTAGATCCACATACATATTGAATACGGCGACAGTGTGCTGGATAGACCCATCCTTGTCTCTTATCGAGATCGGATGACGGATGGCCCTGATACCCGCCCTGTTGATTGCAATATGCCGGGCATCGAATGCATTCTGCACGTCTGCAATAGGAAAATTCGCATCGTTCATGAGGGGATATTTTTTCCTGGAAGCGAACACGGATGCATAGATATATGCATCCGGTTGCGTTGACTACTCAAAAAATCTTACTCTGACGGACTCGACGATGGTCGCCTTATCCAATCCGCAATCAGCCAGCATTTGAGAGCACTCACCCTGATCTATGAAAACATCGGGCAAACCCAATTGCAATACGGGAACCGTGAAACCCCTGCTTGCCAGAGATTCGATCACGGCACTACCAGCTCCACCCATGATCGTATTTTCTTCAACCGTTACCAGCAATTCATAGTCTGCCGCTAACGACGCGACCAGATCGTCGTCCAGAGGTTTGACAAAACGCATATTGGCCACGGTAGCATTTAATTCTTCTGCCGCTTCAAGGCAAGGCTTGAGCATGCTGCCGAAAGCCAGCAGCGCGATTTTTACGCCTTCCCGGCGAATCTCACCCCGGCCTATCGGTAACATCTGCATCTGCGCTTGCGGCGTTATACCCGTCCCCATACCTCGGGGATATCGCACCGCTGTGGGCGTATCCATCTGAAATGCGGTATAGAGCATCTGACGGCATTCATTCTCATCCGCAGGAGTCATTACGGTGATGTTCGGGATACAGCGCAAATAGGTTAAATCGAAACTCCCGGCATGCGTAGGGCCATCTGCTCCAACCAATCCGGCCCGATCGATAGCAAATACGACCGGCAGATTCTGAATAGCGACATCGTGAATCAACTGATCGTAAGCACGCTGCAAAAAGGTTGAATAAATAGCGACAACCGGCTTCAATCCGTCGCAGGCCAAGCCCGCGGCAAAAGTGACTGCGTGCTGCTCCGCGATACCAACATCATAATAACGATCAGGATATTCCTGAGAGAATCTCACCAAGCCGGAACCCTCGCGCATAGCCGGCGTAATCCCGACCAAGCGCTGGTCCAGCGCAGCCATGTCGCATAGCCAGTCTCCAAAAATCTGCGTATAAGAAGGCTTGCCTGCGGCTTTGGGAATGATACCGGCGTCCGGATTAAACTTGGTTACACCGTGATAGAGAATCGGGTCTTCCTCCGCCGCCTTATAGCCCGCGCCTTTGCGCGTTACGATATGCAGAAACTGGGGTCCATCAAGATGCTTGATGTTGTTGAGCGTGCCCACCAGTACGTCGAGATCATGACCATCGATAGGGCCGATATAGTTGAAACCGAACTCTTCAAATAGCGTACTGGGCGTCACCATGCCTTTTACATGCTCTTCGGCACGCTTGGCGAGTTCGAGCACGGGTGGAACGACACCCAGCATTTTTTCGCCGGCACGGCGTGCCGTCGCATAAAACTGACCTGACATGAGCCTTGCGAGATAATTGTTGAGTGCGCCCACCGGACGCGAAATCGACATGTCATTGTCATTGAGGATCACCAATAAATTGGTGTCCATGGCACCCGCATTGTTCAGGGCTTCGAATGCCATACCTGCACTCATGGCGCCGTCGCCAATCACCGCGACCACGCATCGGCCTTTGCCCTCGCGTTGCGCTGCCACCGCCATACCTAGAGCAGCACTGATGGAGGTGCTGGAGTGAGCCGTACCGAAGGCGTCGTACTCGCTTTCGTCACGCCGGGGAAATCCTGCTATACCGCCCTGCATGCGTAGCCTGCTCATGCCCTCACGACGACTGGTAAGAATTTTATGGGCATAAGTCTGATGACCCACATCCCATACCAGGCGATCATTGGGTGTGTTAAAAACATAGTGCAGTGCTATGGTCAATTCAACCGTACCGAGATTGGAAGATAGGTGCCCGCCCGTTTTAGAAACGGATTCGACCAGGAACTGCCGCAACTCGTCGGCAAGTTGCGGCAGCATCTTGCGTTCCAGCCTTCGCAACTTTGAAGGGGTAGTGATGGTATCAAGCAGTGGATACATTTAAACCTTGAAAATTATAGTATTCTTTACCGAAGAAAATACGGGTCAAAACTCCCGCTGGATGATGAAGTCGGTTACTTGCCGCAACCGTCCCGCCTTTGCGCCAAAAACATCCAACGACTGATATGCATCGCGCCGCAGCTCTTCAGCCAACTCACGTGCCCGGCCGCTCCCGAGGATACTCACGTAGGTTGGCTTATTATTTTCGGCATCCTTGCCGGCAGTTTTACCCAGCGTCGCGGTAGTCGCTTCTGCATCGAGCACGTCGTCCACTACCTGGAATGCCAAGCCGATACACTTCGCGAAATGATCAAGGCTCATCAGTTGGCTCTCGTTCAAACTACTACCGCAACCCGCACCAAGCATTACAGCAGCCCGAATAAGCGCTCCAGTCTTATGAATATGCATAAACTCCAGCTCCGGCAGACTTAATGTCTTTCCAACGCTGGCGAGATCAACGGCCTGACCTCCCGCCATACCGCGAGAACCCGCCGCTTGCGCCAGATGCTTGACCATTTCCAATTGCATTTTCGGGGTATCAGCCAAGCAATATTCGCCCAGCAATTGAAAAGCGAGGCTTTGTAAACTATCGCCCGCCAGCAATGCAATGGCTTCGCCATACTCGATATGACAAGTAGGCTTACCCCGCCGCAACACGTCGTTATCCATGCTGGGCAAATCGTCATGCACCAGCGAATAGGCATGTATCAGTTCCACTGCGGCTGCGGCAATCGTCACCCGCTCTTCATCCGCCTCGTTCAGCTCTCCCGCCGCAAAGGCAAGCAACGGCCGCACGCGTTTGCCTCCACCCAGAACGGTATAGCGCATGGCGTCGTGCAGACGTTCGGGAGCAACGTTTGCAGCGGGAAGCAAGGTCTGCAGGGAATTTTCGATGCGTACCTGGCGGCTCCTCGCCCAATCCTGGAAATCAGTGGTCATCGATACCAGACGGGGAGAAATTTTTCAGTGTGTCGGCCTCAAGAAGACGTACCTGTTGTTGCGCATCCTGTAGCTTTAATTG
Organism: Nitrosospira briensis C-128; assembly: GCF_000619905.2. Lineage (NCBI taxonomy): Bacteria > Pseudomonadati > Pseudomonadota > Betaproteobacteria > Nitrosomonadales > Nitrosomonadaceae > Nitrosospira > Nitrosospira briensis. The sequence goes on along the minus strand of NZ_CP012371.1, from coordinate 1,989,625 downwards.
GCAGTATTGTAGCAACTCCGCACCACGTTTGTGAGCTTCGAGCGATATTTCAAGCGGCATTTGTCCTGCTTCCATTTCTATTACAATAGATTCCAATTCTGTCAAAGCGGCTTCGAAACTTTCGGGCCGTGAAAATTTGACGGAGTTAACGGGCTTTGTCATGATAAACACATTGTCGCAAATTAGGTATATTGCGGGCAAGCTACAAAAATAACGCAATAAGCAGGGTCAGGTCAATTAATCCACGAAACTTTCCCTCAAAAACGATCTCTTGGTGGCAATTATAAGCGTTTCAGAACGAGAGCAAGCGCTTTCCACTTTGCCCGGTGCGTTTATTCAGCATTTTTAATCTTTCAACTCTCTTTTTTATTCCTCAAAAGATCTAAAAGTAACGAAATATGGCCGATCTCGTTGATGTTTTCCAACTGGCACCGACTCAACTACCGGTTGAATGGTACCTTGCCCCCCACATTCTCGACCTGGAAAAACGCTTTTTGTTCGACCAGGGGCCCGGCTATGTCGGCCATGAAATCATGCTGCCGAATGTGGGCGACTATTATGTGCGGGAATGGATGAGTAATGCCAAGTTCCTGGTACGTAACAAAGGCGGCATTGAACTTCTATCCAACGTTTGCCGGCACCGGCAATCTCTGCTGCTGAAGGGTCGCGGCAATGCCAGAAACATTGTCTGCCCCATACATCGATGGACTTACGATATGAGCGGCACACTGCTGGGCGCCCCTCATTTTTCGAAAAATCCCTGTCTCAACCTTGGCAGCACACCGCTGCAGAATTGGAACGGGTTGCTATTTGAAGGCAAGAGAAACATTGCGCGCGACCTGGCACCCCTGAGCCTTCTCAAGGATTTCGATTTTTCCGGCCATGTACTGGAACGGGTCCAAGTAGAAGAATATGCCTGCAACTGGAAAACTTTCATCGAAGTTTACCTGGAAGACTATCACGTCGAATCATATCATCCAGGCTTGAACAACTTCGTTGATACCTCTGAACTTAAGTGGGAATTTTCAGAGTGGTACAACGTACAGACGGTGGGTGTGAATGATGCGTTTACTCGTCCCGGCACGCCGGTCTACGCTAAATGGCATGAGCAACTATTGCGCCAGAGTTCAGGAAAAATGCCGAGGTATGGTGCGATCTGGATGCTCTACTATCCAAACATCATGTTAGAATGGTACCCGCATGTATTGATTGTCAGCACGCTGATTCCGACGGGAACAGAGCGCTGCACCAACGTCGTCGAGTTTTACTATCCGGAAGACATTGTCTTGTTCGAACGTGAATTCATTGAAGCGGAACAGGCCGCCTATCATGAAACCGCGGTTGAAGATGACGAAATATGCAAGCTGATGACAGCCGGACGCCGCGCGCTATACGAGCAGGGAATCAATGAAACAGGCCCGTATCAGTCACCGATGGAAGATGGCATGGTTCATTTCCATGAATTTGTGCGACGGGAAATCGGACCGCACATAAAGTGATTTCGAATTTGCCACTGACTAATTTTGCATGCTTTTTTGAGGTTACCCCATGATTACCATTCAGGAAGCTGACAATTTAATCAGCGTTGCTGTTTTCGGTGAGTTTACCTTGGCTGACTATAAGCAATTCGAAGAGCAGGTACTCTACAAATCCAGGCGCGACAGCAAAGTGAATGTGCTGTTCGATTGGCGCGACATGCTGGGCTACACTGTCGATGTCGCATGGGAGGACCTCAAATTCATCCGCGCGCACGGCAGTGAATTCAACCGGGTTGCAATAATTACCGAGAACCAGTGGCAGGCTTGGGGTGCTTGGGTATCCAATCTATTCGTTGATGCCGACATCAGGGTATTCGGTCACTACACCGATGCCAAAGCTTGGGTAGAAGCTTAAAGCGGCCTGGCGCGGGCGCAGACTTATCTGCGATTATCAGATCAGAAAACCTGAATTCCTCCCACTACCCACCTATCCTCTTCCATAAAGCATGTAATGAACATGCCTGCGGACAGGCTGAAGCCCCACATGACGAACATGCCATCGCTCGTTCATTTGGCAGTCGTATTCATGTAGAATGCCTGCTGAAGAGGTCGAGGCCAGGTGTGGCTAGTTCCAACCGAAGACGCAGGTTCAAGTAGTGTTGCAAAAAAACGACACATTTCTCTTCTATTCTCCAAAATCTCTTTATATTGGCCGCCAACTCGTACAGAATGGAACCTGTCGATCTTGCTGTGTTAAGGAAGGCTTGCTGTTTATTTAAACGACACCTGACACGACTGAAAATGGTGGCATCACAGCTACATGGATATGACGGATGGTATTGTGTTGGCAGCGAAGTCAACAGAAATGTCGTCCGTTACTGATCTTGGTAGCGCACCTGAGCTCCTGGTATTTAATTGATAAAGATTCAAATTCAAGCTGAGCATTCCGAGCTCGAGCGGTAAACGGATAGCGATCAGAACTACTGTATTTCGGACCGGATTACTTACATTACAAAAAGATGATTAGACCATTAATTTGGAGGGGAAGACCTTGAGTTCAACAATAGCGAAGTTGAACGCTCCGCTAACGCAAGCGTTTGATCCTCGGTTATTAGACGAGTCGCCGATAGCAATAACCCCAACACCGACGTACAACACTCAAGATCAACGATTAGCTGATTTTGAAACCTTGACTGCTGCCTTGGAATATGCGGCAGCCGGCGTCGCGGGATTTAATTTCTATGACGCCAAAGGCAATCTACGCTCGATCCTTCCGTATCAGGCGTTAAAGCAAAATGCCCAGACATCAGCCCAACGCTTGATAGGCATGGGTCTGACCAGCGGCAATCGCGTGGCCATTATTGCCGATACCACCCCAGAATTTGTAGAATTGTTCTTTGCATGCCGCTATGCCGGATTGGTTCCTTTTGCGATGCCGGTACCCGTCAATCTTGGCAGTCATGCTGTATATGTTCAGCAGCTGCGGGGGATGCTTGATGCGGGCCAGGCGAGCGCCGCCATAGCCAATGTGGACTATATTAATTTTCTGAGCGAAGCTGCAGAGGGATCCCAGGGATTACGCTGGGTCGGCACGCCGGAACAACTCGGAAAGTTTGCAGTTCCCGATATAGCACTACCGACAAATACCCCTGACGAAATCGCTTATCTTCAATTCACCTCTGGCAGCACGCGCACTCCGCGTGGGGTAATTATTACCGAACGTGCACTGATGAGCAATTTACAGGGAATTGTTCGGCACGGACTGGAAATACGCGCTGGCGACCGCTGCGCATCATGGCTACCGTTTTATCACGACATGGGATTGGTGGGCATGGTGATGGCACCAATGGTGGCGCAGGTTTCCGTCGACTATCTGGCCACCCGCGATTTTGCCATTCGACCTCTGCAATGGTTGCGGCTGATTAGTCGAAACCGTGCTACCGTGGCATTTAGCCAGCCATTCGGACTCAAACTTTGCACCTTGCGAGTCCGCGATTCCGATTTGGAAGATCTTGATCTTAGCAGTTGGCGAGCGGCGGGTGTCGGTGCAGAGATGATCCGGCCCGATACTTTAAGGTATTTTGCGGAAAAATTTGCACCTGCGGGCTTTGATGCGCGAGCCTTTCTCCCTTGCTATGGACTGGCGGAATCAACGCTTGCCGTAACTTTCTCTCAAATTGGGAAAGGTTTTCAGAGCATTCAGGTTGACGCTGGAACCTTGATTGATAAAAAAATGGCGGTTCGGTTACAGGTGGAGGGCAGGAAATATAGCGAATTTGTAAATTGTGGACGGCCTTTGCCAGGACACACGGTCAAGATCGTCGATGATGCTGGTCAGGAATTGTCTGATTTAAAAGTGGGCAGCGTGCTGGTGCAAGGCAGCAGTATCATGACGGGCTACTTTAATAATCCGGAAGACACCCAAAAAACGCTGCAACCCGGAAACTGGCTGGATACAGGAGATCTTGGTTTCCTGTTCGATGACGATCTTTATGTCACTGGCCGTCGTACAGATGTAATTATCGTTAACGGGCGCAATATCCGCGCGCAGGACATAGAAGAACTTGCCGAGCAACAACCTGAGGTGAGAGCCCGGGAGGCGTCTGCCTTTGGTATAACCGATACTAATGATGTTACAACGATCGTTTTGGTCATAGAATGCCGTCTAACCTCGATAGCAGATCGCCAATCTCTCACCAGTCGGTTGCAACGTCTTGTATATATGGCATTTGGCGTTAATTGCTTGGTCGAATTGGTTTCGCCGCATACTTTACCTCGCACTTCCTCAGGTAAGCTATCGCGTTTTGCCGCACGTCAGGGTTTCATACAGCGGACACAATTGACTGACCAGCTATCTGCTGAGTCCGGGGAAAAATAACCAACATATGTCAGGGTCCTGGGTGGCCGTGACCGGTGCCACCGGCTTTATTGGTCGTGTTCTGCTACAGTCACTGATCAAGGAAGGGTGGAAGGTCAAGGCCTTGACTCGGCGTCCGCGGGCTGACGATGAATTTACGCAATGGATTGAAGGTGATTTAGATAATTACCAGGCGCTGCAGAGCCTCGTCAAAGGTGTTTCGGCAGTTGTACATTGCGCGGGGCAGGTTCGCGGTAGCTCTCTCAAGGACTTCGTCCATACTAATGTGGATGGTACGGACAACCTCGTGCGTGCTTCAATAGAACAGAGTTCACCACCTCGTTTCCTCCTTATATCTTCCTTGGCTGCCAGACAACCGGAGCTCTCCTGGTATGCAGCCAGCAAGCGCATGGCTGAGCAACTGGTTAGTGACCACTCGCAAAGGATGCCATATGCGGTTTTTCGTCCGACCGCCGTCTATGGTCCGGGTGATAAAGAAATGAGTCCACTTTTCAGAGCAACCCGTCGTGGCCTGTTGCCGATGGTGGGTCAAAGCGCAATGCGTTTTGGTTTGCTACACGTTAATGATTTGGTGGCGGCTGTTATATGCTGGCTTTCCACCAAGAATCCCGTGCAAGGTGTCTATGAACTTGATGATGGGACGCCCGGGGGCTACAATAGTCAATCCGTAGCGGTAATTGCGCAGGAAGTATGGAAGCGACCCGTACATTGTATCTTCTTTCCGGCATCGCTTGTTTGGTTGGTTGCGACCATTAATTTATGGTCGGCGCGGTTGCTGCGGTATTCCCCAATGCTGACTCCGGGGAAAGTCAGGGAATTACAGCATCCCAACTGGGTTTGCGATATAACGCCTCTAACTCACGCGCTTCCCGGTTGGCGGCCCTCTGTCCAACTGCTTGATGCCTTGCCTCAAGCGGTATAATTTCTAACAAACAAATCAATTCAAACCGAGCAGCCATGGCGAGCGATTACACCGATGTTCTGCAGAAACTTTGCCATCACCTTAAGCAATTTTGTGAGCCCGACGCTCAAATCACACCACAGACTGATCTCATTCATCAGCTTGCGATCGACTCTGTCAAATTGCTGAATCTGGTTATGGAAATTGAAGATGAGTTTGATATTTCCGTTCCGCTCAATGCGCTTGCGGATGTGCAGACTGTTCACGAACTTGCAAATTTAATCCATCAGATAAAGTCTGCACAACAATGAGTTTGCTAGATAAGCTTGATGCCGTTGCTGCGGCGAGAAAAGCCCTGCTACCCGAGGGAATTGACGTTTTTGGCACGCCCATAGAAGAGGTTTATTCTTCGACCGAGGCAAGAATTGGCGATCGCCGCATACTATTCCTGGGCACGAATAACTATCTCGGACTTACCTTCGCGCCGGAGTGTCTGGCGGCAGCGCACTCAGCAATCGATAACGAGGGCACGGGCACTACCGGTTCCCGCATGGCCAATGGTAGCTACAGTGGACACCGTGCTCTTGAGCGGGAATTTGCCGATTTCTACCACTGCCATTCCTGTATTGTCTTTACGACCGGATATCAAGCCAATCTCGCTACGATTTCCGGCCTGGCTGGCGTTGATGATGTCGTTCTCATCGATGGCGACTCCCATGCAAGCATCTATGACGGATGCCGTTTAAGCGGCGCTGAAATCATCAGGTTCAGGCACAATGATATGGTGGATCTGGAAAAGCGTCTCCGACGTCTGGGAGACCGCTCACGCTCCACGTTAATCATTGTTGAAGGTATTTACAGCATGCTGGGCGATCGAGCGCCACTTGCGGATATTGTCAAGCTAAAGGATGCTTACGGCAGCACGCTTCTTCTGGACGAGGCACATTCACTCGGCGTCCTCGGCAAGACAGGCCAGGGTCTGGTAGAAGAAACGGGACTCATCGACAAAGTTGATTTCATCACAGGTACATTCAGTAAAAGCCTCGGCGGCATTGGAGGCTACTGCGTGAGCAATCATGCGCAACTTGATCAGTTACGCTATGTCAGCCGTCCTTATATATTCACCGCATCGCCTACGCCGGCTACTATCGCATCAACCCGGGCAGCGCTCAAATTACTGCATGACGGCATCGAGCTACGCCAACAGCTTTGGAAGAATGTGCACCAGCTTTATTCTCGGCTCGATGATCTCGGTTATCAGCTTGGCCCGGAGCCAAGCCCCGTTATCGCAATCATACTCGACGCGCCGCGACAGGCGCTGATGCTATGGAAAGGCCTGCTTGATCATGGTATTTATGTAAATTTAGTATTACCGCCGGCTACACCTGATGGCCGCTCATTGGTACGTTGCAGCGTTAGCGCAGTTCATACCAGCGAACAGATGGATCAAGTAGGCAGCGCTTTCGCCGAGTTGCGCGAGATTATTTTCGAATAGGCTCTGAGCAATTGCTTGTCTTTTCGCTTCTCAGCTGAGGAGGCTTCGTCCTGTTACGGCAGAGTCTGATAGCCCCACATCGGTCCGGAATCTAGCCAACAAACAATGAAAGTGACGGATATCGCTTATCAGCGATAAATCAAAAAGCAGAAACTTGGGACTTCCATGTCCCTGGCAGTCTGTCGGAGTTGAGGAATCGCAGCGAAAAAGTGATTGGGTGAAGGCAGATTTTGAGAATTTTGAAGGTCGATAGTTATTCTATTGGCCGAAAAGGCGGCGGAATATGAACCGCCCAGACGCTTTTACAGCCGATTTCCTTTAAAACCCAACAGACTGCTAGGGTCACCCATGATGGGCGACCGCTAGATGGAAAACGCAAAGCTTGTGCCTACTCGATGCCTCTAAGTCAGGAAGTTTTGGGACTTGTTGTCCGACGGCGCAGGAAAAAGAAGGCTGCGGCGCCAGCGGCGCCCAGTAAGAGTACGATCTCTGTCGCGCCAAAGCCTGAGTTATGGCCATCGTGACCTCCACCGCCTCCGACATGTACTGGAATGCGCACGGCTGTCGTCATCTTCCCGCCCTTCTCTGTCTCCAGTAGCAAGGCATACTGGCCAAGTTCCTCCAGGTTCAGCGAGAAGGTGATGCTTCCAGATGCGTACTCTTTGGCTGGTATGGACATAATCTCATGCTCTCCGCCCCCCTCTCCATGCCCTTCCATAACCATACGGACTGCAATGGGTATTTCTCGAGAGTCGAGGTCCGTCAAGTCCACCGTGAAATACAACTCGCCAACTTCCGGAACATGGTCGCAATACGCATGAGTGGGCGGAAGCGCACCCTTGGGTTTTTCATAGGCACTGAAGGCAACGGGAAAAGCACCTGATTTGATGGCGCAGTCTCCCGAATGATGGCCTTCATGAGCAAGCATAAGCTGGGCGTGGACTGGCAGCGCCACCAGTGCTACGAGCGTAGCACACGCTAGCCCAGCAGCCCACTCAAACATTTTCTTCATAATATCTCCGGTTTCGAATTCGCAAATTCATCGCGCACAGCGCTGACGATAATAAAAGATTGTATAACAAACCATCCGGGAATAGGAAATAGAGTACGTCCGGTCGTTTCGCAAAAAGATGAGCTAACCCGACTTGAATGTGTTTTATCCCAGCACCACCGCGATTGTGGCATGGGACAATCCAAACAATCCAGTTACGTGCTTACCTCAACCATACGCTGCTTGATGCAATATTGCTGAGCTCCGGCATCATATAGGAGTGGCGAAGGTAAATGCCGGTTATGTCGTGGAATTATTCAGTAAGTCGAATGAGAATTCAATCACCGAAACCGAATCAGTCAATATCAGCCGCGCATCGCCTTCCGCGCGACCTCAGCTTTGTGTGAGAACCATTTTTTGTTTTGTATCGGCGTTGATCTCATACAAAAGAAAATGAAGCTGGCCGGTAAGCCGGGTTCTGTCGTGGACAGTCATTCCTCTAGGCGTGCGGTTACCCGCAAGCTCAAGCAACCTACCCGCAGGCTCAGCGAGCCGCATCATTGCCTGCCTATTTGGTCTTGCTCCGGATGGAGGTTACCGCGTTTCACCGTAACTTAATACGCTCGTCTCTGTGGCCCTATTCCGCACCTCACGGCGGCCGGCCATTAACCGGCATCCTGCTCTATGGAGCCCGGACTTTCCTCCCCCTGCCTTCCATTACTGAAAAGCAGGCAGCGACTGTCTAGCCAGCTTCGATAGGGATAATACCCTAACGCGGTGAAGAGGAAGCAAACTTCTCAATTAAGGGTCTACGGAAATGCACAGCTTGTGAAATATTCGAGTTATGATCCGGATTCGAAAAAAAACGGATGAAACGGATGAACCGTAGCAAACTGCTTATTTCTGCGTTGGTGCTTATCCTTTCGGGATGCGCTTTATTGCATCCTCAGGATCCCCTTCGGATTTCCGTAGCGGGACTTGATCCGTTGGAGGGACAGGGCATGGAAGCCCGCTTCGCGGTACAACTCAGAATCCAGAATCATGGCGACAAGCCAATCGATTATGACGGCATTGCACTCGATCTCGATTTACGTGGAATGAGCTTCGCGAGCGGCGTCAGCGATCAGCGCGGCACCATCTCCCGTTTTGGAGAAACGGTCGTTACGGTGCCTGTGACCGTGCCCGCGACTGCAATTATCCGTCATGCGTTTGACCTGGCGACCGGCGATCGTACAAAAACAGAATACGAACTGCACGGGCGGCTGGGCGGAGCGGGGCTCGCTATTGGAAGAAGCTTCAATTCCACGGGAGAAATCAAGTTGCCAACCCTGCCGCCAGAGGAAACGCAGTAAATACGATTGCGCGGTTACCCCAACCGGGCGCCGACTTGCCTGAACGCAGGCATCACCCCACATCAACCCGGCCTTGCAAGCCTAGTTATGCAGCGCCCGATTGATTAACACCATACCGTGCGCGATATTCTTCCATCGCACGCAGGTTGTGTACCAAGTCCTTCCTGTCCCGCAGATAACTGATGATACTGTCCAGGTTGGCAATGCTTGTGCCGGTAATACCAAATTCATGATGCACCTCCTGCATGGCGGAAAGCGTCCCATTGCCGCGCTCCATCCGATCCAGCGCTATGATGAGTCCACCGGGAACAGCGCCAGCACCAAGAATATAACCAACCGATTCGCGTACTGACGTACCGGCGGAAATCACATCGTCAACGATCAGTACCCGTCCGCCAAGTGGGGCACCCACGAGGTTTCCGCCTTCGCCGTGGTCTTTCACTTCTTTACGATTAAAACAGAAAGGGTAGTTATACCCGCGCTCCGCCAATTCGATGGCTATGGCACTAACCAACGGAATGCCTTTGTAGGCGGAGCCGAAGAGCATGTCAAACGGAAGCTGGGCGGCAAGAATGGCTTTGGCGTAAAATTGGCCCAGCTTTCTCAGAGAGTCGCCATCATTAAACAGTCCCGCATTGAAAAAATAGGGCGACATCCGCCCGGCTTTTGTTTTAAATTCGCCGAAACAAAGTACATGGCGGCTGATGGCAAATTCAATAAATTCCTGGCGAAAATTGGACATTGCAATGATGAACCGAGAAGATGAATATGCGAATTATAACGGTTAACCTGAACGGCATACGCTCCGCGGCAAACAAGGGGTTCTTTCAATGGTTGCCGACGCAGGAAGCAGACATCGTATGTATGCAGGAGTTGAAAGCACAGGCCGCTGATATTACCCGCGAAATAGTATCGCCTGATGGCTATCACGGCCATTTTCATTGCGCTGAAAAAAAAGGATATAGCGGCGTAGGCACGTACAGCCGATGCAAGCCGGATAACGTTATTTCGGGCCTGGGCATCGCCGAGATCGACGCGGAAGGACGTTATCTGCGCCTTGATTTTGGCCGGGTGAGCGTGATATCGGTCTATTTTCCTTCCGGCTCCAGCGGAGAACATCGGCAAGCCGCGAAATTCTTCTTTCTGGAGCGATTTTTTCCCATGCTCAAACAACTGGCGGATAGCGGCAGGGAGATCATTTTATGCGGCGACTGGAATATTGCCCACAAGGAGATCGACCTGAAAAACTGGCGATCCAATCAGAAAAATTCCGGCTTTCTCCCGGAAGAACGCACCTGGCTTACTGACGTTTTTCACGAGCTTGGATTTGTCGACGTGTTCCGTCAAATCAATCCGGAGCCTGAGCAATATACGTGGTGGTCCAATCGAGGGCAGGCATGGGCAAAAAATGTGGGCTGGCGCATCGATTATCAGATTGCGACCCCCGGCATTGCCGCCAAGGCCAAGGCTGTTTCCATTTATAAGACGGAACGGTTTTCCGATCATTCACCGCTTATTATCGACTACGACTACAGCTTATGATCCCGAATCAGGTAATCGATCGATTGGATGCCCTGCCTCGAATGCCGGATTTGGCCTGATGCCCGCTGCCTTGTCCGGCTGGCTGCACGCTTTTCGTATTTACACCCACCCACGCGTGTTGGGAATGCTGTCATTGGGCTTCTCTGCCGGATTACCGCTGTTACTGGTACTGGGGACCTTGTCATTCTGGTTACGGGAAGCGGGGATCGATCGTTCCACTATTGGCCACCTGAGCTGGATCGGATTGGCTTACGGCTTCAAATGGATGTGGTCCCCCCTGGTGGATCGTCTGCCGTTGCCATTATTAACCCGTTTACTGGGGCGACGGCGCGCATGGCTTTTGCTATCGCAAACCTCTATTGTCGTCGCGCTGATCGGCATAGCGAGCACCGATCCGCTCGAAAATTTGACGCATACGGTCTTTTTCGCCTTGGCCGTCGCTGTCGCTTCCGCAACACAGGATATTGCATTGGACGCCTATCGAATCGAAGCGGTATCGCTGAGGCTTCAAGGCGCCATGGCCGCCACCTATCAGGCAGGTTATCGCATGGCGATGATTCTGGCTTCCGCCGGCGCCTTATGGATAGCAGCGGCGGTAGATCCTTCGGAAGCCACCTATGACTACGCTCCTTGGCGAACTGCCTACCTGGCGATGGCGGCCTTCATGGTGGTCGGGATTATTACCACGCTCATGATACGGGAGCCCGACGTCCCCGTTAACCGTCTCATCTCGGAGAATGAAGATCGCGCCAAGGCTGCTATTGCGCACTGGAATCTGAACGTACGGCTTACGCAACTGCTGGCCTGGCTGTACGGGGCAATGGTTGCGCCCTTCAGGGACTTTATTGTGCGCCATGGCGGACAGGCATTGCTGATTCTGGCTTTGATCGCGGTCTATCGCATCTCGGATGTGGTGATGGGCGTGATGAGCAACCCGTTCTATGTCGACATGGGATATTCCAAGGATGAAGTGGCAACAGTCTCCAAGGTTTATGGCGTAGTCATGACGATCGCCGGCGCGGCCATCGGCGGTGTATTCATAGCGAAAATCGGCATTATGCGCACGCTTTTCCTCGGAGCGGTATTATCGGCGGCGACTAATCTTCTGTTTGTCTGGCTCACAGGGCGCGGGCACGACGTCACCGGGCTCATATTCACCATTTCCGCCGATAATCTTTCAGCCGGCATTGCCTCTTCCGCTTTTATCGCCTATCTTTCCGGCCTGACCAACTCCGCCTATTCCGCCACGCAATACGCCCTGTTCAGCTCGGTGATGCTGTTGTTGCCAAAATTTATCGCGGGGTTCAGCGGCGACTTTGTCGATGCTTACGGTTATGCCAGTTTCTTTACCGGCACAGCGTTACTGGGTCTCCCCGTACTGGTTCTAGTATGGCTGGCCGGGCGGGCGAAATTTGACACTGCGGATTCCGAAATGCATCGCAGCTAAGGAAATTTGCGCTTACTTCTGCTGTTCGAACCGATAAAACGCCAGCATTCCCAGCAAATTAGGCAAAAATGTGTTCTGATGATTGCCATTCAGCACCCGGCGTTCGAGAATGTGGGCGCCATGCTGACTGCAAAATTCTTCAAAATCGCCAAGCGTGCAATTATGAATGTTGGGCGTGTCGAACCATTGATAGGGCAGCGCTTCCGAAACCGGCATGTGGCCGGCTAAAACCTGCAGGCGATTTTTCCAATAGCCGAAATTCGGAAATGAAACAATACCCTCTTTACTCACCCGTAGCATTTCCTTCACGATTCGCTCGGTATTCTTGACCGCCTGCAGTGTTTGGGAGAGCACTACATAATCGAATGAATCCGATTCGAAACTCTGCAGGCCCGACTCCAGATCGCTTTGAATTACGTTCACGCCATTATTGAAACATGCCAGAACATTGGCGTCATCAATTTCAACGCCGTAGCCCCGGACGTCACGCGTATCACGCAAGAAACACATGAGCGAACCGTCACCGCAGCCGAGATCGAGTACTCTCGTACCCGGCTTTACCCATGCCGCGATTACGCCGAAATCCGGACGAAGCGCAACGGAAGGACTACATTCTTCAACACCAGCCACGTCGTCAGTATTTGCGCGATCCATTATTTCAGATAGTAAGGTTTACAAGCTTCAACCGGGATGACGGGGATCACCATCAAGAAGCATGAGGTAAGGAAAAGTAGCGATATTGCCTATTGTAGCGTCTAATAACAGATCGCATGCAAGCCCAAATTGGATCCACTCGCGAAAGCTGCAGCTAATTGTCTAAAACCCCAGATCTTTCCAGATTCTGTCCACCCGCTCCTTTACCGCAACATCCATCACAATTGGCGTGCCCCATTCGCGGTTCGTTTCCCCCGGCCATTTGTTGGTAGCGTCCAGCCCCATCTTTCCGCCCAGGCCCGATACCGGACTGGCGAAGTCAAGGTAATCTATCGGCGTATTTTCCACGATCAGTGTATCGCGCGCGGGGTCGACGCGCGTGGTAATGGCCCAGATGACTTCCTTCCAATCACGGATATTGACGTCATCGTCAGTAACAATGATGAATTTGGTATACATGAATTGCCGCAGAAAACTCCATACGCCGAACATGACTCGCTTGGCGTGGCCCGCATACTGCTTTTTCATGCTCACCACCGCCATGCGATATGAACAGCCTTCCGGTGGCAGATAAAAGTCGACGATTTCGGTAAACTGCTTTTGCAGCAATGGCACGAACACTTCATTAAGCGCCAAACCAAGTATGGCCGGTTCGTCCGGTGGCTTGCCCGTGTATGTCGAATGATAAATCGGGTCATGCCGCATGGTGATGCGCTCGACGGTAAATACCGGAAAGGTTTCCTGCTCGTTGTAATAGCCGGTATGATCGCCGAACGGGCCTTCCAACGCCGTTTCTCCGGGGTGGATATACCCTTCCAGTACGATTTCGGCACTCGCCGGAACCTGCAGATCATGGCTCAGGCATTTGACGATCTCCGTTTTCGCACCGCGCAGCAAACCGGCGAACTGGTATTCGCTCAGGCTATCGGGTACCGGCGTGACGGCGCCGAGTATGGTCGCCGGGTCTGCCCCCAACGCCACTGCCAACGGATAAGGCTGCCCCGGATTAGCCAGACAAAAATCGCGAAAATCCAACGCACCGCCACGATGGGCCAGCCAGCGCATGATGAGCTTATTCGGCCCGATCACCTGCTGGCGATAAATCCCCAGATTCTGCCGCGTCTTGTGCGGCCCCCGCGTGACAGTCAACCCCCAGGTTACCAGCGGACCTGCATCTCCCGGCCAGCAGGTCTGGATCGGCAGCCTGCCGAGATCCACATCCTTACCCTCCCATACGATATCCTGGCAGGGTGCTCTTGAAAGCTCTCTCGGCGCCATATTGAGTACCTGTTTCAGGACGGGCAGCTTGTCCCATGCATCCCTCAGCCCTTTGGGCGGATCAGGTTCCTTGAGATACGCCAGAAGTTTACCGATTTCTCGCAATGCCTCGACCGAATCCTGCCCCATGCCCATCGCTACGCGCCTTGGCGTACCGAACAGGTTTCCCAGCACAGGAATGGTATGTCCCTTGGGTTTTTCAAACAGGATGGCGGGACCGCCTGCTTTCAATGCCCGGTCGCAGATTTCGGTCATTTCCAGATACGGATCGATTTCGACCGTTACGCGCTTCAGTTCCCCCTGCTTCTCCAATTGGGCGATGAAATCGCGCAGGTCCTTGTATTTCATATGGATGAGGCCTCATTTATCAGGTAATCAAGCGCGATACCAACGAAAATCGCCGCGCCGACCCAGTTGTTATGCAAAAAGGCTTTGAAGCAGCGGGCGCGGTCACGATCGTGAATCAGGCGGTACTGGTAAAATACCAATCCCAGCGCGACGATGAGACTCGCGTAATAAATAGCGCCGAGTTTCTGGATCAGTCCCACGACGATCATGGTACTTAGAAACAGGATATGGCACAGCATCACGCCCACTACGTCGAAACGGCCGAAAGTAATGGCAGACGTCCTGATCCCGATCTTGAGATCGTCAACTTTATCCACAATGGCATATTCGGTATCGTAAGCGATCACCCAAAGCAGATTCGCCACCATCAATAACCAGGCAATATAGGGCACCTCTCCGGTCTGCGCGGCAAAAGCCATCGGAATCCCGAAACTGAAAGCGATACCGAGATAGGCTTGCGGCATCGCGAAGAAACGTTTGGTGAACGGATAGCTCGCGGCCAGAAATAGCGCCAGCACCGACAGCGCAAGCGTAAGGCGGTTCAGCGGCAGTATCAGCAGAAACGCGCACAGACTTAATCCCGCCGCCAGCAGCAGCGCTTCTTTGGAACTCAACTTGCCGGTCGCCAATGGCCGATTTTTGGTGCGCTCCACATGCGAATCGAAATTGCGGTCTGCATAGTCGTTGACGACGCAACCGGCGGAACGCATCAGTACGGTACCCAGTATGAATATCACCAGGATATTTATACTGGGTACGCCGCCGGCGGCAAGCCATAAACCCCATAATGTCGGCCACAGCAGCAGCAGGATGCCGATGGGCTTATCCAGGCGCATCAGTTTTTCATAATGGCCGAGGCGTTGCGTGAGCGTCACTATGCCAACTCCAGAATTGAAGGAAGAAATACTTCGGTGACGAGTATGGATTGCCCTTGCAAACTGAACAGGGAGCGCCGCGCCCAAAGACCAGGCGGTTTTGCCTGTAAATGCCGGCAGGCACGGATGAAAAGCGGATGCGTCGAATTCAGCTTTTTGAAGCGAAGCGGCGTACGTTCGACCACTGGATTGGTAAACAATACGGTACCCAGTGACCTGCTGCCCAAGCCGCTCAATCCGCGCCATGCGCCCCTCAGATCTTTCCTCGCCACTACCGAATGGGCAAATACCACCGGTGTATCGCCGCAATACAAATACACCTCCCGTACCAATGCCAACTCGTTTCGACGCAGATTCATCATGGCAAGTTCATCGACGCACACCCCGGCCAAGCGCTGGAATACCGGCTTGACACGGAAATTCCCGCAACAATGCTGCTGGATGAGCTGAGTGAGTGAACCACGGTTCAGCAGCCACCCTCGAGCTTGGGGTGATATGGAAGAGGGGGCAGGATGCCAGGCCGATAACTGGGCAGGGTTCATCGCAGCGAAACCAAAAAAGGGTGAATTATGCCGCATATTCCAGCCTGGCTGAATCCTATCCTCCCCAGAGGGAGGACTGCCCGAGCATCACCTGGGCTCTTTCTTATCACGACCAGAAAACTCTCCAGGCTCATGTGTCGATAAAGGAGTATACAAGCGGTATGGAATGTATGAAATTGACATGGGTTTGAAAAAAGTGTCGATTGGGCTGAATTTATATTCTGGAAGACTATAATTTCTTAACAGCAGTAGAGTTCAGGATGCGAATGCGCGCGTACCAAGGATATGCGAATCAGGAATTCATTCCCGTCGCCGGCATTATGCGTCTGGGAAAATATCAAATTGCACCATCGTTTTGATTTTCGAACAAAGTCATGCGCTACGCCGGATAATTCAAGCCGCCTTATTCTCCGCACATGTTCATTCTATGGAGAGGCGAAGCAACACGATAGACGAGCGGTTTGCTCGTGTTTCGAAAGGAGCAGCCATGATCGAAAAAGACGGACGATCGCCTTATGCTGTAAACCGCGAAGCGTTCCTCTTTCCTGCCTCCTTTGCGCAGCAAAGGTTGTGGTTTTTCGAGCAATTGCATCCGGGCAGTGCGGTTTATCATTTGAGTACCGTGCTGCCTTTCGAGGGTCCGCTGGACCGGCAGGCGCTGGAAGACAGCCTGGCCGACCTGCTCGACCGCCACGAGGCGCTGCGCACCACCTTCGCCGCGGTGGACGGCGTGCCGGTGCAGCTCATTGCACCAAGCTTGCGCATCGACCTGCCGCTGGTGGATGTCAGCCAGCCGCTGGCTGACTGCCTGGCACGCGCCCGCGCCCATCACGCCGCGGCACTTGACGCTCCTTTCGATCTTGTCCGTGGCCCGTTGCTGCGCGCCAGCCTGGTACGCCTTGAGAGCGGCTATCACTGGCTGGTGCTGGTGCTGCATCATATCGTCGCGGATGGCTGGTCGCTGGAGATCCTGCACCGCGATCTGCGCGCACTCTATGCCGGCAGGGTGAAAGGCGGACAGCCTGCAGTGCCGGCACTGCCGATCCAGTACGCCGACTTCGCCTGCTGGCAGCGGCGCATTCTACAGGGCGAGCGGCTGGACGGACTGTTCGCCTACTGGCAGAGGCAGTTGGAAGATGCCCCGGCGCAGCTTGCCCTGCCTGCCGACTGGCCACGTCCGGCGCAGTCGAGCTATCGCGGCGGGCGCTGCAGTGTATGCCTCGATGCGGCGCTGACCGCGCGCTTGCGCGAGCTGGGACAAAACCGAGGCGCTACCTTGTTCATGACGCTTCTGGCTGCCTTTGGCGCGCTCTTGGCGCGCTACAGCGGACAGCCCGATCTGGTGATCGGCACGCCCATTGCCAATCGCACTCGCAGCGAACTGGAAGGGTTGATCGGATTCTTCGTCAATACGCTTGCCTTGCGCCTGGACCTGGCGGGCGATCCGTCATTTACCGCGCTGCTCGAGCGCGTGCGCACGGTCGCAACCGAGGCGTACGCACATCAGGATATGCCCTTCGAAATGCTGGTAGCCAGGCTCGCCCCGACACGGCATCTGAGCCAGGCACCGCTGTTCCAGGTGATGTTCGCGCTACAAAACGTGCCTTCTCAGGGGCAGGAAGGAGAAGATGAGGCGGCGTTCGTATCCACCGACCAGGATCGGGATGAGTCGGGCACGGCCAAGTTCGACCTGCTGCTTTCCCTGGTCGACGACGGGCGCCAGGTAACCGGATATTTTGAATATAGCGCCGATCTTTTCGACGCACAAACTATCGGCCGAATGGCCAGGCATTTCGAGGTTCTACTGGCAGACGCCGCCGCTGATCCGGAATGCCGCTTCAGCGACCTATCCCTTCTCACTGAAGCCGAGCGGGAACAACTTTTGGTCGAATGGAATCATACGCGTACCGAGTACCCTCGGGATGCGTGCATTCACGCGCTATTCGAAGAGCAGGCAAAAAAGCGTCCGAATGCAATTGCTCTTGTACTGGAGGAGCGCCATCTGACATATGGCGACCTCAATACGCGCGCCAACCAACTCGCGCACCGCCTGCGCCGTCTCGGTGTCGTTCCGGAGACGCCGGTTGGGGTCTGCCTTGAGCGTTCTTTTGATCTGATCGCCGCTCTGCTCGGTATTCTCAAGGCAGGCGGAGCCTACCTGCCGCTGGACCCCGCCAGCCCTCGTGCCAGGCTATCGGTCATGATGAATGATGCAAGAACAACGATGGTGCTGACCCGCCGCCGCTTTCTTGATGTGCTCCCAGAGTTGCATGGGGAAGCCATGCGGCTGGTTTGCATCGATGATGAATACGAGGAAATCGCGCACGAATCTGCAAATAACCCCGTAAGCGGGGTGGTGGCCGACAATCTCGCCTACATCTGTTATACGTCGGGCTCTACCGGTATACCCAAGGGTGTAGCTGTCACTCAACGTGCAGTGGTGCGGCTCGTAAAGAATACCGACTACGCTACTTTTGCATCCGACGGCGTATTTCTTCAGTTTGCGCCGATTGCGTTCGACGCTTCCACCTTCGAAATTTGGGGCTGCCTCCTTAACGGCGCGCAGTTGGTAATCATGCCTGCGACCGCGCCATCGCTCGAGGCGCTTGCGGATGTGATCGAGCATCGCCGGGTTAGCACGCTCTGGCTGACATCAGGACTTTTTCACCAGATGGTCGATGCCCATTGCGAACGTCTGAATACGGTGCGCCAGCTCATCACCGGCGGTGATGTATTATCGCCGGATCATGTCCGCAGGATGCGCGCGCAACACCCGCAGTGCGCGTTGATCAATGCATATGGCCCTACCGAAAATACCACATTCACTACGTGCTATCCGGTGCCGCCGGCAGAGAAGATCCACAGCCCCATTCCCATAGGCCGGCCGATTGCCAACACTGAAATCTATGTGCTGGACGACCGGCTTCAACCGGTACCCATCGGCGTGCCGGGGGAACTCTATATCGGCGGCGAAGGCCTTGCCCGCGGCTATCTCCACCAGCCGGCGCTCACCGCCGAGCGATTCATCCCCCATCCGTTCCATTCAGGTGCACGCCTGTACCGGACCGGAGACTGGGTGCGCTATCTTCCCGATGCAAACCTGGAGTTTCTCGGACGACGCGATCAGCAGGTCAAGGTGCGCGGATTCCGCGTCGAACTGGGTGAAGTGGAAGCAGCGCTGCGCGGATATCCGGATGTTCGCGAGGCGGTGGCGACGGTGCGTGAAGACACGCCCGGTGACAAGCGTCTGGTCGCTTATGTGGTGACGGATAAGCCACCTCCTGTGAGCGAATGGCGGCATTTTTTGCAAGCACGGCTGCCCGACTACATGGTGCCTTCGGCATTTGTCGCGTTGGCAGCCCTGCCGTTGACTGCCAACGGCAAGGTCGACCGTTCGGCCTTACCCATGCCTGCGATAGCACGGGAAACCGCGGCGGTGGCGCCGCGCACTGAAGACGAGCGCCGGCTGGCGGATATATTTGCGGAAGTGCTCCACCTTCCCCAGGTCGGTATCCACGATAATTTCTTCGAACTGGGGGGTCATTCGCTGCTCGCCACGCAGGTGGTCTCGCGAATCCGCGACATTATGCATGCGGTGGTTCCACTGCATGTTTTCTTTGAGACACCTGCCGTGGCCGAGCTTGCGCTGCGACTGGGGCCCCGTTCGGCGTCACAGCCGATTCCGCGCCGCGATGGAAATGGCCCTTATCCCCTCTCCTTTGCCCAGCAGCGCCTGTGGTTTCTTGATCAGCTTTCTCCGCACAGTACGGCATACAACCTTTGCACCACCCTCTCCTTTCACGGGCCGCTGGATGTAGCAATTCTTCAAAAAAGCCTCGCCGAAATCGTGCAACGGCATGAAATCCTGCGCACGACTTTCGACGCCGTTGACGGGCAAGGTGTCCAGATCATCGCGCCGCCTTCAGCGCCCGCGTTGACCATCATTGATTTACGTCATCCGCTGAGGAATGAAACGAGCAAGACAATCGACGAGACTGCCAACGAAACTTTTAACGAAGCTTCCAGCGAGACTCCCAACAAGACAGCGAATGAGATAGCGAATGAAATAATCAGGACGGATGCCGAAACGCCGTTTGATCTCGCGCGCGGACCGCTTCTTCGGGCGATGCTGCTACGCATCAACGACTCGGATCAAATCCTGGTGTTGACCATGCACCATATCGTTGCCGACGGATGGTCCATCGGCATACTCAAGCGGGAACTGCAAGCCCTGCTCGCAGCCTACGCGGATGGCCGGCCTTCGCCGTTGCCGGAATTGCCGATCCAGTATGCCGACTTCGCCTGCTGGCAACGGAGTGCCCTGCAAGGGGATCCGTTGAATGGGTTGTTCGCCTACTGGCAGAAGCATCTGGAGAATGCCCCGGCGCAGCTTGTCCTGCCTTCCGACCGGCCACACCCGTCAGTACAGACTTTCCGCGGCGCTTCGCTGTCCGCATCCTTGCCCGCCGGTTTGACGGCAGGATTGCGAGCCCTTTCGCAACGGGAAGGCGCCACCTTGTTCATGACGCTCCTGGCTGCTTTCGGCGCGCTCTTGTCGCGCTACAGCGGACAGTCCGATCTGGTGATCGGCACGCCCATTGCCAATCGCACCCGCAGCGAACTGGAAGGGTTGATCGGATTCTTCGTCAATACGCTTGCCTTGCGCCTCGACCTGGCGGGCGATCCGTCATTTACCGCGCTGCTCGAGCGCGTGCGCACGGTGGCAACCGAGGCGTACGCGCATCAGGATCTACCCTTCGAGATGCTGGTGGCCAGGCTCGCCCCGGCACGACATCTGAGCCACACACCGCTATTCCAGGTGATGTTCGCGCTGGAAAATCTTCCCCGGGAAACGGTGCCGTCCACCTCGAATATCGCCGCCGGCAGTATCGTCGAAACACGCGGCGCGGCGAAGTTCGATCTTACCCTCGCCATTACCGAGTTCGATGATGGAATGACAGCCACTTTCGAATATGCGACAGATCTTTTTGACTCGATGACCATTCGGCGAATGCTCGGTCATTTCCTGGTACTGCTCGAAGGCGTCGTTGCCAAGGCGGAACGACGCCTATCCGAACTGCCCCTGCTTTCCTCAGTCGAGCGGCAACAGCTTCTGGTTGAATGGAACGCCACCGCTGCCGCGTTCCCGCGCGATGGCTGCATCCACACATTGTTCGAGATCCAGGCAGCGCGGACACCCGGCGCCGTGGCCCTTGAAGCGGGCAATGAACGGCTCACCTATGCACAACTGAACCAGCAAGCCGACCGTCTCGCCGCGCATTTGCGTGGGGCCGATGCACAGGATGCGCAAAGAATCGATGCGGACACGCCAATAGGACTGCTGACCGATCGCGGCATTGGAATGGCCGTTGGCGCTCTCGGCATCCTCAAGGCCGGGGCCGCGTATGTTCCCATCGATTCCACATTTCCCGAGGAACGGATCGCTTTCATTCTTGCCGATACCGCCGCACCCGCAGTGGTAACCCGGGAAGCGTTCAGGGAGCGTCTGGCCGGCTACAACGGGCGCATCATCACCATAGATTCCACCATTGATTCCGTCATTGATCCCGCCAACCTCGGGAGGAAGAAGGGTGAAGGGGAAAATGAAGCGCTCGCAGTGCGCACAAATGTCGGGCCGGAGAATCTTGCATACATCGTCTACACTTCGGGATCTACCGGCACGCCGAAAGGCGTCATGGTGCCACACCGGGCGTTGGTCAACCATGCCGTCGCAGTCTCGGCGTCCTATGCGCTTTGCGCAACCGATCGCGTGCTGCAGCTCGCCTCTCCCGCGTTCGATGTGGCGGAGGAGGAGATTTTCCCTGCCTGGCTGTGCGGAGCCACCGTTGTCGTA
Source organism: Nitrosospira briensis C-128 (assembly GCF_000619905.2). Taxonomy (NCBI): domain Bacteria; kingdom Pseudomonadati; phylum Pseudomonadota; class Betaproteobacteria; order Nitrosomonadales; family Nitrosomonadaceae; genus Nitrosospira; species Nitrosospira briensis. The sequence goes on along the minus strand of NZ_CP012371.1, from coordinate 1,967,990 downwards.
TGGCCCGAGATTGGCCCCCCAGTGTTTTCGGACCTGCTGGACTTCGTTGAAAGCCGCCACCTCAGCGTTTTAAACCTGCCGGCCACCTATTGGCACGGATGGGTGGAAGAACTTGCGAACTTGCGAATGCCCGCAAGCCTGAGGCTCGTGATAGTCGGCAGCGAACCGATGATTCCGGCACGATTGGCCGAATGGCAACGGCAGACGGACGGAAGAGTCGCCCTCATCAATGCCTACGGCCCCTCCGAGACCACGATCACGGCCACACTCTGCAAACTTTCTCCGCCTGGAATCCCCATACTCCCGATGGTCCCTGCAAACGGTACCGTTCCCACCCCTGGCGGCCGGCTCCCTGCCAAACCGGCCTCCGATACCTCCATCTTCTCGGTGCCCATAGGCCGGCCGATTGCCAACACTGAAATCTATGTGCTGGACGACCGGCTTCAACCGGTACCCATCGGTGTGCCGGGGGAGCTCTATATCGGCGGCGAAGGCCTTGCCCGCGGCTATCTCCACCAGCCGGCGCTCACCGCCGAGCGATTCATCCCCCATCCGTTCCATTCAGGTGCACGCCTGTACCGGACCGGAGACTGGGTGCGCTATCTTCCCGATGCAAACCTGGAGTTTCTCGGACGACGCGATCAGCAGGTCAAGGTGCGCGGATTCCGCGTCGAACTGGGTGAAGTGGAAGCAGCGCTGCGCGGATATCCGGATGTTCGCGAGGCGGTGGCGACGGTGCGTGAAGACACGCCCGGTGACAAGCGTCTGGTCGCTTATGTGGTGACGGATAAGCCACCTCCTGTGAGCGAATGGCGGCATTTTTTGCAAGCACGGCTGCCCGACTACATGGTGCCTTCGGCATTTGTCGCGTTGGCAGCCCTGCCGTTGACTGCCAACGGCAAGGTCGACCGTTCGGCCTTACCCATGCCTGCGATAGCACGGGAAACCGCGGCGGTGGCGCCGCGCACTGAAGACGAGCGCCGGCTGGCGGATATATTTGCGGAAGTGCTCCACCTTCCCCAGGTCGGTATCCACGATAATTTCTTCGAACTGGGCGGCGACTCAATCCTGGCAATCCAGATCGTCGCCCGGGCGCGCGCTCAAGGGCTGCGCTTCACTCCCCGCCAGCTTTTCGAGCAGCCGACCGTTGCCGGATTGCTGACGATCACGGACGCCACCATAATCGCGGCTGAGCAGGGAACGGTAACTGGAACCGCGCCGCTTACGCCGATCCAGCACTGGTTTTTCGAGCAGAACCTGGTTGATCCGCAGCATTACAATCAGACGGTACTGTTGCCGGTCTCGCCCGGCATCGACGATGACCGCTGGGTAAGTATTTTCAACCAGCTCCTGGACCATCACGACGCGCTGCGGCTGCGCTTTTTCCGCACCGACGAAGGGTGGTTGCAGACACTCGCGGATCCGGATGGGGTGGCGCCGTTTGCGCGTGTCGATCTATCCCAAGTTGAACCATCGCAGCGGGCAGCGGTTGTAGAGAGTCGATCGGGGCAGGCGCAGGCAAGCCTCGACCTTGCCCGCGGGCCGCTGCTGCGTGCCGTGCTGTTCGATTTCGGTTCCCGGGAAAATGCAAAGTTACTGATCGTGATCCACCATCTGGTTATCGATGGCGTTTCCTGGCGCATCCTGCTGGAAGATCTCGATACCGTTTGTGCCCAACTGGATGGACCAGACCAGCCGGTCCGTCTGCCGCCGAAAACTACCGCTTTCACATCCTGGGCGGAAAAACTGGCAGCCTATGCAAATCCGGCAAACTCGGCGATTCTGCGGGAAGAGGCGCGGTACTGGCTTGCTGCGCTGCCGGCACAAGCACCACCTTTGCCGACCGACTTTCCCGCGCTGCCGGACGCCAACACCGCCGGATCTAGCCGCACGGTAGTGGCGTCTCTCAGCACAGAAGAAACCACACACCTGCTGAGGGATATTGCACGGACTCATCAAGCGCGCATCGATGAAACGCTATTGACCGCCATGGCGCTTGCCTTCGCACGGTGGACAGGAATCGGCATGCTGCTGGTCGATCTGGAAGGCCACGGCAGGGAAGCGCTTTTTGACGACGTCGATTTATCGAGGACAGTGGGCTGGTTTACAACGCTCTTTCCGGTAGCGCTCGACGTCAGCGGTTATACCGATCCCGTCACGCCTGATTTAGCGCTGCGGCATGTCAAGGAACGGCTGCGTGCAATTCCCCGTCGTGGCATCGGTTATGGTCTCATGCGGTATATAAGCAGGGGAGAAACCGGCGAATTGCTGCGGGCGCTTCCACAACCACAGATAAGCTTCAATTACCTCGGACAATTCGAGTATTCCGCCGATTCGGCTACCGGCGAGACAGACCTGCGTGGACCGGCTTTCAGCGAGCATAGCAGGCGACGCTATCTTATCGATGTCAACGGAGGTGTCTTCGCGGGTCAGTTGCACTTATCCTGGATCTACAGTGAGGCAATCCACCGCCGCGCTACCGTCGAATCACTGGCGTCGACATTCATCGACGAGTTGCGCAAACTCATCAGGCATTGCCTGTCCTCCAGGCCCGAAGGACTGACGCCAATGGATTTTTCCCTGACCAATCTGGGTCAGGCGCAGCTCGACAGACTCTTGCGCGATAACCCGGATATCGAGGACATCTATCCCCTGTCGCCGATGCAGGAGGGAATGCTGTTCCATACGCTTCTCGATCCGGATTCGGGCGTCTATGTCGAACAACTCCATCACTCCTTTGCCAGCAGTGTGGATATCGAAGCATTCGAGGAAAGCTGGCGGCGCGTCGTGGCGCGCCATCCCGTGCTGCGGACGACATTTCACTGGCAGGGCCTCGACGCACCCGTGCAAATCGTTCATCGCGAAGCGCAGCTGGACTGTACCCATCATGATTGGCATGGATTGCCGGAAATGGATCGAAAAACGGATCGTCGCCTCGACGACTATCTCGACGCCGACAGGCGGCGAGGTTTCGATCTTTCGAAAGCGCCGCCGATGCGAATCGCGCTGATCCGCACCGGTGACGATCAGTTCGAGTTTATCTGGAGCCATCACCATGCTCTCCTCGACGGATGGAGCGTACCGATTCTCTTCTCTGAGATTGGAAATTTTTATGAGGCTATCCGGCGCAATGTCCGATACGAACCGCCTCCACCGCGTCCTTACCGAGAGTATATCGCCTGGTTGCAGGACCAGGACCGGGATGCCGCCCGCGCTTACTGGAAGCGAGTACTCCATGGCTTTACGGCCGCCACGCCACTGACCGTAGACCGCCCCCGCAAAGGCGCCGAGGGACATGCTGAAGGGCACATCCTGCTGTCAGCCGAATCGACCGCCGCGCTTGAATCCTTCGCGCGAACAAACCAGGTAACGCTCAACACCCTGGTTCAGGCCGCCTGGGCGCTTCTCCTGAGCCGCTACAGCGGAGAGACCGACATTGTTTTCGGCGTCATCGTCGCGGGCCGGCCTGAAGCACTTCCTGGGGTCGAATCGATGCTGGGGCTTTTCATCAATGCATTGCCGCTGCGCGTCTCCCTCGCGGAAACGGATACCCTGACTGGCTGGTTACAGAAGCTGCAGGACCGCCAGCTCGAAAACAGGGAATATGGGTATGGTTCGCTCGCTGAAATCCAGCACTTGAGCGAGATTCCTGCAGGATTGCCCCTTTTTGAAAGCCTCCTGGTTTTTCAAAATTATCCTCAGCGGGAGTTGCCGGCCGAGGAAAAGAAAAGCCATGCCCCCAACTCGACCCGGGCCGTCGAACGTACCAGCTATCCGTTGACGGCTATCGCTGCGCCCGGCGAAGAACTCCTGCTCAGGCTTCTGTATGACCGGGCGCGTTTCGACGACGCCACAGTCATGCGCATGCTCGATCATTGGCGCACACTGCTGGAAGCGATGATCGCGCATCCGGCGGAGCCACACGTAAAGCTGGCTGACCTTTCGTTGCTCACGGCTGCGGAGCGCCAGCAACTTGCCGACTGGAACCACAACCAGGCTGAATATCCTCGCAGCCGCTGCATTCACGAACTTTTTCGGGAACAGGTGACGCGTACGCCCGATGCGATTGCTATCGTATATGGCGACACTCGGCTCACCTATCATGAGATCAATGATCGTGCCGATCTGCTTGCCCGCCATCTGAGCCGACTCGGCGTCGGTCCCGATATGCCGGTGGCACTCTGCGTCGAACGCTCGCCGGAGATGGTGATCGGCATCCTTGGCATCCTTATTGCCGGCTGCGCCTGCGTGCCGCTCGATCCGGCATATCCGGATGAGCGACTGACATTCATGCTGCGAGACAGCGGCGCACCGCTCCTGCTCACGCGGCGCGGGCTGCTTGAGCGGCTGCCAACCCAACGTGCCTTGTGCATCGACGAACCTCTGGCGCCGCTATCGGACGATGCGCCGGACACTTCGCTGGATCTTCGTAAGCTACCGACCTCGCAGAACCTCGCCTACGTCATCTACACTTCGGGGTCGACCGGCAAGCCAAAAGGCGTGGCGATGCCGCATCGCACGCTGGCCAACCTGATCAGCTGGCAGTATCGGGAACTGGGCCCCGGCGGTACGACGCTGCAATTTGCGCCATTGAGCTTCGATGTCTCGTTCCAGGAGATTTTCTCGACCCTTTGCGCAGGCACGATGCTGGTCCTGGTACCGGAAACGTTGCGGCAGGACCCGGCGGGATTATGGCGGTTCATCAGCCTGCAGGAAATCCAGCGGCTGTATCTTCCCTTCGTTGCGCTACAGCAGTTGGCGGAAGCCGCCTCGGGCATACAGTCGCTTCCGGCGACCTTGCGGGAAATCATCACCGCTGGCGAGCAGTTGCAGGTCACCCCGCAAATCCGCGCCTTGTTCAGGAATATTCCCGGCTGCCGGCTGCACAACCATTACGGCCCATCGGAAACCCATGTAGTTACCGCCTTCACTCTTGCGGATTTACCCGATGACTGGCCGCTTCTACCCCCTATCGGCCGCCCGATCGCCAATACGTCCATCCATCTGCTTGACCCTGGCCTACGCCCGGCGCCTATCGGCGTTCCCGGTGAGATGTATATCGGCGGGGATAACCTGGCGCGCGGCTACCTCAACCGCCCAGCGCTCACTGCGGAAAAATTCGTCACCGGCTCAAGCTATCCGGAAGTGCGACTTTATAGAACAGGCGATCTTGCCCGCTATCTTCCCGATGGTAATATCGAGTTTCTCGGCCGCCTCGATAACCAGGTGAAAATACGGGGTTTTCGCGTTGAACCAGGGGAGGTGGAGGCGGTGCTCGCTGCGCATCCAGCCGTACGTGAGGCCGCTGTCGTGGCGCGGGAAGACAATCCCGGTGAGCGTCGGCTGGTCGCCTACGTGGTGGCCCGAACGGAAACGCGGCCAGCAATCGGGGAGCTTCGCCGGTTTCTACAAGAACGTCTGCCGGCGTACCTGGTGCCGGCAGCATTCATTTCTCTCGATAGGCTGCCCACTACGCCGAGCGGCAAGATCGACCGGCGAGCGCTACCCGCACCGGATCGTTCCCGTCCGGACCTCGGGCGTGCGCCCACTGTGCCGCGCACAGAAGGAGAAGCGCGAGTTGCACGAATCTGGGCAGAGGTTCTCGGGATCGATACTGTCGGGGTCGAGGATAATTTCTTTGAGCTGGGCGGTCACTCGCTACTGGCGACTCGCGTAATCTCCCGAATCCGGGACGCTTTCGGAATTGAAGTGCCGTTGCGCAGCCTGTTCGAATCGCCCACGGTGGCCGGTCTTGCGCGAGAAATAAGCGAAGCAGGCCAAGAAGCAAGCCATGGAATAATCGGCACCGCTGAACCCCCTATCCCCGCAGGGCTGAGGATGGACCCCTGTCCACTGTCCTTTGCGCAGCAAAGGTTGTGGTTTTTCGAGCAATTGCATCCGGGCAGTGCGGTTTATCATTTGAGTACCGTGCTGCCTTTCGAGGGTCCGCTGGACCGGCAGGCGCTGGAAGACAGCCTGGCCGACCTGCTCGACCGCCACGAGGCGCTGCGCACCACCTTCGCCGCGGTGGACGGCGTGCCGGTGCAGCTCATTGCACCAAGCTTGCGCATCGACCTGCCGCTGGTGGATGTCAGCCAGCCGCCGGCTGACTGCCTGGCACGCGCCCGCGCCCATCACGCCGCGGCACTTGACGCTCCTTTCGATCTTGTCCGTGGCCCGTTGCTGCGCGCCAGCCTGGTACGCCTTGAGAGCGGCTATCACTGGCTGGTGCTGGTGCTGCATCATATCGTCGCGGATGGCTGGTCGCTGGAGATCCTGCACCGCGATCTGCGCGCACTCTATGCCGGCAGGGTGAAAGGCGGACAGCCTGCAGTGCCGGCACTGCCGATCCAGTACGCCGACTTCGCCTGCTGGCAGCGGCGCATTCTACAGGGCGAGCGGCTGGACGGACTGTTCGCCTACTGGCAGAGGCAGTTGGAAGATGCCCCGGCGCAGCTTACCCTGCCTGCCGACTGGCCACGTCCGGCGCAGTCGAGCTATCGCGGCGGGCGCTGCAGTGTATGCCTCGATGCGGCGCTGACCGCGCGCTTGCGCGAGCTGGGACAAAACCGAGGCGCTACCTTGTTCATGACGCTTCTGGCTGCCTTTGGCGCGCTCTTGGCGCGCTACAGCGGACAGCCCGATCTGGTGATCGGCACGCCCATTGCCAATCGCACTCGCAGCGAACTGGAAGGGTTGATCGGATTCTTCGTCAATACGCTTGCCTTGCGCCTCGACCTGTCGGGCGATCCGTCATTTACCGCGCTGCTCGAGCGCGTGCGCACGGTGGCAACCGAGGCGTACGCACATCAGGATATGCCCTTCGAGATGCTGGTGGCCAGGCTCGCCCCGGCACGACATCTGAGCCAGGCACCGCTGTTCCAGGTGATGTTCAACCTGCTCAATATCGATGGGCGCATGCCTGACGAGCCCGACGATAAGGCTGACGACAAGGCGGAATTGCCTGATGCTGAACTCGATGCCAACGCTGATTTCAACGCCGATGAGGAGTCGGCAAAATTCGACCTCACCCTCTATGCCATCGAATACGACCGGAACATCCGGCTCCACGCGGTATATGCACGCGATCTTTTTGAGCACGGCACCGTGAGATACATACTCGACCACTTCACCAATCTTCTGGAAGCGATCGCTGCCGACCCTGACGTGTCGCTCGCGCAACTGCGCCTCACTCGTCAGATACCTTCAGGAAAAAACATTGTCACGCCCAAGAATCGATCTATAGCGTTCTGCGGGCAAGCGATCGAGCAATCGATAGGAAGCCGTTTCCGAGAGCAGGCAACGCGTTATCCTGATAACACCGCTGTCAAGACTAAAAATGAGCAGTGGACTTATACACAACTGGAGGAGCTTTCCAATCGGGTCGCCAACGCCATCCTCGCCCTGCGCGGAGATGGCGAGGAACGGGTCGCCCTGCTTTTCCGCCATGGCGCATCCATGATCGCGGCGATGCTTGGGGTGCTGAAGGCAGGCAAGACGTATGTCCCGCTCGACCCCGCTCATCCTCTGCCCCGGATTAACAGGCTTTTAGCCGATTCCATGGCAGCCGCCGTCCTGACCGAAATCGAAGATTTTTCCACGGAACAGGCTCAGGTGATCCGCTTTGCCGAGAACGAGCGCTTCGATGCGGATCCGCCGCCAGCCATCTCGCCGGATGCCATCGCCTATATTCTCTACACCTCAGGATCCACAGGAGAACCAAAAGGTGTCGTGCAAACTCACCGCAATGTCCTGGCCCAAGTCCGGAACTACAGTAACAACCTGCATTTGTGTGCCGATGACCGGCTGACCTTTGTCTCTTCATACGGCGTTGACGCTGCTGTTCAGGATATCTTCGGTGCCCTGCTCAACGGCGCTGCGGTTTACCCTGTTTCTGTGCGGGAGCATGGCATCGAGGCACTCGTCGATTGCCTCGTAGAGCAGGAGATTACGGTTTTTCATTCCGCCCCGACTATATTTCGCCATCTTGTCAATGCGCTGACGGGAATGGAGCATCTGGAGAAAATCCGCCTCGTCGTCCTTGGCGGTGAAGCCGTGTACCGCCGCGATGTGGATTCTTTCCGTGCGCACTTCACTCCGGATTGCCTGCTGGTCAATGGCTACGGCCTCACGGAATCGACGATGGTGCTGCAATGCTTCATCGACAGTAAAACGATGCCTGTGCGCGACGCCGTGCCCGTCGGTTACCCGGTTGATGACATCGAGGTTCTGCTGCTGGATGATGCTGGACAGCCTGCGGATATCTACTGCCCAGGGGAAATTGTGCTGCGCGGTCTCTTCATCGCCGTGGGTTATTGGCGGCAGGGTAGTATTGCAGCGTTTCCATCGGAAGACGAAGGACGGCGAATTTACCGCACCGGCGATCTCGGGCGCCGGCTTCCAGATGGCGGCATCGAGTTCATCGGGCGGCGGGATTTCCAGGTGAAAATTCGGGGTTATCGCATCGAACCGGGCGAGATCGAAAACCACCTCCTCCAATTCCCTGGTGTAAAACAAGCGGTGGTCATCGCGCAGGAATACGCTGGCGAATGGCGGCTGATCGCCTATGTCTCGACAGGCTCGGCAGATTCTGCGGATTCAGGGCAACCACCGGCCGACAACGACTTGCGCTGGCATCTCGCCCAGCGGGTGCCCGATTATATGGTGCCGTCAGTGTTCGTAACACTTGAGGAGCTGCCCACGACACCCAGCGACAAGATCAATCGGCTGGCGCTGCCGGTGCCGGAAATAAGGAACGAAGGCTTTGTTTTGCCTCACGCGCCTGCTGAGGCAAAGCTTGTGGCGATATGGGAGCAGATACTTGGAATCGGACACATCGGTATTCGGGACAATTTCTTCACCCTGGGAGGGCACTCCCTCCTGGCGACCCAGGTAATGTCGCGGTTACGCGACGAGTTCGGTGTAGAAGTTCCGCTGCAACAGATTTTTGAGACCCCCACTATCGCCGATCTGGCGTCAGTGGTGACGACAGCGCAGGCGGAGAATACACCTTTGCCAAAGATCGAGCCACTGCCGCGCTGGCGCTATCGGGCAAAAGTTTCCTCGCTCGGAGAGCCCGTGTTTTCCAAAGAACTCAAGGCGCTGCTGGACCGCTTTGCCGCCAATGACATCATTCTGAATCCGGCAACTGACCGCTCATTTATTAACTAAATACTATATAACTGAAAAGGATTTTTCGTACCCCGTAAGCTTCACCTTTCTGGTGAGCTCACTCCACGCCGTCCAGCTGCCGGATCTAGGATGATGATGCATTTTGAGGAGAAAGCACAATGAACGAGATACAGCAAATAGAAAACCCGGAGATAAAGCTCATAGAAGGGGATGGGGATGAAGTCACTCTCCTCATCGAAGACGGTCAGGCGATGCAAGGGTGGGAAACGGCATTGATGTGGGAATCCGCGGACATTCTCTGCAAATATGGCTCGCAGTTCCTGGAGGTGGGCCTGGGACTGGGTATCTCGGCACTGCGCATCGCGAGCAACCCAGCCACCCGTCATCACACCGTAATCGAAAAATTTCCCCAGGTGATAGAACTCTTCCGCGAGCGAAATCCATCGCCGCCGCCGGCGCTGGAGATCGTTCACGCGGATTTTTTTGAATATATCCAGGAGATCGAACCGGAAAGCCTCGACGGCATTTTTTTCGATCCCTACCTCGTCCCCGTGACGTTGTGGGACGATGAGGGGCTATGGGCGGGAGTCATGCCGGCGGTTACGCGCGCCCTGCGGCAAGGCGGCGTTTTTATCCCCTGCTTCTCCACACGGCCGGTACTACGTTGGCAATTCGTCCATCACTTCGATCGCATCGTCGTCGAGCGTCGATCCTATGCATCGTACGCAACCACCGATTATGTCAAAAACGACACCGGGGACGCTTATATTCAGTGCTTCGTGCGGACGCGTTGAAATTCACGATAGCCTGACGCAGCGCTTTCTCTTACAGGGATATCCGCCGCAACAACGCACCGGAGCCGTATTCACGCAGCTCGACTATTTTACAAGTACGGTTGACGGCGAGACAGCCCAGCGCGTTCCGCCCAGGCTCAAAAATCACCAACCGCCATGAGGCTGGGGCAGCAGCGTCATCGGAGTCGAAGAGAACCCTTGGCTCCACTCCCTCTTTTCCCATCGCGAGGCTGATTTCGAAGCTGTTCAAAGGCTTTGAAAGCCCTCGGCCCAGCGCCTTTATATAAGCTTCCTTGCAGACCCATAGCGTGAAGAATGCACCATTCCACGCCTGAGGGTCGGTCGCCAATAGCCAGCCTTGTTCGCCAGCGGCAAAATACGAAGAAATTGATGCAAGCCCAGCAGAATCGCGGATGACTTCAACATCTACCCCGACCTCGGTTCCATGCGCGATCGCGTGGAATACGTAGTTGCCGGAATGCGTTACGTTGAACTGAACAGAACTGGCCGGATATTGGAGAAACGGCTTACCGTAGCGGTTCTGCTTAAATTGGATGAGCGCAGGATCGGAATCACTGTATCGCGCCAACAGGCAACGCAGGGAAGCACGACCCAAAACGAATCGGACTCTATCGTGATCGAGATGGAACCGTTCTGCCCGGTGCCGCTCTTCCTCGTCGAGAACGGATAGATGATGATCGAACGGAATCTTCGTGTCCGCGATGGACATATACCAGAGGTGAACTGTCCCTGCAGGCAATTCAGTGGGTAGCCACTCAAGGGATGGTTCGGGGGTTGATGATGAACTTACAGAATTCATCTCCTGGCCGGTAACGCGCGATACTGGAACAGGTTCATCAAATGGCAACCTCCGTTTGAGATAGACTCGAAACGATCAACCTAAATCTGGCAGTTGGACGGGGTGGAGTGAGCGGTTTTTGGGGCGCAGAGCAAGGCGCAACGACGCGGAATGGTCATTCCATTCCAAGGAGTTGCAACACAGCGCTGTGCCGCAAAAATTGTTCACTGCGCCCCGTAGCGAGCTTACCAAAAAGACAAAGCTCGCAGGATACGAAAAAATCCTCTTTGATTAGGGCGCTTAACTGATAAATAAGCGGTCAACTGCCAGATTTAGGTTCAATGCTTTCTCGACAGCAACATCAACAGCATCGGTACGCCCAGCAATGCCGTCAGCACGCCCACGGGCAATTGCTGCGGTGCCCACAACGTACGAGCCAGGGTATCGGCCAATGTGAGGAAACTGCCTCCGCAGAGCACTGCCAAGGGCAGCAGCCAGCGAAAATCGTTAACGCCCAGCAAGCGCACGGCGTGCGGCACGATCAGGCCGACAAATCCGATGGCACCCGCCAGCATCAGCGCGGATACGGTCGCCAACGAGGCGCAAAAGTAGATACCGATCTGCAGTGGCAGTACCGCCACACCAAGCGTTTTCGCCTTCATCTGGCCGAGGCTCAGAACGTTGAGGCTGCCGGAAAAAAGCATGCTCAAAGCCGTTACGATGATAAGCATCGCCCATGCAGGCGTCAGTTCTTCAGCGCGCGAAATATCGCCCATCAGCCAGAATAGCATGCCTTTTATATCGCGGGCGGGTGCCAGCGTCAGGATCAAGGTAGTCAGCGCCGTACAGCCAGCGGACAGTACCACGCCTGTCAGGAGCAACCGGTAAAGATTCCAGTCGCCGGCACGAAAGCTCAAGCCGAACACAATGGCAATTGCCGTCAGTGCACCAGCCAACGATGTCAGATTCGTCAACACGAGCCCCCATCCCAGCAGCATCGCAAGGAGCGCACCGACTGCCGCTCCGCCCGATACGCCCAGAATATAGGGATCAGCCAGGGGATTACGCAGCAGAACCTGCAATAGCGCGCCCGCAAGGGCCAGCAGGCCGCCGCAGGCAAATGCCGCCGATACACGCGGCAACCGAAGCTGCCAGATGATCTGGTGAGTGATGCTATCGGTCGGCCACAACAGGACATCGATAATGCCGAGGATCGGGATATCCACGCTGCCGAACAGCAGTCCAGTAAACAGACTGCCGAGACCCAGCAGAAAGAAGAAAATCAGCAGCAATAAAGGGTGCTTGGCGGAATTCACTCGGGCGCTCAGGCCAATTTGTGAACGATCAGCACGCCAGATCCCGAACCAATAACCGAATCAACGAGCAAGCTTTGTCGTGTTTTCTGCTTTTGCCACTATCATCGCGGCCCGGGCATAGCACTCCCACTATTATCCAGGTTATCGCAGGCTGATGATGGGCCATCCTTTTTTTTCCGCATGAGCCTTGAGGGTTGCGTCGGGATCCACCGCGACCGGGTGGGTAACCTTGTTGAGTAGCGGAAGGTCGTTCAACGAATCGCTGTAGAACCAGCTTTCCAGAAACGATAGCCATGTCAGATTATGCTCATCCAGCCAGCTTTCCAGCCGCGTTATCTTGCCTTCCCTGAAACAAGGCAGGCCCGAAACCCGGCCTGTGTATTCACCATCTCGCTGTTCCGCCTCGGTAGCAATCAGATTGCTTATTCCCAGTTCCCGTGCGATCGGCTCGGTCACAAATCGATTGGTGGCGGTGATGATGATGCATAGATCCCTGCCGAGCATATGCTTGTTAATCAACTCGCGCGCATCCGGCGTTATCAATGGAAGAATTCTTTCCTTCATGAATTCGCTGTGCCAGGCATCAAGCTGGCTTCGGGGATGACGCGACAACGGCTTCAGCTGAAAATCCAGAAACTCATGTATATCCAGCGTTCCGGATTTATATTGCTCGTAGAATTCGACATTCTGGGCTTCGTACACTTCACGGTCGAGCACGCGCTGCTCGATCAGGAATTGCGCCCACTGGAAATCGCTATCCCCGGCCAGAAGCGTATTGTCGAGGTCAAATAGCGCCAGATTCATGATGCTACCCGCAATAATTCACGCACCAGCGGAACGGTGACCTTACGCTGACTGGCCAGCGAATAGCTGTCCAACGCGTCAAGCGTAGCCATCAAAGACGGCAAGTCGCGGCGTTGGTGCCGGAGCAGGTAGTCGCATACCTCCTGCGATAAATCAAGCCCGCGGCGGGTTGCATGACTTTTCATGGCTTTTATTTTTTCCTCGTCGGTCAATTCATGAACTTGATACACCAAACCCCATCCCAGGCGCGTAACCAGGTCTTCGCGCAATTTTAATTGCGCCGGCGCGACCGTGCCACTCACCAGAAGTAACGCGTGAGCCTCGTCACGAATATGATTATAGAGATTAAACAAGCCGATTTGCGCCTTGGCGTTGAGCCGATCCACGTCGTCCACGGTTACGCAATCGGCTTCGCTGCCTGCGGCGAAACTGGTGTTTGCATCACACGCGAAATATGCTGTATTCATTTTATGGTGCATATGTATCCCCGCTATCGCCTGCAGCAAATGACTTTTACCGCACCCCGCTCCACCCCACAAATAAATAAAACGCTCACACTCCGATCCGGCAAGAATATTATCCAGGGTCTGCAATAGCTCGGTATTGCGCCCCGGCACGAAATTAACCAGCGTGGGCGGCGGCGATGGGGCGATATCCAGCAGCAGTTGCTTCATTTACGGGGTAAAGTTGTTGGGTTGTTGCCCATGAGTTGTCGATCATGTATTGACGATGGCTGACCATGACATGTCGGAGTCATACACGAAGCAGCGACTCTCGTGACCATTTACGTTAAAATTGCCATTTTTGAAAACGGCACTCTATCTGCAATAAGGCGAGAACTCAACTTGACTTCATCCAAATTCGAGCATCCCAACCCAGACTCCACCCATTTGTCCTACCGCGACGCAGGCGTGGACATCAACGCGGGTGACCGCCTGGTGGAGAATATCAAGCCCTACGCCAAGTGTACCATGCGTCCGGAAGTGCTCGCCGGCATAGGCGGCTTCGGGGCATTGTTCGAGATTTCGAAAAAATATCGTAATCCGGTGCTGGTAGCAGGCACCGATGGCGTGGGCACCAAATTGAAGCTTGCATTCCAGTCCGGCCAGCACGACAGTATCGGTATCGACCTGGTGGCAATGAGCGTCAACGACATCCTGGTGCAAGGCGCGGAACCGTTGTTCTTCCTGGACTATTTCGCATGCGGGAAATTGGACGTGGAAACGGCCACCCGCGTTGTGAAAGGCATTGCAAAGGGCTGCGAACAGGCGGGATGCGCCTTGATCGGCGGCGAGACCGCCGAAATGCCGGGCATGTACCCGGAGGGAGAATACGATCTTGCCGGCTTTGCGGTAGGTGCCGTCGAGAAAGACCGGATTATCACCGGCTTGACTATTCGGGAAGGCGATGCGGTATTGGGACTGGCTTCCAGCGGTGCACATTCCAACGGCTACTCGCTGATCCGCAAGATCATCGAGAAAAATAATACGGATTTGTCAGCGGATTTCCACGGTAAAGCGTTAATTGATGTCATCATGGCGCCAACGCGCATTTATGTAAAACCGTTGCTCGAACTGATGAAGCATCTGCCGGTCAAAGGCATGGCACATATTACGGGCGGCGGCTTGACGGAAAATATCCCGCGCGTCCTGCCGGAAGGCGTCACAGCGATATTGAAACGCGATGCATGGGATATGCCTCCCCTTTTTCACTGGCTTCGACAGCAAGGCAATGTGAACGAACAGGAAATGCAGCGTGTATTCAACTGCGGCATTGGCATGGTGCTGGTAGTGGCGCCGGAATTTGTCGATAGTGCAATGCAGCTTTTGCGGTCTGCTGGCGAGACCGTGTGGCATATAGGCATGATTCAGCAGCGCCATGCGGATGAAGCGCAAACAATCTTCGAGTAATCGGCAGTGCGTGTAAAGAATAAGCCGAGTCCCGCTGCTAAAATAATGAAATCTCTCGTGATCCTCATCTCCGGTCGCGGCAGCAACATGCAAGCGCTGATCGAAGCAAAGCTCCCCGTCAGGATCGCTGCAGTCATCAGCAACAAGCCTGATGCACCAGGACTTGAGGTTGCAAAAATGCATGGTTGTGAAACCAGGGTGCTGGATCAACGGTCCTATTCCGAACGCCGGGCGTTTGACGCCGCGCTGGCCGATGTAATCGATGCTTATGCGCCCGACCTGATAGTGCTCGCGGGTTTCATGCGAATTCTGGGAGATGATTTTGTCGACCGTTATCGGGGGAAGCTGATGAACGTTCATCCCTCATTGCTGCCCGCTTTTCCAGGCCTCCATAGTCACAGGCAGGCGTTGCAGGAAGGTGTAAAGATACATGGCTGTACGGTACATTTCGTTACCTCCCAGATGGATCGCGGCCCAATAATCGTCCAGGCCGCAGTTCAGATATTACCGGACGATACCGAGGAAACTCTCGCGGCACGGGTACTGCAACAGGAACACCGCATTTACCCCGAGGCCGTGCGGTGGTTCATGGAAGACCGGCTGAAACTCTCCGATAATCATGTTGAGGTGAGCAACGCCGGAATCGACAACTCAGTTTTATACTCACCGGAATTATACAAATGAAATATTTATCCATTGCGTTGCTGTGGGGCTTAAGTTTTTCGGTTTTCTCCGCTGGTGCCGCTGATGTCCCCGCCCGGGTCGACATCAGCTATTCGATAACGTCTGGCGCGCTCGAAGGCGAAGTGAACGATACGTTGAAAATCAGGCAGGAAAGTGGTAAACGTAGCTATGAGATCAATAGCGAATCCCGCGCCATAGGACTACTGGCGCTGACACAACCCGAAAGCGTGGTGCGTGACAGCCAGGGAACCATTACAGCGCAAGGGGCATTGCGCCCCGGACGTTTTTCGGATCAGCATGGCAAGAAGCTACCCAAGGTAGCTATTTTCGACTGGGACAAGAAGCTGTTGACACTTCAACATAAGCGCGGAGAAGAGCAAAAGGCCTTGCCTGCCGACGTTCAGGACAAGCTGAGCCTGCCCTACAGCTTTATGTTCTCCCCCGTTTCCGCTGTCTCAGGCAAGGTGATCGACCTCCATGAAACCGATGGCAAGCACCTCGAATTAGCCCACTATACAGTTGGAAAAGAAACGCTGGACACGCCCATGGGTAAACTGGAAACCATCGTACTGACAAAGCGTCTGGAAAGTGAAGGCCAGCGCGACAAGAAAATCTGGCTTGCCGTTGACCATCACATGTTGCCGGTGCGCATCGTTGCGGCTGAGAAAATGGGCATTGTTACGGATCAGATGGTTACCAACATAAGCTACACAGACAAAATGGCCGGCAGCTTTAAACAGGGACGCCTGCGCTGATTGAAAAACGGCAGGTAACCGATATCAGCTAATACGGTCCTGCCGGCTTGTTGTTTACGAGCGCGCCCATGCGGGCCGCGCATCCCTCGCCTGCTTTCCCCAATAATCGACAATAGATGCGTCTTACTCCTGCTCATCTGGACATGGCTACCGCTGCATTGCGTGCCGTGCTTCCGCTGGAACATCCGGCAGATTCGATACTGCGGCATTTCTTCCGAGAAAACCCGACACTTGGAGTAAACGATCGCGCATTTGTTGCGGAAACCGTGTTCGGCATTTTGCGCCACCGGTTTTTTATCGAGCGCGCGGTCAGTATTGCCACTCCCCGTTCGTTGCTGCTTGCCTACCTGGCCAGATTCCAGGGTTTGAATATGCGTGAACTGATATCGCTCGTTAGCGAAACGGAAGCAAAGTCGCTCATGGGAATCAAGTCGGTTTCGCTGGAAGCGCAGCCACTTGATGTCCAGGCTGAGTTCCCGGTCTGGTTGGTGGAAAAGTTGCACAATTTCATGAGCGATGGCGAGATACTTGATCTGGGACGGTCGCTGCAACAAGCGGCGCCGCTCGATCTGCGTGTCAATACGCTGCTGGCGAATCGCGACGAGGTTCTTGCAGTACTGGGCAAAGACGGCATTGAAGGCAGCGCGACCCCTTATTCGCCCATCGGTATCCGCCTTGCGGGGAAACCCGCTATCAATCGCCACGAACTATTCGTCACCGGCAAAGTGGAGATCCAGGACGAAGGCAGCCAGTTGCTGGGCTATCTGCTCGGACCGAAGCGCCGCGACATGGTGGTCGATTTCTGTGCGGGTGCTGGAGGCAAATCGCTGATGCTGGGCGCCCTGATGCGTTCGCAAGGACGCATCTATGCACTGGATAATTCTGAAAAGCGGCTGAACAACCTTAAACCGCGCCTCAAGCGTTCCGGCTTGTCCAATCTGTATCCCCAGCTCATCACCAATGAAAATGATATCAAAGTGAAACGCCTGACGGGAAAGATCGACCGCGTACTGGTGGATGCCCCATGCAGCGGCCTCGGGACGTTGCGGCGTAATCCGGATTTGAAGTGGCGACAATCACCGCAAAGCATAGAAGAACTCAAGCGCAAGCAGACTGCCATTCTGGCGTCCGCCGCCAATCTGCTCAAGCCCGGCGGCAGGCTGGTCTATGCTACCTGCAGTTTCCTGCCGGAGGAGAATCAGGAAATTATCGATCACTTTTTAAACAGCCACCCCCGCTTCATACAGTTGAATTGCGCCGAGCTATTGATACAGCAAAAAATCCCCCTGGATACCGGCGCATTCCTGCAACTGTCGCCCGGCCTGCACAGTACGGATGGTTTTTTTGCCGCTGCGCTGGAATTGGTAAAGAGTGAAGCATGATATCGCTACGCCGCTGCGCCACTCTTTCCGTCGCCGGCTATCTGGCGATTCTATTTGCGGCACCTCATGCAGCAGGGTTCGAACCTACTTCCAGTCGTGACCATAAACCTCCGCTTGTTCTTCCCGCTTCTGGCACGGTACAAGCGGCGTTTACGCCAGGCGATGATGCCGGCAAGCTTATCGCCGACACTATCGATAGCGCACATCGTCAGGTGCTGGTGCAGACGTTCAGTTTTACCCACCGCAAAATTGCCGACGCATTAATTGCAGCGAAGCATCGCGGCGTGGACGTCAAGGTAATTGCCGATAAAGACCAAACCCATCGTATCCCCACCAGCCTGATTTCCAAGATCGCAGCTGAGGGCGTACCGGTTTTCATGGATTCCGATCACACCAGCGCACATAATAAAGTCATGGTGATCGACGCGGATAGTCCTGACGCAACCCTGATTACCGGCAGCTTCAATTTTACCCACGCGGCGCAGTACAGGAATGCGGAGAATGTGCTGGTGATACGCGGCAACGCGGCTCTCACTGATCTTTATCTCCAAAACTGGCATCGTCACTACAAGCACTCTCAGCCCTACCGGTAGAACCCGCTACCGCCCTGCCTCATGCAATCCAATAACGGGTTCCAGAATTTGTTACGCGATCTGATCACCGGCGCACAGGAAGTCAGCGTCCTGTGGCAGATTGTCGTACTGGCTGCAGGGCTGGCGCTCTCGTGGTGGTTGCGGCGGCAAGCGATGATCCGTATCGCCCCCCAGGGCAGCGGCCGCACGCTGAATATCAGCGCGCGCAGCATGGGCCGCCTCCTGTTCCCTCTCTTCGCGCTTGTCCTGGTCGTTTTCGGCAAGTGGGCGTTGAGTCATTGGTATTCGACTCATCTACTCAACATTGTCGTCCCGTTGTTATTTGCGCTCGCGCTGATTCGCGTAGCCGTCTATATGCTTCGCAGAGTTTTTTCAGGCCAGGGGTGGCTGCACCCATGGGAGCGATTTATCGGCTGGACGGTGTGGATTGGACTGGCGCTGTATGTAACGGGTCTTCTGCCGGAGATCCTGATATTTCTCGATGATATTTCGTTCCACATCGGCAAACAGCGCCTTTCGGTATTGTTGATCGTACAAGGCATCCTCGCGTTCACAGTCAGCATGCTGGTAGCGCTCTGGCTCGCCAGTTCGCTTGAGGCACGCATCATGGATGCCAAAGCGCTCGATATCAATCAACGCGTGATTCTGTCGAAAATCAGCCGCACGGTACTGATACTTGTGGGCGTGCTGATCGCGCTGCCATTGGTCGGCGTAGATATCACCGTTTTGTCCGTGTTCGGGGGCGCGCTTGGCGTCGGGCTCGGATTGGGTTTACAGAAAATCGCCAGCAATTACATAAGCGGTTTCATCATTCTTCTGGATCATTCACTACATATTGGCGATATCGTTACAGTGGACGGCCGCAAGGGTGAAGTCACCTCACTTACGACCCGGTATGTGGTGCTCAAGAGTGACGACGGAACCGAAGCCCTTATTCCCAACGATACTTTCATTACTTCAACGGTTATCAGTCAGAATTTCTCGGACCACCGATTACGGCTGATCCTGCCATTCCAGATCAGTTACACAAGCTCCGTTGAGGTCGCGATGGACATCATGCTGGGCGCCGCTAAAAAGCGGCAACAAATATTGGGCAATCCGGAGCCAGCTGTATTTCTGAAGGACTTCGCCGCCGGCGGAATCAATCTGGAGCTATTCGTGTGGGTAGAGGATCCCGAGGGTGGGGCGCTTCGGCTACGGTCCGGCCTCAACATCGAAATCTGGTCTGAATTCCAGAAACACGGCATCGAGATTCCGCTACCGCCACAGCAGTCTCTTCTCCCGAAAGAGCGATGAGGATGAACGTAGAGTGTCCTTTGGTAACAACCAACTCAAGCGCATGTATGCCGCCCAATTATAAAATATAGTATTTGACAACCTGAAAGACCTTCCGTAAATTCAACACGTTTTAGCGGAAAAGTCCTTATTTTTCCTAGAACGTTTTCCTGTCGTTTTAGCTGGAAATTCGATGTTTCTATTTGGGTTTGGATGATAGTCAACTTCTTTATGGAGAGAGTATTATGGGACGATATAGTCGAATTGCAGTAGCAGCTTCTCTATTTTTACTTCCTGTTTCTGTTTTTGCGGCTGGCTATGGCGCAGCAGGTTGTGGACTAGGGTCGGAGCTCATGGGATCAAAACCCGGTGCGTCGCAGGTTTTCGCTTCAACAACCAATTCAACATTCGGAAATCAAACTTTCGGAATTACGTCCGGCACTTCAAATTGCGGTGATCATGGCCTGGTAAACATGAGCAAAGAGCGTGAAGTATTTGCACAGGAGAATTACACCAGCCTGATCAAGGAAATGGCGCAAGGTAAAGGTGAAAATCTGTATACCCTGGCCAGCTTGTATCAATGTCCCGCAGCAAGCCATCAAGAATTTGGCACGATGGTTCAGGAGAAATTCGACAATTTAGTAGCGAGTGATCAAGCAAACTCAACTGAATTACTGAGCCAGCTTGAAAATCAAATAACTCGCCATCCTACACTTGCAAAATCGTGTGATATCAAGCTATCCGCCTTGAACTAAAAAAATCAGAAACGGATACAGGTGGAAACCTGTGTCCGTTTCTATATTGTTATCACTCCAATGATTCCTTCGTGCAGCCTGTTTGCCTGGCAGCGTGTCGGATTTAAAGGAAATCGGCTGTAAAAGCGTCTGGCTGGTTCATATTTCGCCGCTTTTCAGCCAATAGAATAACTATTGGCCTTCAAGATCCTCAAAATCTGCCCTCACCCAGTCACTTTTTCGCTGCGATTCTTCAAGTCCGACAGGTTGCTGGTAGCCGGGATATTTTTCTGGTTTTGCTTTCTTCCTGTAACGGCTCATGCCGAACACAAGGTCACTGCTGATTACCTGGCTGAATTACAACACCAAGCCAAACAAAAAAAGCTCGCCGATGAACGTGTCTGGCACCTGCTTTTAAAGTACGACAAGAAAATTTTTCTCGGCATGACCAGTGAAGCCGATGGAATGGATTTTTTCAACTCTCCACAAGGAAAAGCCGATCCGGAGTCAGAGTTATTAGCGACCCTCTCAAGCTTCTTTGTTCCAGCAGCCGAGATTGCGAAGGGCAAAGAGCATCCGCAGTGTAACTTTCCCGCCCGCTTCAAATGGTTGAATCAGCAACTGACATTCGACCTCAATCGCCTGGAAGTACAAGCATGCGATCGGCTCGACCGCTGGATGAAGACTTTGGACCCAGTCGGGGCGACGTTGGTATTCGCGTCTTATTTCATGGACAATCCAGCCTCCATGTTTGGACATACCCTGCTACGCATTGATAGCCGGAGAACAGGCAGCGGTAATAACTTGATGAACTACGGTGCAAACTATGCCGCGGTTCCCGACACGGACAATGCGTTTCTATACGCATTCAAAGGTTTGATAGGTTCGTTCCCAGGCCGCTTCGCGATTTTCCCTTACTACACGAAGGTGCAGGAATACAATAATCTGGAAAGCCGTGATCTTTGGGAGTATGAGCTCCAATTTACCGAAGATCAGCTGAACACGATGCTTCTGCACCTATGGGAATTAGGTGGGACATATTTTGATTATTTTTATTTCCAGGAAAACTGCTCATACCATGTGCTTTCCCTGCTGGAGGTTGCCAATCCTGATCTTCGATTAAAAGATCCGTTTTCTTTCAGTGTGATCCCGACCGATACGGTAAAAATTCTGATGGCGCAGGACGAACTGGTAAAACAGGTGGTATATCGACCTTCAGTGCTCAGCCAGATGAATCATAAGAGACTCAAGATGGTCGATGATGAGAAGCGGATATTACGACGTATGGTCAAAGGAGAAATATCACCGGAAAACACTGCCTTCAAGAGCCTTGCCGCTCCGTCACAAGCACTTGTATTAAACGCTTATATGGACTACTTGCAGTATCAAAGCATGCAGGAAAAGAGTAACGGGGAAATAAAAATTCCGCGTTCCGTTTTGCTGGCGAGAAGCCGCCTGCCGACTACCAACGATGGGCTAATAGATACCATCACACGCTTATCGAGCCGCCCGGACCAGGGCCACGGTACGGATCGCTTTCGATTGGGAATCGGGCACAATAAGTGGGAGCCTTTCCTGGAATTCGCTTATCGTCCGGTTTATCACGATTTGATGGCCAGGGATGTGGGGTACGATAAAAACTCGGAAATCATTTTTATGGACTTCAAGCTTCGGTATTACCTGGAGTCCGACCGGGTGAGACTGGATCAGGCAAAAATTCTCTCTATTACCGCGCTTAATCCCTATGATGCCTTATTTACCAAACCTTCCTGGCGTGTAGACTTGGGGGTCGAGACGCTCAGAGACCGCAACTGTAACTACTGCAATTCCATCCAGGGCACATACGGAAGGGGTATTTCCTATCGGCCGGATTTTTTTTCACCCTTGCTGTTATATTCCTTCGCTGATCTGAAAACAGAGTTTTCCGAGCATTTGAAACAAAATTTTCGTTTGGGTGGCGATGCGGAAGTAGGCACGTATTACGACGTAACCGAAAATTTGAGGATCAAACTTGCAGGCAGTTATCAAATTTTTGTCCTTGGTGAAAGCAAACGTTTTTTCACTGCTCATTTCATTACCCGCTATGCACTCTCCCAGGATCTTGATATAAGGTTCGAATTGAATCGCTATGACCATAATAATGAAGGAATTTTTTCGGCCAATTATTTCTTCTAGCCTAGATGTTTCATAAATTCGCGTGATGATTGCGCAGGATTTTGTTTCGTAGGGAGATTTTGTGAAAGAGTGGCGTAGTTATTCATACGCCCGACTGAACGAAATTTTCATACGAAACAAAAGACCAGCAAGGGCACGCGTCAATTTATGAAACATCCGGGCTAGCTAACAGCCTGTCGGACTTGAAGAATCGCAGCGAAAAATTGACCGGGGAATATGAACCCGCCAGATCATTTGCTACGGACCAGGCTGTGTATTTGCTCCCTACATTTGAGCCCACCTCCTTGATATGGAAATGGATTTTAGATAACATAACGCCATATCAATGACTTGCAGAGGGAGTACTTGGAGCCACCACTTTCGCTCCAACTGCTGCCGACGCACCGAAATAATTTATTCCAGGACTCATTCTGCTTATTACACATTAGAACTCATGAAGACAACTACGCTAATCTTATTCCTTGCGCTATTTTCCACGCAGGTTTTCGCGCAAAGGGAGGCTCAGGAATTTCCTTGGTCCAAGGCGGCAAAAATTATTTCAGCGGATGAAGCAAAAAGCCGCAGTGGGAAAAAGACAGGGCAGCAATCCGAAGTCGATAGTAACAAGACCGGAAAGAAAATGGACGCTGAAAATAGAAAGAGCGACCGGGATTACTCAGCCGGAACCGTGGACGGTGGAAAGTAGCTGTTGCCGGTCACGCTTCAAGCATTGAAGACAAGCCAGCGAAGGGCAGCAACGGTTGATGACTTGGTAAATTGGAAATCCAGAGGCGCTGATGGGTGCTTTGATCTTCTACGTCGCGGTCTACTTCATTGGCTACTACGCCGCGAACCTGCTTAACCGGATGGTTGGGCGGATCTTGATTCAGAACCGCCGCCTAGCGGGTTTTGTTCTGGTCCTCATGGTCAGCCTGCTGCACGGCTACAAGATAATAAGCACGTCACCCTCTCATGATCACGGCGAAGGGGCGGGTTACGCACTGGGTTTTTACGTTATCCTGCCGGTTGCGATTATCGCGATTGCCGTGTTATATCTCACCTGGCAGGAAAAACAGGATGATGACATTCCTTGACTGCGCCTATGCCGACAAGAGCCGACCGTTCATTCAAGCGCCGCTTTTTGCTGACATCCGGCAGGTGCCGCCAATAATACGGCCTACACCACCTTTTTCTGTATCAACTCGATCTTGTAACCGTCCGGATCTTCCACGAATGCAATCACCGTGGCGCCATGCTTCATCGGCCCGGCCTCACGTGTAATGTTACCGCCACGCTTTCTCACTTCTTCGCAAGCTTCATAAGCGTTATCCACTTCTATGGCGATATGGCCATAACCAGTGCCCAGCTCGTATTTTTTCACATCCCAGTTATGGGTCAGCTCCAATACGGCGCCACCCGCCTCATCCTGGTAACCGACAAATGCCAGGGTAAACTTTCCCTCGGGATAATCCTTCCGGCGCAGCATCTTCATCCCCAGCACATCGGTGTAAAAAGCGATGGATTTTTCCAGATCGCCCACACGCAGCATGGTATGAAGAATACGCATTTAAATTTCCACCATCTCAAAATCCTCTTTGCGCGCAGCGCATTCCGGACAGGTCCAATTCATCGGAACGTCTTCCCACCGAGTTCCCGGAGGAATGCCTTCTTGCGGCGAGCCCTCGGCTTCGTCGTATACGTATCCGCAAATGAGACACATGTAACAGCGGTAAACCCGAGTTTCGGTAGTAGGCATGATGAGTAAGAGTAATTTGAGTTAAAATGTCATTTTACGGTATTAGCCCATGTCTCAGCCACCCCCCATCGTACTTTCTTTCGCTGCCAGCGACTCTACCGGGGGCGCGGGTATCCAGGCCGACATCCTCACTCTTGCCAGCATGGGCTGTCATGCGCTGTCAGTGATCACGGCCATTACCGTGCAGGACACGGCCGGCGTGGACGATGTGATGGCGCTGGATCCGGAATGGGTGGCGGATCAGGCACGCGCGGTGCTGGAAGACATGCCCGTTCATGTTTTCAAGATCGGGTTGCTCGGCAGTGTTGAAATTATCACGGCTATCGCCGAGGTGGTTTCCGATTATCCCAACATTCCGCTCGTGCTGGACCCTGTGCTTGCTTCCGGGCGCGGCGACGAACTCACCAGCGACGAAATGGTCGCTGCAATGCGCGAATTGCTGCTTCCTCAAGCGACCATCATTACGCCCAACAGCTTCGAAGCACGGCGACTCGCCCAGGATGACGATGACGACAGCGAAATGCCGCATTTGAGTCAGTGCGCTGCCCGCCTTTTACATATGGGTTGCGAATATGTGCTCATCACCGGCACCCATGAAAACACATCGCAGGTGATCAATAATTTATACGGGAGCGGTGGCGTCGTTCGTACCGATTCCTGGGATCGGCTACCCGGTTCATATCACGGTTCGGGCTGCACGCTTGCCTCGGCTATCGCCGCCTCTCTGGCCAATGGCTTGCCCCTCGCCGAAGGTGTATATGAAGCGCAAGAATATACCTGGCAATCGCTTAAGGCGGGGTTTCGCCCCGGAATGGGACAGTATTTGCCGGACAGGTTATTCTGGGCCCGGGACGATACCGACGCCGAAGAGGGAAGCAAGAGTAAATGACACGGCCCGGGATTCTTGGCTTATACGCAATTACACCGGAAGCCGCCGATACCGCCAGCCTCCTGGCAATGACGCAGCAGGCGCTGGCAGGGGGAGCGCGGTTGGTCCAATACCGCAGCAAAACGGACGATGCCGTGTTGCGCCTTGAACAGGCACAATCACTTGCCCGCCTTTGCGCTGAATTC
The DNA here is from genome assembly GCF_000619905.2 of Nitrosospira briensis C-128. Taxonomy (NCBI): domain Bacteria; kingdom Pseudomonadati; phylum Pseudomonadota; class Betaproteobacteria; order Nitrosomonadales; family Nitrosomonadaceae; genus Nitrosospira; species Nitrosospira briensis. Next base: position 1,942,828 of record NZ_CP012371.1, on the reverse strand, counting down.
GACGTACCTCTCATCATCAACGATTATCCTGATCTTGCTCTGGAGGTGGACGCCGACGGCGTGCATTTAGGAAAGAAGGATGCGCCCATCACCGAGGCGCGGCGCAAGCTGGGGCCCGGCAAGATCATCGGGATTTCGTGTTACGAACGGCTGGAGCATGCTGTCGAGGCCGAGCGGCAAGGCGCCGATTATGTCGCATTCGGCGCTTTTTTTGCCTCCGTCACCAAACCGGATGCTGTGTCCGCGCCCGCAGACCTGTTGCGTCATGCAAAGCAGAAGCTACGGATTCCAATTGTCGCTATCGGGGGTATTATTCCGGAGAATGCCGGGGAACTGATACGCCAGGGCGCGGACGCGGTGGCTGTCAGCAACGCCCTGTTTAACGCCCGGCACATTCGATCCGCCGCTGAGAGGTTTTCTCTGTTATTCAAGCCAGACCAGCATTTCATTTCTCATAATCACGGGTTAGCCAACAATGTCACGTAATCAGCAATTATTCGAGCGCTCTCAGGAATATATTCCCGGCGGCGTTAATTCACCGGTCCGCGCCTTCAAGTCCGTGGGCGGTACGCCTGTATTTTTTCAGCGGGGACAAGGCGCCTGTGTTTGGGACGCGGACAATAAAACCTATATCGATTATGTCGGCTCCTGGGGCCCGCTGATTCTTGGCCATGCTCATCCCGAAGTGGTTGAAGCAGTACAGGCGGCGGCACAAAAAGGACTGACCTTCGGTGCGCCCACCGAGGCGGAACTGGTAATAGCGGAGCTGTTGTGCAAACTTGTCTCGTCAATCGAGCAGGTTCGCCTGGTGAGCTCGGGTACCGAAGCCACCATGAGCGCCATTCGCCTGGCGCGAGGCTATACCGGCAGAAGCCGCATCATCAAATTCGAGGGTTGTTATCATGGTCATGAGGATGCCTTGCTGGTAAAAGCCGGTTCCGGCGCCCTGACTTTCGGCCACCCGAGTTCTGCCGGAGTTCCGGCAGCAACTACTGCCAGCACCCTGGTGCTGGATTACAACGATCTCGCCGGTGTGGAACAGGCGTTCAGCCAGTTCGGTGAAGAAATTGCCGCAGTCATTGTTGAACCCGTGGCAGGCAATATGAATCTGGTAGCGCCAAAGCCTGGCTTCCTGCCGGGTTTGCGTGAGCTATGCACGCGGCACGGCAGCTTACTGATATTTGACGAGGTAATGACGGGCTTTCGCGTTGGGCTGAAATGCGCCCAGGGTCTTTACGGCATAAAACCCGACCTGACCACGCTCGGCAAAGTGATCGGCGGCGGCATGCCGATGGCGGCATTTGGCGGCAGGCGAGACATCATGCAGTGTCTCGCGCCAGTGGGAGCCGTGTATCAGGCAGGTACGCTTTCCGGTAATCCGGTCGCGGTAGCTGCCGGCCTCGCCACGCTGAAGCTGGTGCAAACGCCGGACTTCTACGAAAAACTTGCCGCCAGCACCCTGCAACTGACCGAAGGTCTTACCGCAGCCGCAAAAAAACATGGTATTGCCTTCTGCGCGCAGGCGGTAGGTGGCATGTTCGGCCTCTATTTCCGCGAAAACCTGCCGACGAGTTATGCTGAAGTGATGAGTTGCGACAGGGAAGCCTTTAACCGCTTTTTCCATGCCATGCTCGAGGAAGGCGTTTACTTCGCACCGTCGGCTTTCGAAGCCGGGTTTGTTTCGGCATCGCACGGCGCCGCCGAAATCAGCAAAACCCTGGATGCAGCCGATCGGGCATTCGGTACGACGAAAATAACGAAATAAAAAAACCGGCCTGGTTCTCAGGTCGGTTTAGTATCGGTGCAGCTTCAGGTTCAGGCTTGTGTATTTTAGCGCAAGCCTGAAATAAACTCGGCCACTGCCTCCATTTCCTTCTCGCTCATGCGTGACGCGATCATATGCATTTCATTGTTGACGTCTTTGGTGCGCTGATCGGTCCGAAATGCGCGTAACTGGGCCAGGGTATATTCAGAATGCTGCCCGGAAAGGCGTGGATAGACCGGTGGAATGCCGACTCCATTGGGAGAATGGCAACTGGCACAGGCAGGCACGCCAGAATCGAGATTGCCGCCGCGATATATTTTTTCACCCCTTTCCGCCAGCGATTTATCCTGAGCCGCGCCGGGTTTGGGAGTCTGCTGGGCATAATAAGCGCCGAGATTCTTCATATCCTCTGCGGAGAGCGGCGCTACCATCGCACCCATGATCGGGTTTTGCCGGGCTGCGGGTTTGCCGTCTTCCGATTTGAAATTATTCAGTTGCTTGGTGATATACTCGGCATGCTGACCGGCCAGGCTTGGATTTGCGGGAATGATGCTATTGCCGTCGGCGCCGTGGCAAGCCGCGCAAACTTGAGTTGCTATCTGCTGACCCTTGGCTGCGTCTCCCTTGCTGTTACCGGTTTCTGCTGGAGTTGTTTCTGCGAAAATTTGACTGGATAGCGACAATGCAACACATGCCACAATCTTGGAAATTAGCTTCATGCCTTGCATTCCTGGAACTCCGAAAAGATGATGCTCTTGGGATTGAGGTTAACGCCGCATTTTAACAAGGCAGAGACTGAATAACAATAATAAGTCGTCAACAAATGAGAACATTATTTTTTCTACTGTTGTTTGTCAATCTGGCCTTTGCGACTTACATTCAACTGGAGCCGGCTGGCGGAAGCGCCGCCCCGCCGGCATGGGAGCTTCAACCGGAAAAAATCAAGCTTTTGCAGGCGCTTCCCGCATCTGCAACCTGCCTGGAATGGGGAACGTTCGTTGAGGCAGATCTGGAACGGCTTGCGGCAGCGATTACCACCCATGAACTGGACGACAAGGTAACTCGGCAGGAGTTAGGTACAGCCCCCGTCTATTGGGTGCATATTCCTTCGCTCAGAAGCAAACGCCACGCTGAACGAAAAATGGGCGAGCTCAAGAGATTGGGGGTCACCCATTACACGCGCGTTGCCGATACCAGTAAATGGAATAATGCCATCTCCATGGGGTTTTTTGAAAATATAGAAGACGCCCAGGCTTTTCTGGCAGCACTCAGGAAAAAAGGTGTAAGGTCTGCAATTATCGGCGCGCGCAACTTGAAGCAGGTCAAATACGTCGCACGCTCACCAGAGGAAAGCATGAGCGCAAAGATGATGCAGTTGAAAGAGGAATTTCCCGGCAGCGAGCTCAAGACTGCGAAGTGCGCGAATACCTGAGGCAGGAACTGAAGTGTTGTTGCTCTTTGCAATTTTATCAAACGTAATAAACTTCATATAAAGAAGAGCAACGACAAAACCTTAGCCAAATTCCCTTGCCTATAGAAAGCTGCAGTGCTTGACGTCCTTATGCAAGCCTTCAGTTTTTGAGCCTATTTTCTCGATCAACCAGGAATTCATTATGACGGTGTTTCTCAAATCCCAGCAGGAAATAGCAAAAATGCGGGTAGCGGGCATGCTGGCGTCGGAGGTGCTGGATTACATCACGCCGTTTGTTAAACCCGGGGTCACCACTGATGAGCTGGATACACTGTGCCACAATTACATGGTCGATGTGCAGCATACCATTCCTGCTCCGCTCAATTATGCTCCGCCGGGATATTCACCCTATCCGAAATCCATCTGCACCTCGGTCAATCATCAGGTTTGCCACGGCGTTCCAGGCCAGAAAATACTGAAATCGGGCGATATCGTCAATATTGACGTGACGGTCATCAAGGATGATTACCACGGCGATACCAGCCGCATGTACTACGTCGGCGAACCCGGTATCCAGGCCAGGCGGCTATGCGAAATCACGTATGAAGCCATGTGGCGAGGCATCGAGGAAATCAAACCGGAAAAACATCTGGGGGACGTCGGCCACGCCATCCAGCAGTTTGCCGAAAATCATGGATACAGCGTGGTGAGGGAATTCTGCGGCCACGGCATCGGCGCAAAATTCCATGAAGACCCGCAAGTGCTCCACTATGGCCGCGCCGGTACCGGGCTGAAGCTCAAAGCCGGGATGATTTTTACGGTCGAGCCCATGATTAATGCGGGAAAGGCGCCCATCCGCGCGCTGGCCGATGGGTGGACCATCGTTACCAAGGATCACAGCCTGTCAGCGCAATGGGAACACACCGTGCTAGTGACTGAAACCGGATATGAAGTGCTGACAGTGTCCGCCGGTGCACCGCCGAAGCCGGTATTCCGTTCCTGACATATCATGCTGCGCCTCGATAAAAGGCTTATGCCGTTGTCGAGTCCTTTTAACGCCGAGGCTGCCAAGGAGGCGTTGCTTCAGGGGCGTGAGCTGTTACACCAGCGCTATTGCAGGGATAAGAACGGCGCAGCGTTGCTGCGGGGCCACAGCCAGCTGGTGGATAAAATTCTGCAGCACGTCTGGCGCGAAATGGCGATGCCCGGTTCCATCGTGTTACTGGCTGTGGGCGGTTATGGCCGGCGCCAACTTTTTCCTCATTCCGACGTTGATCTCCTGGTGCTGGTTTCCGCAGAAGGAAGCGATGCCAACGTAATGGACGCCGATATCAAGGCGCGACTGGAATGCTGGGTAAGATTGCTGTGGGATATCGGGCTGGACGTCGGCCATAGCATCCGCACTCTGGCGGAGTGTACTGAAGAGGCCGCCAAAGACATCTCGGTGCAGACCAGTCTGCTGGAGGCTCGGCAGCTTGCTGGCTATCGTCAACCGTTCACTGAATTTTCACTGGCGATGCGGGCGATGCTTGAGCCGCGTTCGTTTTGCACTGCCAAGCAGCTTGAGCAACAGCAGCGCCACGGCCGATATCAGGACGCCATATACAACCTCGAGCCCAATATCAAGGAAAGTCCCGGCGGACTTCGGGATTTGCACAATATTCTGTGGGTTAGCCGTGCTGCGGGATTGGGAAACTCATGGAAGGATCTTGCCCGGGGGGGATTCATTACTCACCGGGAAGCGCGCCTCGCGCAACATAATCAAACCATCCTTCAAGACCTTCGTATCCGGCTGCACTATCTCGCCGGAAGGCGTGAAGACCGTCTGTTATTCGATTACCAGAACCCTCTCGCCGATGCGCTCGATATAGGCGGCAAACCGCCGCGCCGTGCAGGCGAAATGCTGATGCAGCGGTATTATCGTGCCGCCAGAACGGTAACGCAGATTAACACCATCCTGTTGCTCACCTTGCGCGCAGAGATTTTCCCCGATACGGATGCGCTTCCGGTCGTCATCAACGAGCGGTTTCAGAAGCGCGGTGAATTGCTGGAAATGCGCGACGAGGACGTTTTCCAAAAAAACCCACGGGCGATTCTTGAAAGCGTTTTGCTACTGCAAAAGAATCCCGACGTGAAAGCACGTAGCGCAGCAACACTACGCGCAATGTGGCGGGCTGCGCCATTGATCAATGCCGATTTCCGGCGCGATCCGCGCAACCGCGCTCTATTCATGGAAATCCTGCGCCAACCGCGCGGGCTGACGCGTGAATTGCGCCTCATGAGCCGCTACGGCATCCTGGGGCGTTATATCCCGGCGTTCGGGCGCATTGTCGGCCAGATGCAACACGACCTGTTTCACGTGTATACAGTGGATGAACATATCCTCATGGTAGTGAGAAACCTGCGCCGATTCAACGCACCGGAGTTCGCCCACGAATACCCGCTTTGCAGCCGGCTCATCGGTGAATTCGAACGACCTGAGGTGCTTTATCTCGCCGGGCTGTTCCACGATATTGCCAAAGGACGCCAGGGAAATCACTCGATACTTGGCAAAACCGACGCCAGACGTTTCTGCCAGCAACATGAAATGTTGAAGGAAGACGTGGAAATGGTTGAGTGGCTTGTCGAAAATCATCTGGTCATGTCGATGACCGCGCAAAAAAAAGATATATCCGATATGGATGTGATCGCAGACTTTGCCAAGCGCATCGGGAACGAACGCCGCCTCGCCGCGCTCTATCTGCTCACCGTTGCGGATATTCGAGGCACCAGTCCGAAGGTATGGAATACCTGGAAAAGCAAGCTACTGGAAGACCTGTTCAGGGCAACGCGGCGTCATCTGTGCGGTGAACCCGCCCACGCGGAAGGCACGCTGAGAAATCGCAGGAACAAGGTGCTGGAATTGCTGCAGCGCGATAATATTTCCGCCCACGTGTATGAGCAGTTGTATTCGGCACTCGGCCCAACCTATCTGCTGCTGCATGATCCGCAGGAAATCGCCTGGCATGCGCTTCATCTGGGCCACCAGATGAAGTCGCCGATACCTGTGGTGAAGGCGCGTGTCGCCCCAACCGGGACGGGCATCGAGGTACTGGTCTATGCGGCGGATCAGAAGGATTTATTTGCGCGCATTTGCAATTTCTTCGATCACATCGATTTCAATATAGTCCAGGCAAAAATTCATACTACACGCCACGGCTATGCTCTCGATAGCTTTCTTGTGCTCGACCCCTTCAACGTAACGCAACACCACTGTGATGCACTCAGCTTCATAGAGCATGAACTGACACAGCAATTAGATCCGGTGATTCCTCTGGAGGCACCGTTGCAGGGACGCCTGAGCCGCCATCTCAAGCATTTTCCGATTACGCCGGAAGTGGATATCGAGCCGGACGAAAAGGGTACGTATCATGTCCTGTCGATCGTTGCCGGCGACCAACCGGGGCTGCTGTCCCGTATCGCGCAGGTGCTGGTGCGTTTTGGCATAAATGTGCACAGCGCAAGGATAAATACTATGGGCGAGCGTGCCGAAGACACGTTTCTGGTTACGGGAAATATATTGAACGAATCGAGGATGCTGATCCAACTGGAAACCGAGCTGATAAAGGCGCTGCAGATTTCGTGTGAAACAGTTGAAGCTGCTGAAGAATCGTAGATTTTTGGCTGTTCTACCTCCACTTGGAGAGGATGCAACGGCTCAATCCTCGTCCCGCCCCAAATACCCCGCTTCACGCTGATGACGGATCGCAAGAATCAGGACAGCATCCTGATCTTCCTCCAGGCTATAGAGGGCCACATAACCGGTACTTCCGCGAGATATGACCAACTCACACAATACATACTCTACGGACCAGCCGATAAATGGGTGGCGGATTAATAAACTTATAGCTTCCTCAATCAGTTCTAGCGTCTCTGCTGCCGACAAAGGATCGCTATCAATCAAAAAGTCGGTAAGTCTTTCGAGATCGGCAAGCGCTCGTTCCGAATAGCTCAGCTTTGCCAGGATTTGGCTTTTGGCCTTGCAGGATTATTGCCAGCAATGCGCGCCTTAAGATAGGAATGAACCTCGCGGGCATCAAAGCCCTTGCCGGTCCTTAACATTTTTTCCCGTGCTGCTTGAGCCTCGCTTACGAAACTGGCACGCCATTCGGCTGCCGTCGCTGCTCTCTCTATCGCCTGGACCATGAATGCATGTGGCGACATCCCTTTTTTTTCAGCTGCAGCAACAGCACGTTGCTTGAGTTCATCTGAAAGCTTTAGTGATGTGGTGGTCATTGTGCCTTGCACCTTTTGGACTATCGGTGGCACCAGAGTAACACCACAGCGCCGTAAGGCGCAAGCCTGGGCGATCAAAGCTGCGATCAACGACGCCGGGAAAAAGTAAGTCATTTAATCGTAGCCCCCCAATACCCATTCCGTAAGTCACGTGTACTTAAGTCCAATAGGCTGAACTATAAGAGCCGGTAAAATACAGAGAGTCTTTGAAAGAGGAACGCCATCCTTCTGTTCATTGCTTCGAGAGCAGGAAGGTGTCCCGGAATTCTCATCAGGAAATACGAAGCGGATGGCATAAAAAGCCTTTTAATTTCCGCTGCAGGTAACACCAGGACATCAAGGACATACATGAAGCCCGACGTGGGAATCAACATTACTCCAGAGCCACGGATTTACCTGGCTACCAACAATAGTGCAGGTATTTGGAAGCTGTCCTGTAGCGTGTTCTTGTGATAGACATAACCGCAAAAAATCTGAAGTCGATCTTGCACTCCAAGCGTGCCAACATTTACTACCTGGAGCACTGCCGGGTACTCGTCAATGGTGGACGGGTCGAGTATGTAACCGACGAAGGAAAACGTTCCCTTTACTGGAACATACCGATTGCCAATACAACCACCATTCTCTTGGGCACAGGCACATCAGTTACCCAGGCTGCAATGCGTGAATTGGCCAAAGCGGGCGTACTGGTAGGATTTTGCGGGGGTGGCGGAACGCCATTGTTCAGTGCGAACGAAATTGATATCGAGGTGGCCTGGTTTTCCCCCCAGAGCGAGTACCGTCCCACAGAGTATTTACAGTATTGGGTCCGGTTCTGGTTTGACGATGCCTTACGCCTCGCTGCAGCCAGAGAGTTCCAGCAAATCCGCCTGGAGCGAATCAGTCAGAGCTGGTTCAAATTAAGCCGGTTAAAGAACAACCCGTTCCCGGTCGATATACGCGTTCTGGAGCAACTGTTGAAGCAACCAGCGCAGGGCATCAAGACAGCCTCGAATCAGATGGAATTGTTGACCGAGGAAGGAAGGCTCACCAAGCAGCTTTATCGCCTGGTTGCGGAGGCAACGCGGCATGGAGATTTTATTCGTAGCCAACGAGGTGAGAGCACCGATACCGCGAACCAGTTTCTCGATCACGGCAATTACCTCGCATATGGCCTGGCAGCCACGGCCACCTGGGTGCTTGGCCTGCCACACGGTTTGGCAGTGCTGCACGGAAAAACCCGCCGCGGTGGACTGGTGTTCGACGTGGCCGACCTGGTGAAGGATGCAATCATCCTGCCTCAGGCGTTTATCTCGACGATGCGAGGTGATGCCGAGCAGGAATTCCGGCAGGCATGCATTGAAAGCCTGACGAGCAGCGAGTCGCTGGACTTCATGATCGACACCCTCAAGGCAGTAGCACTCAAGATCGGCAGACTCGCCCAAGCTCATCCCCATGCTGGCGCATGAACATCCTGCTTATCTCGCAGTGCGACAAGCGGGCACTGACAGAAACCCGGCGCATCCTCGATCAATTCGGTGAGCGGCGTGGCGAGCGCACCTGGCAGACTCCGATTACCCAGGATGGGCTCGATACGCTACGCCAACTGCTGCGTAAAACCGCGCGCAAGAATACCGCTGTGGCCTGCCACTGGATACGCGGGCTCGACCATAGCGAACTGTTGTGGATAGTGGGGGATGCCAGCCGTTTCAACAACCAGGGGGCCGTGCCCACCAACACCACCACACGCAACATTCTGCGCCATGAGGACGAAAACGATTGGCATACCGGCGAAGACATTCACCTGCTGACCGCGCTGAGTGCGCTGCTGCACGATCTCGGCAAAGCCTGCCGCGCTTTCCAGATGCGCCTGGAGGGAAAACTCGAGGAACGCAACCAGTATCGCCATGAATGGGTATCACTGCGCTTGTTCGAGGCGTTCGTCGGTGCCGATGAGGATGCGAAATGGCTTGCGCGGATCGCGGCCCCCACATCGCAGGATGATGAAACCTGGCTGGATCCAAACCGGTTGCAGCGCGATGGATTGGATAAGGGCTTGTCACGCCCGTTTGCCCGTCTTGCGCACGCCCCCCTGGCTCAGGCTATCAGCTGGCTCGTGGTCACGCACCATCGCCTTCCGATCTTGCCATGCAATAGCGATGGCAGCCGAGGGACGTTTCAGCTCGGGTTGCTGAATAACATACTGGAACGTATCGATGCAGGCTGGAATGAGCGGGTCGATGAGGGCAATCGCAGCACCCTGCCGTACTACTGGCAATTTCCCCATGGCTTGCCCGTCACCACCGATCTGTGGCGCACGCGTGCGGCCCGGCTCGCACAACGCCTTCTTGCCCTGTGCGCCAAGCCCGGCAAGGGCAGCTGGCTGAGAAACCCGTATGTGATGCACATATCCAGGCTGAGCTTGATGCTGGCAGACCACCATTATTCCAGCCTGAAGGGGAAGGACCCGGGACGCGTGGAGGTGCCCAAGGGCTACCCGCTGTATGCCAACACCGACAATGGCGATTTCAACCAGACGCTGGATGAGCACCTGCTCGGCGTCGCCCGGCACAGTGCGGAAGTAACCCACGCACTGCCGCGATTTGACGAGCAACTGCCCCGATTAGCTCGCCACAAAGGGCTGCGTAAACGGTCGCTGGACGAGCGGTTCCGCTGGCAGGACAAAGCCGTGGAAACAGCGGCGGCAATGCGCAAGCGCTCCAGTCACCATGGCGCCTTCATCGTCAACATGGCGTCCACCGGCTGCGGCAAGACGCTGGCCAATGCGCGCATCATGTATGCCCTGGCCGACGCGGAGCGCGGCATGCGCTGTGCTTTTGCCATGGGATTGCGGACCCTGACGCTGCAGACGGGCAAGGCGTTCCAGGACTTGCTGGGCCTGGATGACGAGGACCTGGCCATTCGCGTGGGCGGCTCGGCGAGCCGGGCGCTGTTCGAACATTACGAGCGCAAGGCCGAAGTCACGGGCTCGGCGTCGAGCCAGGCGCTCCTCGACGAAAACTCGCATGTCACTTTTGAAGGCAACCAGGATGCACATCCATTGTTGCGCCGCGTCATGCACGACCCGAAGGTGCGCTCCCTGCTGGCGGCGCCGCTGCTGGTATGCACCATCGATCACCTGACTCCGGCCACCGAGAGCGAACGCGGCGGGCGCCAGATAGCACCCATGTTGCGACTGATGAGCGGCGACCTGGTGCTCGACGAGCCGGATGATTTCGATATCGACGATCTCCCCGCGCTCACCCGCCTGGTGCACTGGGCCGGCCTGCTGGGTGCCCGCGTGCTGCTGTCATCGGCCACCTTGCCGCCGGCATTGGTGCAGGGGTTGTTCGAGGCCTACCGCAACGGGCGCCAGCACTTCCAGCGCAATCGGGGATCACGGCCAGGAGCTGCCGACCCGATTCCGGAAATTTGCTGCGCATGGTTCGACGAGTTCAACCAATCGCAGGTCGATTGTACCGATACATCGGTGTTCGTCCTGGCGCATCAGACCTTTGCCGCCAAGCGCCATGACCGGCTGGGCAATGCGGGGGTGCGCCGGCGTTGCCATCTGTTGCCGTTAAACCTTGGTGCACTGAAACAGGACCATCATGCCGCCCATTTTGCCGAGCTGATGCAAGCTGCTGCAATGAACTTGCATGCGCAGCACCACAGCGTCGATCCCCGCAGCGGCAAGCGCGTCAGCTTCGGGCTGGTGCGCATGGCCAACATCGAGCCTTTGGTGGAAGTTGCGCTGGCGCTGTACCGGTTGGGTGCGCCGGAAGGGGTGCGCGTACACCTGTGCACCTACCACTCGCAGTTTCCGCTGTTGATTCGCTCGAACATCGAGCGCCAGCTCGATCACGCGCTGAACCGCCGCCAGCCCGAGGCGGTGTTCAACCTGCCGGACATCCGTCAGCGGCTTGATGCAAACGGCGAACCCGATCACCTTTTTATCGTACTCGGATCACCCGTCACCGAGGTCGGCCGCGACCACGACTACGACTGGGCCGTGGTCGAACCCTCGTCCATGCGGTCGCTGATCCAGCTGGCCGGGCGTGTCCGCCGCCACCGCGAGGGCGATTGCAAAACCGCGAACATACAGGTCTTCGATACCAATTTGCGGCACTTCTGCAAACCGGACAAGCCGGCGTTTTGCAAGCCAGGCTTTGAAACCGACGATTTTCGGTTGGCGACCCACTCCATGGCCGAACTGCTGACCGCCGTTGAGCGGGAGGTGATCGATGCGCGGCCACGAATCGTGCCACGGCCGCCCGAGAAATTGCAGCCAAGCACCCGGCTGGCCGACCTGGAGCACGCCAGAATGCACCGGGCCATGCTGGTCCAAATGACCAGCACGGCTCCCGCTCCATCCGGCCTGCGCCAGCGCGGGTCGGCCAGGACGGCTCTGCCCTCAGTGCTCAACGCCACGTGCTGGTGGCATTTGCCACCGGACGATGCGCTGTTGACAGCCGTATTGCCGCAGCAGCAGCGTTTCCGCCGGGATGACATCAAGCGCGTAGATTTATTGTTGCGCCCAACGGACGACGGGGATGACTACGAGCTGGTTCAATTGATGGACAAGCCGAATGGGCGGCGTGGTGAAAAAGAGTTTGCGGTGCTGGAAAAATCGCACAACGATCGAATTTCAGACATGGATGTGCAGGGCTCGGGTATCGAACCATGGGGTCAGACCGATTATTTGGAGGCACTGGTCGAACTGGCCGACGAAATGGATATGCCGCTGGCCAAGTGCGCCGAAAGTTACGGCACTGTTACTTTGCCACAAAGCGACAATGGCTGGCGTTTTCATCCGGCGCTGGGATTTACGAAAGCAAGATTGTAAAAAAAAAGCCGATATGGAAATCGGCCCTGCCTACTCGGCAGTGAAAATAAAACGCATAACTTTCTGAGCTGCTTTTCAGCAGTTTTTGTAGTTTATACTAATTCCTATTAAACGTATAACGGATCGTGCTAGTATTGTTCAATAAAAGAGAGAACTAAATGGGAAATACCGATTTGCAACGTGTCACCGAATTGCGAGCACTCATTGCCGGCTTTCTTAAAAAGCGGCTCGATGACAAGCTCGACAAACTCAAGGACTACGACCCCAAACGCGCCGAGCTTCATGAGCAGTTCATCCCCGCGAACTGGCTGGGGGACGCCGCGCGGCGCGTCAGCCAGATTCAGGCAGTAACTCATTCGCTCAAGCCCATCCATCCCGATGCGAAAGGCACCAACCTGTACAGTTCGCCGGACGTTCAGCCAGTACTGACGGTTGTGGGTAGCCACTGCCTGGGGAGTGAATTTACAAGCGATGTGGTTGGCAACGCAGCCGCGCTCGACGTGTACAAGTTCCTCAAATTGGAACACGAGGGGCGTAGCCTGCTGGCCTTGTCCCTGGCTCGCGATGCCGATTTGTCAGCGGCGTTGAGCAGCGACGCGGCACAAGCACAAGCGTGGATGGCAGCCTTTGGCAGCCTGCCAGAACGACAGGGTCGCGTGGCCTCGCACACGCTCGCCAAACAACTTTATTGGCCGGTAGGCGGCGACCCGCACGACGATTCGGATTTTCACCTACTCGCGCCACTATATGCCAGCTCGCTGGCGCATCGCGTCTACCAAACGGTGCAGGACGACCGCTTCAGCGAAGAAGCCATCGCGGCACGCCAAGCCAAAAAAGAGGATAAATACAGCCCCCGCCCGGTGCGGGAATATCCTGATCTCGCCATTCAGAAACTCGGCGGCACCAAGCCTCAGAATATCAGCCAGCTCAACAGCGAGCGGCGTGGCAATAACCTTTTGTTGGCCTCGCTACCGCCCATGTGGCGCTCAATGGACGTGAAGCCGTTACTGGGAACTGACTCGATGTTCCCCCGCTTCAACCGGCGCCCGGAGGTACGGCGAATGGTAAAGGCGTTGCTGGCATTCCTGAAATCCGATCCGACACGTAACCTTGAGACCCGGAGGCGTCGCGCCGAGTGGGTCGATGGCATCATCGACGAGTTCCTGCAATTTCGCGCCGAACTGCGCCCCCTATCGCCGGGCTGGAGCCAAGCGACAGAGTGTCATCTTTCCAACCCTATAAAACACTGGCTGGATCCGAAAGGCGTCGAAAGGGCTTTGGCGTCGGCGGGCCTGCCGCTACCCACCGATACCGCCGAGCGCGTGAGCGCGCTGTTTGCCAACTGGCTCAATGCACAACTGCGTGACCCGCTCCCCATGGGCGACCCGGAGTTTCTGGAATGGCGCAACCGGATGCAAGAACAGATCAAAGCCGAAGAACGGGAGGGTCGCCATGATGACTGAGCAACCATCGAACAAAGCGCTGCTGGTGCTGCCGCGCCTGCGCGTGCAAAACGCCAACGCCATTTCCAGCCCTTTGACCTGGGGTTTTCCCGCCATCACAGCCTTCACGGGGTTGATGACCGCGCTGGAAAGGCGCCTGGGACCGAGCGCGGGGATCGCGTTCTACAGCGTCGGCGTGGTCTGCCACAGCTTTGAGCCGCAGGTAACACGAGGTGGCTATACCCGCAGTTTTCACCTGACGCGCAATCCTCTGTTGCACGACGGGCGCACTGCCGCCATCGTCGAAGAGGGCCGCGTCCACCTCGATATCACCCTGGTATTCGAGGTTGAACTGACGGCGGCACTGCTGGGAGATACCGAACGGGCACAACTGGCAGTGTATATCGGCGATGTGATTGCGGGCATGCGTATTGCGGGCGGCAGTGTCGTTCCGCCGCTGCCGGGTAAAGTTCGTAACTCTCCGCGACCCTCGATAGCGTTGGTGCCTGGTGATCCCGAGGGACGTCGCATGGAATTCCGCAAGCTCAGCCGTCACTGGCTTCCCGGCTTTGCGCTGGTATCGCGCGACGATCTGTTGGAAGCGCGGCAGGCGGAACTGCAGCTGACCACGCCCCATGCGACCTTGCTGGATGCCTGGATTGATCTCTCGCGCCTGAACTACCGCGCCATCGGCGACACCGTTGAGCCAGTTGAATGGGTGACCGATAGCCGCCCGGGGTGGATCGTGCCCATTCCAGTGGGATTCGTGGCGCTCTCCGAGCTGCATGATCCTGGCGCCGTGGCAGGTGCGCGCGACCCTCACGTGCCATTCCGATTTGTCGAAAGCGTCTATTCCATGGGGCAGTGGATCAGCCCCCATCGGCTCTCCAATATCAGCGATCTGGTCTGGGAGCCAGACCGCAATTCTGCCAGCGGCCTCTACCGCTGCATTAATAAGTACCAGGCCCCGTCCTTCGCTGTTTCTCAAGCCACTCAAATCAAGGAGTCTTATTATGGCAACTACCGCTCTCAAAACCGCGTCCGTGCTTGCATTCGAGCGCAAGCTGGACCCCTCTGATGCCCTGTTTTTCTCAGGTTCCTGGGATCAACGCACCACCAGTCAGGAATGGCCCGCCGTAGTCGTGCGAGAAAAATCCGTCCGCGGCACCATCTCCAATCGGCTGAAAACCAAGGACCAAGACCCGGCCAAGCTCGACGCCGCGATTGAAAATCCCAATCTGCAGACTGTGGACGTAGCAGCCCTGCCCGCGGATGCCGATACCCTCAAGGTGAGCTTCACGTTGCGTGTGCTGGGCGGCGCGGGCGCGCCTTCGGCGTGCAACAATGTGGACTACCAGCGCAAACTGCAGAGCACTGTAAAAGGCTATGTCGATACGTACGGCTTTGCCGAGCTAGCCCGGCGCTATGCCTGCAACCTGGCCAATGGCCGTTTTCTGTGGCGGAACCGCCTCGGGGCCGAACAAGTTTCGGTCAATGTCGTGCAACTGGTCGATGGGCGAGCCGCACAGTCCTGGACTTTCGACGCCTTGTCGCTGTCGCTGCGCCACTTCGATGCGCCAACTGAAACTGCGGCCCCGCTGGCTCAATTGACTACGCTCATTGCGGAGGGCCTGGCCGGCAACCGTCACGTGCTGCTGCAAGTCATTGCTTTTGTGCGTGTGGGCGCGGGACAGGAAGTATTTCCCTCGCAGGAGCTCATACTCAAAAATAATAACGAAAAAGATCTGAAAAAGGGAAAGAAAACTAAAACACTCTACAACATCAACAACATCACGGGCATTCATTCGCAGAAGATAGGTAATGCGCTACGCTCAATTGACGACTGGTACGCCGGGGCGGAGGAGAATGGCCCCATTCCAGTGGAACCCTACGGTTCAGTCACTACACAGGGCAAGGCATACCGCAAACCCACTGACAAAGTGGATTTCTATTCGCTTCTTGACAACTGGCTGCTCAAAGACCGGATACCTGCAACAGAGCAACAGCACTTTGTGATGGCCACCTTGATTCGCGGTGGGGTATTCGGCGATGCGGACAAGGAATGAGCCATGGATCACCACATAGATATTGATGTTCTGCGGGACCCGGAGTTTCCCGCCCATCAGCTCATGAGTGCGCTTTACGCCAAGCTGCATCGGGCATTGGCAGCACATAACAGCACCCGCATTGGCGTAAGTTTTCCTGGTTTTAGCTTGCGAGTACCGCATTTGGGCACACGGCTACGCTTGCATGGAAGTCTTGCCGCGCTTTCGACTTTGATGGCGAGCGATTGGATGACCGGCATGCGCGATCACGTTACGCTGACACAACCAATGCACATCCCGGAAAATGCCAAACATCGCGTCGTAAGGCGCGTGCAGGTTAAAAGCAGCCCAGAACGATTGCGTCGGAGGCTGATGCGACGCCACAACCTGGACGCCCAAGAGGCCCGCCAGCGTATCCCGGACGAGCTTGCCCGTTTGGCGAAGCTGCCTTATGTGCAATTGCGGAGCGCCAGCACCGGGCAATCCTTCAGGCTGTTCATCGACCATGGGCCAGCCCAATCCCATGTAACCGAGGGCGACTTTAACGCCTTTGGCTTGAGCCAAGTGTCGACAATCCCCTGGTTTTGACCTTTTTTTCAGGATCTGAATTCGTTCTTTAAAAATCAATAACTTATCTTTTACCTGAATTTTTAGGTAGGCACGCTGTATTTTGTTCAATCCTGTTGGGTGATAAGCATTTGCACAATTTATGATCTAGTTCACTGCCGCATAGGCAGCTCAGAAATTGATCTGCTCCTTCCGCGCCTTGACCATCTTGTTCACTGCCGCATAGGCAGCTCAGAAATGCTCATCCCACTCGCCGACCTTGCCACCGGCGTTCACTGCCGCATAGGCAGCTCAGAAAAGCACCGCATCAGCCAAGGTTGGCTTGTGGTGGTTCACTGCCGCATAGGCAGCTCAGAAATCATCCTGGCCAGAAAAATAAGCATCGGCAGCGTTCACTGCCGCATAGGCAGCTCAGAAATATGCGTGAATAT